>NZ_JBSFFN010000035.1:0-103002 GCF_053596135.1 Streptomyces sp. NPDC001770 | reverse complement strand
AGCGCAGCGATACGGCGGCCAGCCCGTGGGCGGCGGCCTCGCCGGTGATCATGTGGTCGACGGCGAGCTTGGTCGCGCCGACGCGGGAGGCTCGGGGGCTCAGCCGGTGTACGGCTTGGCCGACAGGATCTTCACCGTGGCCTTCTTGCCGTTGGGCAGCTCGTACTCGGCGTCGTCGCCCATGCGCTTGCCGTTGACGCCCCTGCCGAGCGGCGACTGCGGCGAGTACGTCTCGATCTCCGTGCTCGCGTACTCACGGGAGGCGAGCAGGAAGGTCACCGTGTCGTCCTCGTCGCCGTCGAAGGCGATCGTCACGACCATGCCGGGCTCGACCACACCGTCGTCGGCCGGTGCCTCGCCGACCTTCGCGTGCTCCAGGAGCTGGGTGAGCTGGCGCACCCGGAGCTCCATCTTGCCCTGCTCTTCCTTGGCCGCGTGGTACCCGCCGTTCTCGCGGAGGTCGCCCTCCTCACGGGCCGCCGCGATCTTTACGGAGATCTCCGTGCGCGCGGGACCAGACAGGTACTCCAGCTCCGCCTTGAGCTGGTTGTACGCCTCCTGCGTGAGCCAGGTGACGTTTTCGCTGGTCTGGGTCACAGGTGCTCCTCGTCGGTGCTGGGAATACAAAGCATCGCCCTACCCCGAGCTTGTTCCCTCACGGGTGGGCGAAACCACGAGCCTAACAATTTCCCGGGCAAAGGGGGAGAAGGTCACCCGGTGCCGATGGAGGCGTGGCGGACAGTACGGGCGGCACGGGGGCGCCCATGGTGGTCCGCCGCGAGCGGAGCGCCGGCGGCTCAGCCCGCCGAGCCGCCGCTGGTGCAGCCCACCAGCTCCACCGCACTGGCCCGGGCCGTCGTCCGCAGCGCCACGACCTCGTCGATACGACCCACGTGCTGGTCGAAGCGGAAGTCCTTGCGGGCCACCTCGCTGCCCGCCGCGTCCAGGGCGCGCACCGTGCAGAAGCCGTCGGAGTCCTTGTCCTTGTGCACTTCGAGGTGGGCCTCGGCCCGCTCGTCGGAGACGACCTTGGACTTGATCAGCTCGGCGCTGATGTCCGTACCGCCGATGTAGTCCACGCCGATCCAGACGATCACGCCGACCAGCGCAGCACCCAGGACCGCGCCGGTCACCCGGAGCTTGCGGTCGGCCTGCTGGTCCCGGCTCCGGCCGTACCGGCCCTCGGGTGTGGCCTCGCGCAGCGCCGTCATGATCGTTCCTCCTGTGCGGGGAATCGAGGAATTTTCCACCTTCCCGTTCGGTCACTATAGGAGTTGCCCATCGCGACAAATAACTGAGGACCGAGTCTTGACCGAGCAGCTGCGCCTGATGGCCGTCCACGCCCACCCCGACGACGAGTCGAGCAAGGGCGCGGCCACCATGGCCAAGTACGTGTCCGAGGGGGTGGACGTCATGGTCGTCACCTGCACCGGTGGTGAACGTGGTTCCATCCTCAACCCCCGGCTCCAGGGAGACGCGTACATCGAGGAGAACATCCACGAGGTGCGCAGGAAGGAGATGGACGAGGCCCGCGCGATTCTCGGCGTCCAGCAGGAATGGCTCGGCTTCGTCGACTCCGGCCTCCCCGAGGGCGACCCGCTGCCCCCGCTTCCCGAGGGCTGCTTCGCGCTGGAGGACGAGGAGACCGCCGCAGGGCGTCTCGTCGCCCGGATCCGTTCGTTCCGCCCGCAGGTCGTCACCACGTACGACGAGAACGGCGGCTACCCGCACCCCGACCACATCATGACCCACAAGATCACGATGATCGCGTTCGACGGTGCGAACGACAAGGAGCGCTTCCCCGAGGACGAGTTCGGCCCCGTCTGGGAACCGCGGAAGCTCTACTACAACCAGGGCTTCAACCGGCCCCGCACCCTCGCCCTGCACGAGGCGCTCCTGGCGCGCGGCCTGGAGTCCCCGTACGGCGACTGGCTGAAGCGCTGGGACGAGATGCAGCACACCGAACGCACCCTGACCACGCACATCCCGTGCGCGGACTTCTTCGAGGTGCGTGACCGGGCGCTCATCGCCCACGCCACGCAGATCGACCCGGAGGGCGGCTGGTTCCGCGTGCCGATGGACGTGCAGAAGGAGGTCTGGCCGACCGAGGAGTACGAGCTTGTGAAGTCCGGCGTCGATACCTCCCTCCCCGAGAGCGATCTCTTCGCGGGCATCCGCGACAATGCCTGATATGTACTCCACCCAGGCACTGACGCATCTCGTCCCGCTGGCCGCCGACGAGCTCGACAAGAACAAGGTGACCCCCGGCGTTCTCGGCTTCCTCGTCTTCGCCGCGCTCGCCGCCGGCGTGTGGCTGCTGATGAAGTCCATGAACCGCCACATGGGCCGGGTGAACTTCGAGGAGACTCCGGACGAGACCGAGGCGCCCGCCGCCGGGACCGGTGCCGCTTCGGGAACCGCTTCCGCCGGAGCCGGCGGGAAGTAGTACCCGGGCGTCGCCCCCCGGGGCGACACCTCGACCCGCCCCGCGCCACGGTCTTCCGGCGCGGGGCGCGAGGCTGTGCCCTCGCCTCCCCTCAGGCCCCTAGGGGGCCTTCCAGGATCGGGTGGGGACGTCCCCGATAGGCAGGGTGCCGGGCGGCTGCGAGTCTGCTCGCATGACTCCGACACCCGCGGGCGGCCGCAACGCCGCCGTCCTCGTCGCCCCGCTTCTGCTGGTGCTCTACGGCGTTCTGCGCCTCGTCGACGGGCTGGACGGAAAGCACGGGCCGGGGCTTGCCTGGAACGTCGGGCACACCCTGTTCTTCGCCGGCTTCCTACTCTTCGGTGCGGTGACGTTCCGGCTGTGGCGGATCGCCCGCGCCACCACCGGGCACGGGCGTCACGCCGCTGACGCGGCCGCGGCGGTCAGCCTGTTCGGGATCGCCTGTTTCCTCTGGGTGATTCTCGGCGATCTGTTCGCGGCCCTGGACGACGCCGCGCCCCTGCCCGAACCGCTGGAACCGGCGGGCCCGCTCGCCTTCCAGATCGGCTGGCTGGTTCTGCTCATCCTGCCGGTGGCCGCCACGCCTCGAGCGCTGCCGGTGCGGAGCCCTCTGCTGGTGCTCGCGGGCTTCCTCCTCTTCTCGGTCGACCTCGACCTGCTGCCGGTCGGCGGGCTGCTCCTGACCGCCGGACTGCTCCCGGTGGCCCGCCTCACCGGGCGCCGACCCGGCTCGCCGCCGGATGGACGTCAGAGCCTCCGGTGAGCCCGGCCGTCTCTCGGCCCCGTGTCTCGGCCCCCGTGTCCCAGCCGTCGTACTCGTGCAGCAGCCCGATACGAGGACGTGCGCCAGATCCTGGGCCGCCCACTGCGGTGAACTGTCCGAGAGAGGGTTCGGTGCCTCGGACCGGCGCCAGCGTGCGACTGCTCGGCGTCTACGGGAGCAGGGGCCCGCTCACGCCGGGAAGCCCCCTCCGGGCACCGCATCCGCGCACTCGCGGATGTGGCACGGGCGCGCTCGTCCGGTTCCTTCTCGACGGAGGCGGTGAGCCCGTCCCCCCGCCGCCACCCCCGGTACGCAAGGATTGGGCCATGGTCAACCGACTCGCGCACACCACCTCCCCGTATCTCCTCCAGCACGCGGACAACCCGGTCGACTGGTGGCCGTGGTCGCCCGAGGCGTTCGAGGAAGCCAAGCGCCGTGACGTACCCGTCCTGCTGAGCGTCGGGTACGCCAGCTGCCACTGGTGCCACGTCATGGCGCACGAATCCTTCGAGGACGAGGACACGGCCGCCTACCTCAACGCCCACTTCGTCCCGGTGAAGGTGGACCGGGAGGAGCGGCCGGACGTCGACGCCGTGTACATGGAGGCGGTGCAGGCGGCGACCGGGCAGGGCGGGTGGCCGATGACCGTGTTCCTGACGGCGGACGCCGAGCCCTTCTACTTCGGTACGTACTTCCCGCCCGAGCCCCGGCACGGCATGGCGTCGTTCCGGCAGGTGCTGGAAGGGGTGTCCGCCGCGTGGACCGAGCGGCGCGGGGAGGTCGCCGAGGTGGCCGGGCACATCGTGGCGGACCTGGCCGGGCGCTCGCTCGCTCACGGCGGGCAGGGCGTGCCGGACGAGTCGGACCTGGGGCGGGCGCTGCTGGGGCTGACCCGGGACTACGACGACACGCACGGCGGGTTCGGCGGTGCGCCGAAGTTCCCGCCGTCGATGGTGATCGAGTTCCTGCTGCGCCACCACGCCCGTACCGGCTCCGAGGGCGCCCTCCAGATGGCCGCGGACAGCTGTGTGGCGATGGCGATGGGCGGCATCTACGACCAGCTCGGCGGCGGGTTCGCGCGGTACGCGGTGGACCGGGAGTGGACGGTCCCGCACTTCGAGAAGATGCTCTACGACAACGCGCTGCTCTGCCGGGTGTACGCGCATCTGTGGCGGTCGACCGGGTCGGGCCTGGCCCGCCGGGTGGCGCTGGAGACGGCGGACTTCCTGGTCAGGGAGCTGCGGACGACCGAGGGCGGCTTCGCTTCGGCGCTCGACGCGGACAGCGAGGACGCCGCGGGCCGGCACGTGGAGGGCGCGTTCTACGTGTGGACGCCCGCCCAGCTCCGCGAGGTGCTCGGCGAGGAGGACGGGGCGTTCGCCGCGGCCCGCTTCGGGGTGACCGAGGAGGGCACCTTCGAGGAGGGTTCCTCGGTGCTGCGGCTCGACGTCGGCACGCCGGCGAAGGCGGTGGATGCGGCGGATGCGGCGGATGCGGCGGAGGACGGCACCGATGATGACGCCGACGACGCCGCCGACGCCGAGCGGATCGTCTCCGTCCGGGCCCGGCTGCTGGCCGCCCGGGAGCTGCGGCCGCGGCCGGGGCGGGACGACAAAGTGGTCGCGGCCTGGAACGGCCTGGCCGTCGCGGCCCTGGCCGAGACGGGGGCGTACTTCGACCGCCCCGATCTGGTGGAGCGGGCCACCGAGGCCGCCGACCTGCTGGTACGCGTGCACCTGGGCGAGAACGGCCGGCTCTGCCGCACCTCGATGGACGGGCGGGCCGGGGAGAACAGCGGGGTGCTGGAGGACTACGCGGACGTCGCCGAGGGCTTCCTCGCGCTGGCGTCGGTGACCGGCGAGGGGGTCTGGCTGGAGTTCGCCGGGCTGCTGCTCGACGTGGTGCTGACCCGGTTCGGCGGGGAGGGCGGGCAGCTGTACGACACGGCGGACGACGCCGAGAAGCTGATCCGCCGCCCGCAGGACCCCACCGACAACGCCACCCCGTCCGGCTGGACGGCGGCGGCCGGTGCGCTCCTGTCGTACGCGGCGCACACCGGCTCCGAGCCGCACCGCACGGCGGCCGAGGGCGCGCTCGGGGTGGTGAAGGCGCTCGGGCCGCGCGCCCCCCGGTTCGTGGGCTGGGGGCTGGCCGCCGCCGAGGCACTGCTCGACGGGCCCCGCGAGGTGGCGGTGGCCGGGCCGGTCGGCGGTGAGCTGCACCGTACGGCGCTGCTGGGACGGGCGCCGGGCGCGGTCGTCGCGGCGGGGGAGCCGGGCGGCGGGGAGTTCCCGCTGCTGGCGGACCGGGCGCTGGTGGGCGGGGAGCCGACCGCGTACGTCTGCCGCCACTTCGTCTGCGAGACCCCGACGACGGACGCGGAGGAGCTGAGCCGGCGACTGGGCGGCTGAGCGTGCCGATCCCGAGGACGGCTGTGGCCGCGGCCTTGCGGGGCCGCGGCCACAGCCGTCTCGGACGTACCTGCGGAAACGATCAGCCGTGCTGGTAGGCGACGATCGAGATGCCCACGTAGTGGGCGGCGAACGCGGCGAGGGTCAGCGAATGGAAGACCTCGTGGAAGCCGAAGAACCGCGGTGAGGGATTGGGCCGCTTGAGGCCGTAGATCACGCCTCCCGCGCTGTAGAGCACCCCGCCGACGACCACGAGGACCAGGACGGCGACGCCGCCGGCCCGCATGAAGTCCGGCAGGAAGAAGACGGCCGCCCAGCCCATCGCGATGTAGCAGGGCGTGTAGAGCCAGCGCGGTGCGCCGACCCAGAACACCCGGAACGCGATCCCCGCCAGCGCCGCCGCCCAGACCGCCCAGAGCAGCGGACGCCCGGTGGACTCCGGCAGCAGGAGCAGGGTGAGCGGGGTGTACGTGCCCGCGATGATCAGGAAGATGTTCGCGTGGTCCAGCCGCCGGAGCACCGCCTCGCCGCGCGGGCCCCAGGTGCCGCGGTGGTAGACCGCGCTCACGCCGAAGAGCAGGCAGGCGCTGAGGACGTACACCGCGCAGGCGATCCGCCCCCTGGTGCTGTCCGTGAGCGTGATGAGCGCCAGCCCCGCGACCAGCACCGCGGGAAACATTCCGGCGTGCAGCCAGCCGCGCATCCGTGGCTTGATCGGCACTGCGTCCAGGACGGCGGTTTCGGGTGCGGACGCACCGGCAGCAGTCATGTCCGCATGCTACCTACGCCTCCGTAAGTACCGCCTATGGGTGGCGGTGTTCACGGTCCGGAAGTACCGCCTGGGGGAGGCGGTGTTCACGGTCCGGCCGACGGTGGCCGCACTCCGGAGCTCCGGGAAGTCCCGCATTCTCCCGAACATTCCCGATGTCTCCCGGAGCTTCTGGGCTTCCGGCGCCCCCGGGGGGCCCTGATCCGAGGGTGTCGAAGCCGACACGGCGAGTGGTGATGCTCACATGTGAGGCCCCCTGGACAGATGGGCGGTCCCGGCGGATGATCAAATGAGTGCGGTCGGCACCGGATGAGCGCCAGGGATGACGCAGTCGAAGCATCCGGGTCGAAGCCCCCACGGGGCATCAACGAAATCCACCCTCGACAAGGAGCGATCGTGGCGCGCGACATCGCAGCTCCCTCCCCTCTTCCCACCCGGCACCAGGAGCTCGTCTCCTGGGTCGACGAGATCGCGGCCCTCACCCAGCCGGACCGTGTGGTCTGGTGCGACGGCTCCGAAGCCGAGTACGAGCGCCTGTGCGAGGAACTCGTTGCCAAGGGCACCTTCACGAAGCTGGACGCGACGCTGCGCCCGAACTCCTACTACGCCGCCTCCGACCCGAGCGACGTCGCCCGCGTCGAGGACCGCACCTTCATCTGCTCCGCGAAGGAAGCGGACGCGGGCCCGACCAACCACTGGAAGGACCCCGCCGAGATGCGGGAGATCTTCTCCGGCGAACAGGGCATCTTCCGGGGCTCGATGCGGGGCCGCACCCTCTACGTCGTGCCCTTCTGCATGGGCCCGGTCGGCTCCCCGCTCTCCGCGATCGGCGTGGAACTCACCGACTCCGCGTACGTCGCCGTCTCCATGCGAACCATGACGCGGATGGGGCGGGAGGTCCTCGACGAACTCGGCACCGACGGCTTCTTCGTGAAGGCGGTGCACACCCTCGGCGCCCCGCTCGCCGAAGGCCAGGCGGACGTACCGTGGCCGTGCAACGCCACGAAGTACATCTCGCACTTCCCCGAGGACCGCGAGATCTGGTCGTACGGCTCCGGCTACGGCGGCAACGCCCTGCTGGGCAAGAAGTGTTACGCGCTGCGCATCGCCTCCGTCATGGCGCGCGACGAGGGCTGGCTCGCCGAGCACATGCTGATCCTCAAACTCACTCCGCCGCGCGGGGAGCCGAAGTACGTAGCTGCCGCGTTCCCGAGCGCCTGCGGCAAGACCAACCTCGCGATGCTGGAACCCACCATCTCCGGCTGGAGCGTCGAGACCATCGGTGACGACATCGCCTGGATGCGCTTCGGTGAGGACGGCCGGCTCTACGCGATCAACCCCGAGGCAGGCTTCTTCGGTGTCGCGCCCGGCACCGGCGAGCACACCAACGCCAACGCCATGAAGACCATGTGGGGCAACTCCGTCTTCACCAACGTCGCGCTCACCGACGACGGCGACGTCTGGTGGGAGGGCATGACCGAGGAGCCGCCCGCGCACCTCACCGACTGGAAGGGCAACGACTGGACCCCCGCGTCCGGCGTTCCCGCCGCCCACCCCAACGCCCGCTTCACCGTCCCGGCCGGCCAGTGCCCGATCATCGCCCCGGAGTGGGAGGACCCGAAGGGCGTGCCCATCTCGGCCATCCTCTTCGGGGGGCGCCGCGCCACCGCCGTACCGCTGGTCACCGAGTCCTTCACCTGGCAGCACGGCGTCTTCCTCGGCGCCAACGTCGCCTCCGAGAAGACCGCCGCCGCCGAGGGCAAGGTCGGCGAACTGCGCCGCGACCCGTTCGCCATGCTGCCGTTCTGCGGCTACAACATGGGCGACTACATGAAGCACTGGATCAAGGTGGGCGCGGACAAGCCCGACCAGTCGAAGCTGCCGAAGATCTACTACGTGAACTGGTTCCGCAAGGACGACGCGGGCCGGTTCGTCTGGCCCGGGTTCGGCGAGAACAGCCGGGTGCTCAAGTGGATCGTCGAGCGGCTGGAGGGCACGGCCGAGGGTGTGGAGTCGCCGATCGGCATCCTGCCGGCCAAGGGATCGCTCGACACCGACGGACTCGGGCTCTCCGAAGCGGAGTTGGACTTCCTGCTCACCGTCGACAAGGAGGTCTGGCGCGAGGAGGCGGCGCTGGTCCCCGAACACCTCAACACCTTCGGCGACCACACGCCGAAGGAACTGTGGGACGAATACCGGGCATTGGTCCAGCGCCTGGGCTGAGGTTCGATGCGTCCCCTTGAGTGAAAGCGTCAACGGCCCCCGGAGACCCTGCGGTTCCGGGGGCCGTGCTGTTCGGGGTCCGTGTTGTTCAGGTCCGGGCTGTCCGGTTCCGGGATGTTCGCGGTTCCGGGGTGTTCGCGGTTCCGGGATGTTCGAGGGTGGCCGGTCGGCGGGGCAGGTCGCTCTTCGTCCGGCGCCTTTCCCCCGGGCCCCCATCCCCCCATGATGCAAGAGCATGGACAACTTTAGACTGATTCTAAGATAGGATGGTTATCCAGCAGAACCTGGAGGCCACCCATGTACGAGCCGATCCGCACCCCGTCGGTGCACACACCGGCCGACACCGCCGGATTCCCGCACCGCAGCCGCGAGGAGGAGCTGGACATCCAGCTCGCCGGTCACCTCGCCGCCCTGCTCTCCGTCACCGACGAGCTGGGGCTCGACGCGGCCGGGGACCGCATCGCCGAGCAGGTGTCCCGGCTGCGTGGCACGCCCCCGGCCCGGCACGCCGGGCTGATCGACGCCCCGCCCGCCGCCCTGCACCGCCGCGCCCACGCCCTCGCGGGCCGGGCGCTCGTGGTGGCGGCGTCGCGCGCCGACACCGGCGCGGCGATCCTCGCGGCGGAACGGATGGACGCGCACGCCGAAGCGCTGTCGACCGCGGCCGGAACCCCGCGGCTGGTTCCGGCCGTCTGAACCCCGCAGCGGGTCCTGGCCGTCCGAACACCGCGGCTGGTTCCGCGCCGTCTGAACCGCGCGGCTGGCTCCGGCCGCCCGAGGCCGCGGGCCGCTGCGGGCACCGGGACCCCGTCGCGGGACGGGCCCCGCGCTCACCCCTTCGCTCACGTCCGGCGGCGGCCCCGGCGCTCACGGCTTCCGCTCACGTCCGGGGGCCCGGCGCTCAGGGCCTTCGGCGGCCCGCGATCACGGCTGGCTGTAACCGTCCAGGAAGTGCGCGATCCGCGTCACCGCGTCCCGGAGGTCCTCCGCCGAGGGCAGTGTGACCACCCGGAAATGGTCGGGTTCCGGCCAGTTGAACCCGGTGCCGTGCACCACCATGATCTTCTCGGCCCGCAGCAGGTCCAGCACCATCTGCCGGTCGTCCTTGATCTTGTAGACCTTCGGATCGAGCCGGGGGAAGAGGTAGAGGGCGCCCTTCGGCTTCACGCAGGTCACCCCGGGGATCTGCGTCAGCAGGTCGTACGCCACGTCCCGCTGTTCCAGGATCCGGCCGCCCGGCAGCACGAGATCGTCGATCGACTGCCGGCCGCCGAGCGCCGTCGCCACCGCGTGCTGGGCCGGCATGTTGGCGCAGAGCCGCATGTTGGCGAGGATGGTCAGCCCCTCGATGTACGAGGAGGCATGCTCCTTCGGCCCGCACACCGCCAGCCACCCGGAGCGGTATCCGGCCACCCGGTAGTTCTTCGACAGACCGTTGAAGGTGAGGACCAGCAGGTCCGGGGCGATTGCCGCGGTCGGGGTGTGGGTGGCGCCGTCGTAGAGGATGCGGTCGTAGATCTCGTCGGAGCAGACCACCAGGGAGTGGCGGCGCGCGATCTCCGTCAGTCCGCGCAGCATCTCGTCGTCGTAGACGGCGCCGGTCGGGTTGTTCGGGTTGATGATCACGATGGCCTTGGTGCGGTCCGTGATCTTCCGCTCGATGTCGGCGAGGTCCGGCATCCAGTCGGCCTGCTCGTCGCAGCGGTAGTGCACCGCCGTACCGCCCGCCAGCGAGACCGAGGCGGTCCAGAGGGGGTAGTCCGGCGCCGGTACGAGGACCTCGTCGCCGTCGTCCAGCAGCGCCTGCATCGACATCTGGATCAGCTCGGAGACACCGTTGCCGAGGTAGATGTCCTCGACGTCCAGCGGGATGCCCTTGGTCTGGTAGTGCTGCATCACGGCCCGGCGCGCCGACAGCAGGCCCTTCGCGTCGCCGTATCCGTGTGCCCCCGCGACGTTGCGCAGGATGTCTTCGAGGATCTCGGGCGGGCACTCGAAACCGAACGCCGCCGGGTTGCCCGTGTTCAGCTTGAGGATGCGCTGACCGGCCGCTTCCAGCCGCATCGCCTCCTCCAGCACGGGGCCCCTGATCTCGTAGCAGACGTTGGCGAGCTTCGTGGACTGGATGACCTGCATGTCCGCGAGCTTACGGCGGTGTTTCGCGGTGTGCTCGGGACTCGCGTTCCGGCGGCCCCTCCGCGGGCGGACCGGTCGGCCGCCGAGGCTTCCATCGCCATGCGGCCGGGCGGGTGTGCCGTGGGAACGCCCGGTCGTGCCGGTGGTGCGGCTTGGAATGCGGGTGTGTCGCAGCCGCGGGTGAGATGCGCCACGCGGGCCCCTCGCTCGCACGCTCATACGTCCGGGTGGGGTGGGTCCGGACGCACGTACGGGACGCGCGGGCGGTGGGCGCGGCGGGTGCCATGGGTGCGGGGGTGCGGGGGTGCGGGGGTGCGTTGCCTCAGATGTTGCTCAACCCGCGCACCGGCGCAGGGCGCCCCGGGAAGGGTGCGGTCATGAGCCTTCTCGTGAAGAACCACCTCGCCGTCCTCGTCCTGCACGATGCCACCGGCATTCTCGGCGCGCTCCGCGAGGAACTGGCTGCGGCACCTCCCGCCGACCGCCCGGGCCTGGAGCGCGCGCTCGCTCTCGTCGAGCCGTACGCCGACCGCCCCGAGGCGGAGCTGCGCGTCCGGTGGGTGCGCGAGCGGCTCGCGGCGGCCGGCCATACGGGCCCCGCCGACTCCACCGAAGCGATCAAGGCGCTGCGCAAGGCCGAACCGGGCCTCTCGCTGCTCCAGGCCGTGACCTACGCCAGGGAAGCGGCGGCGGCCGGGGTCTGAACCGGGACCGGCCGCCGGGCGGGCCCCCTCGGGGTGGAAGCTGTGCGCCCCCGGCGGCTCCCGGGCCTGCCGGAAGCTGTCGGGCACGGCTTGATTCCGCCCCTTGTGGGGGTCCCGGGGGTGCGTGACCATGCTCATGCCAAGGCCGGAAGATCTCCGGCCACGCGTGCGCGGGCCCGCCCGACCAGGAGTGCCCGCGCATCAGGTCATCGGAGGGGACCCCCCATGAAAAAGCCTCTCGTCGCCGCGCTCCTGAGCGCCCTTCTGCTCGGTGCCGGTGCGGTACCGGCCGTCGCCGCCACCGACACCGGGGCGCGCGCCACACCTGCCTCGTCGGCGCCCGTCGGCAAGTCCGCGGCGTCCGCCGGCACGTCCGCGCCGACCGCCGGTGCGCTCGCGGCCCCGGCCGTCGCCGGTGTGCAGGCGGTCGGTTTCGCCGGCACCGTGGCGCTGAGCAACTGTTCCGGCTCCGTCGTCCGTACCCCCACCGCGCTGCCCACCGATCCCGCGCTGGTCCTCTCCAACGGCCACTGCCTGGAGACCGGCTTCCCGGCCGCCGGGCAGGTCGTCGTGAACCGGGCGTCCACCCGCTCCTTCACGCTGCTCAACGCGTCCGGCACCGGCGTCGGCACCCTGCGCGCAAGCAAGATCGCCTACGGCACGATGACCGACACCGACATCTCGCTCTACCAGCTCACCCGCACCTACGCCCAGATAGAGAGCAGCTACGGCATCAAGGCCCTGGAGCTCTCCGCCACCCACCCCGTCCAGGGCACCGCGATCACGGTCGCGTCCGGCTACTGGAAGCGGACCTACTCCTGTGCCGTCGACGGATTCGTCTACCGCCTCAAGGAAGGCGCGTGGACCTGGAAGGACTCGGTCCGCTACACCTCCGCCTGCCAGACCATCGGCGGCACCTCGGGCTCCCCGGTGATCGACAACGCGACCGGCAAGGTCGTCGCCGTCAACAACACCGGCAACGAGGACGGCGAGCAGTGCACGGAGAACAACCCGTGCGAGGTCGACGCCAACGGCACGGTCACCGTGCGCCAGGGCATCAACTACGCCCAGGAGACCTACGGCATCGTGCCCTGCGTCGGCCCCGGCAGCGTGATCGACCTCACCCGCAGCGGCTGCGCCCTGCCCAAGCCGTAAGGCAGTTGGTGCCTTCCCGGGCCCCCGCACGGCCCGGGAGAGCAAGGTTCGGGAGAGCAAGGTCCGGGAGAGCACGGTTCGGGAAAGCACACCACCGGGAGGGCGCCGCCGGTCAACGCGCGGTCGAGCGGACCGAGCGGCCCGCCAGCACCTGGGTCCTGCGCCCGTTCTCGATGACGAACCGGCCGTCGATCAGCACGTGCGGGATGCCCACCGGCAGGGTCCGGGGCGCCTCGAAGGTCGAACCTGCCGCCACCGTCGAAGGATCGAAGAGTACGAGATCGGCGCGGTATCCGGCGCGGACCAGCCCCCGGTCCGTGAGCCGTAGCCGGGCCGCCGGGCGGGAGGTCAGGTGCGCCACGCACTCCTCCAGGGTCAGGACTCCCAACTCCCTGGCGTAACGGCCGAGATAGTGCGGGAAGGTGCCGTACGCGCGCGGGTGCGGCTTGTCGCCGCGCAGGATGCCGTCGCTGCCGCCGGTGTGCACGCGGTGGCGCATGATCCGCCGGACGTTCTCCTCGTGCCCCACGTGCTGGAGGATCGTGGAGCCGAGACGGTCCTCGGCCAGCAGCCGCCGTGCGGTGGCCCACGGCTCCTCGCCGCGCTCCCGCGCCGAGGCGGCGACCGTGCGGCCCACGTATCCGGCGAGTGCGGGGGAGGTGACGCCGGAGATCTCGATGGTGTCCCAGTCGATCGGCACCCCGTGGCAGCCGTCCGATCCGGTGACCTCCAGGTCGTGGCGTATCCGCGCGGCCGTGGCGGGGTCCGCGAGCCGCGCCAGGGTCGCCTCCGGGCCGCCCTCGCTCGACCAGCTCGGCAGCATCGCCACCAGCGTGGTGCACCCGGGGGTGTACGGGTACGTGTCCAGCGAGATGTCGGCGCCCTCGTCCAGCGCCCGGTCGAGCAGGCCGAGCAGCTCGGGCGCGCGGCCCTCGTTCACTCCGAAGTTCATGGTGGCGTGGGCGAGATGGAGGGCGCACCCCGCCCTCCGGGTGAGCCGCACCATCTCCTCGTACGCCTCCAGCGCACCCGCCCCGTACGAGCGGTGGTGCGGGCAGTAGTACCCGCCGTGGTCGGCGACCACCCGGCAGAGTTCGGTGAGTTCGGCGTCGTCCGCGTACATCCCGGGGGTGTAGGTCAGGCCGGACGACATGCCGACCGCGCCCTCCCGCATCCCCTGGGCGACGAGCCCGCGCATCCGGTCCAGTTCGGCTCCGGTCGCGGGGCGGTCCTCCCAGCCCACCGCGTACATCCGGACCGTGCCCTGCGGGACGAGGTAGGCGGCGTTGACGGCGATGCCCTCGCCGCCGAAGTTCCCGTCGAGCCGGTCGAGGTACCCGCCGACCGTGCGCCAGTCGAAGTCGACGTCCTCGCCGTCGCCGTTCCACCCGGCGATGGTCCGGCGCACCTCGGCGAGGGTGCGGTCGTCGACGGGGGCGTACGACAGACCGTCCTGGCCCAGGACTTCGAGCGTCACGCCCTGGGCGGCCTTCGCGCTGTGGTCGGGGTCGCGGAGCAGCGCGAGGTCGCTGTGGGCGTGCATGTCGATGAAGCCGGGGGCCAGCGCGAGGCCGTCCGCCTCCAGGGTGCGGCGGCCGGTCGGGCGCCGGCCCGGGGAGCCCTCCGGGTGGATCGCGGCGATCCGCCCGCCGGCGACGGCGACGTCCGCCCGGAAGGACGGGCCGCCACCGCCGTCGATGACGCGCGCGTCGCGGATGACGAGATCCATGTGCGTTTCTCCCGGGGGTGGTTGCGGCTGTGCGACGGGTTCCTGCGGGGGTGCGGCGGCTCAGAAGTAGGTGCGCAGGTACTCCGCCACCGTGCCGTCCTCCCGCACGACCGGGATGAGCTGCCACTTGTCGAAGGAGGTGCACGGGTGCGAGAGCCCCAGGCCGACCCAGTCGCCGACCTCCAGACCGGTGCCCGGCTCGGTGGCCAGCCAGCCGTGCTGGTCGGAGAGGCCGGTGACGGTGATCCCGGTCGCGGGCCGCACCGAACCGTCCCGGGCCGAACGGACCACCTGGGCCTCGGGGAGGTGGAGGTCGTGGGCGGCGTCCCGCTTCCCCGCGTTGACGAACGCCTGGCCGTCGGTGGGACGCGAGACGACCTGCGTCCACAGCCGGAAGGCGGGCTTCAACTCTCCTTCCTCCGGGACCCGGTTGAAGGGCGTGAGATTGCGGTACTGGCCGTCGTCGTGCGAGACGTACGCACCGGAACGCAGCAACTTGCACACCGGGCGGCTCAGTTCGGGAATCCCGGCGAACACCTCGGCGACCACGTCGAACCAGGCGCTGCCGCCCGCGCTCACCAGGATCTCCTCGTCCCCGGAGAGTGCGTCGAACCGGCCCGCCCTGTCGAACTCCGCTGCGAGCGCGACGAGTCGGCGCAGCCAGTCGCCGACCCGCCCGGTGGTGGCCCCCGGCACCTCGCCCTCGTAACCCGCGACCCCGACCAGCCGCAGCGTGGACACGGCGGCTACCGCCTCCGCGACCGCCGCGCCCTCCGCCTCCGTACGTACGCCGGTACGGGCACCCTCGCCCGCACCCAGCTCCACCACCACGTCCACCGCACGGCGGGCACCCGCCGCGCGCAGGGCCTCGTCCATCAGCTCGACCCCGCGCACCGAGTCGACGTAGACGACGACGGTGAACTCCGGGTCCGCGTCCAGCTCGCCCGCCAGCCAGGTCAGCGCGACCGGGTCCACCACCTCGTTGGCGAGGAAGATCCGCCGGATGCCGTGGTCGCGGCAGACCCGCGCCTGGTGCGGGACGGCGGCGGTGATCCCCCAGGCGCCGTGGCGGAGTTGGCGGGCGAAGAGCTGCGGGGACATCGAGGTCTTGCCGTGCGGCGCGAAGGCCAGCCCGTGCCGCTCGGTGTACGTCTCCAGCAGCGCGAGGTTGGCGTCGAGCGACTCGGCGGAGAGCGTCAGCAGCGGGGTGGTGAATCCGCCGGTGAAGAGCGGACGGCCCTCCGCGGCGAGTGCGCCCACGGTGAGCCCCTCGGCGTCCGGCGGCAGGCCCTTGAAGCGGGAGTCGATCCTCTCGTCGGCGAGGGCGGCGGCGTGCCGCTCCGCGACCGCCGCCGCGTCCTCGGCCGCGCCGGGCACCGTGCTGCCCGCGGTGCGCGTGTTCCCGCTTCCGGATGTCGCGTCGGCTGCCATGCGGATCCCCTTTTCCCGGATTCCCGGAGCGTTGCATTCTCTGCAACGCTCATTGCGTATGTCGCTCCAGGCTGTCTAACATCCGAGCCGACGCCGGGTCAACGACGGGCCGGCGCCGGCGGCAGCCCCCACAGGCGGCGACAGTGACCAGCGACCAGTGACCAGTGACCAGCGAGGAGCCCAGGTGTCCGGAACCGGAGCGGGAACGGGAACGGTAACGGCCGACCCCGCGGACGCCGGTGCCTTCGAGCCCGCTCACGGCGCCCCCGGCACCCCCGGCGCCCCCGGCGCCGTCGACGTCGTCTGCCTCGGCGAGTCGATGGTGACCTTCCACCCCACCGGGCCCGGCCGCCTCGCCGACGTACCCGGCTTCCTGCGCGGAATCGGCGGCGCCGAGTCCAACGTCGCCTGCGCCCTGGCCGGGGCCGGGCACCGGACGGCCTGGGTCGGCCGGGTCGGCGACGACGGCTTCGGAGACCACCTCGTCGACGCCATCGCCGGACACGGCGTCGACACCTCCGCCGTGCACCGCGATCCCGACCGCCCGACCGGCGTCTACTTCCGCACCGCCGCCGACCGTTCCGAGCCGGACCACGAGGTCGCCTACTACCGCGCCGGGTCCGCCGCCTCCGCGATGTCCCCGGCGAACGCGCCGTACGACGCCCTCTTCGCCGGCCGCGTTCTCCACCTCACCGGCATCACCGCCGCGCTCTCCGCCGACTGCCTCGCCCTGCTGCGCACGCTCACCGCCCAGCGCCCGGGCCGGCCCCTGGTCTCCTTCGACATCAACCACCGGCCCCGCCTCTGGCGCGGACACCCCCAGGGACCCGGCGTCCTGCGCGACCTGGCACGCGGCGCCGACGTGGTGTTCGTCGGCGAGGACGAGGCGGCGGAGGCCTGGGGCGTGCACGGCCCCGACGCCCTGCGCGCCGCCCTCCCGGAACCGGCCGTCCTCGTGGTCAAGCACGGCGCGGCCGGCGCGACGGTCCTCGCCCGCCCCGACTCCACCCCGCCCGGCCCGGGGACGGACGAGATCACCACGGTCCCGGCCCCCCGCGTGGACGTGGTCGCCGCGGTGGGCGCCGGCGACGCCTTCGCCGCCGGTTTCCTCTCCGCGACCCTGCGCGGCCTGCCGGTACGCGACCGGATCCGCCACGGCCACCTGCTGGCCGCCGCCGTCCTCACCGTCCCCGGCGATCTCGCCCACCCCCCGGCCCGCGCCCGTGCCGACCGGCTCGCCGCGCTGGACGACGAGGCATGGGGGAGACTGCGACTCGGCCCCGGATGGACGGGACGCACCGGGACGGAGGCCGCCGGAACGGAACGTACGGTCACCGGACACCCGGAAAATGGACGTACGGGAGCGGCGGCGGAAGGAGTCACCGGATGAGCCAGACCGTCGACCGCGCGCTGAGCATCCTGCCGCTGCTCGCCGAGGGCCCCGCCGACCTGGGCCGGGTCGCCGACCGGCTCGGCGTCCACAAGTCCACGGCGCTGCGCCTGCTGCGCACCCTGCGCGAACACGGACTCGTCTACCGCCAGGAGGACCAGCGCTACCGGCTCGGCGCCCGCCTCTTCGCGCTCGCCCAGGAGGCCGTCGAGAACCTCGACGTCCGCGAGATCGCCCACCCGCACCTCGTGGAGCTCAACGAGATCTGCGGACACACCGTCCACCTCGCCGTGTACGAGGAGGGCGAGGTCCTCTACATCGACAAGGTCGACAGCCGCTACCCGGTCCGGATGTACTCGCGCATCGGCAAGACCGTCGCCATGTCCGTCGCCGCCGTCGCCAAACTGCTCCTCGCCGACCTCCCCGAGCCGGAGCGCCGGGCCGTCGCGGAACGGCTCGACTACCCCTCGTACACGCCCCGTTCGACGCCCAACGCCGCAGCCTTCCTCCGCGAACTCGCCACCGTCCGCGAACAGGGCTGGGCCACCGACCTCGGCGGCCACGAGGAGTCCATCAACTGCGTCGGCGCCCCCGTCCGGGGAGCCGACGGACGCGTGGTCGCCGCCATGTCGGTCTCCGCGCCGAACGTCCTCGTCACCGCCGGGGAACTGCTCGCCCTGCTGCCGCTGCTGCGCCGCACCGCCGACGCCATCAGCCGGGAGTACTCGGGCACGGCCGTGCCCGCCGTAACCGCCGCACTCGATACGAACACCGCACCGTCGAAGGACACACCATGACCGAGAAGACCGCTCTCACCCCCAGCACCCACACCGCCCCGCCCGCGAAGTTCTCGCACGGGGTGAAGAAGGGGAACATCCTCCAGGTCGCCGGCCAGGTGGGCTTCCTCCCCGCCGTGGAGGGCCAGGCCCCGACCCCGGCCGGTCCCACCCTGCGCGAGCAGACCCTCCAGACCTTCGCCAACGTCAAGGCGATCCTGGAGGAGGGCGGCGCGAGCTGGGACGACGTGATGATGATGCGCGTCTACCTCACGGACGTGGACCACTTCGCCGAGATGAACGAGATCTACAACGCGTACTTCGAGGAGCAGGGCCTCAAGGCCCCCGCCGCCGCGCGCACCACGGTCTACGTCGGCCTGCCCAAGGGTCTGCTCATCGAGATCGACGCGCTCGCCGTACTCGGCTGACCCCGCCGTACCCCACCGCTCCTCCGGAGACGCCGAAAAGCGCCACCGGGGGAGCGGTGACGCTTTTCGACGGTGAGGCTCCGGCCTTCAGCTCACGGCCGGTCGCTCGTGGCCGGTTGCCGATGTGGCCGGTCCGGTTACGGCAGTGCGTGGACGCTCGCGCCGACCGCGGTCGACCAGGCGTTGCCCGCGGTGGCGTCCCAGTTGGTGGACCAGGTCATCGCGCCGCGGATCGACGGGTAGGTCTTGGACGGCTTGAACGAACCGCAGTTGGTGCCCTTCGCCAGGCAGTCGAGCGCCGCGCTCACGATCGACGGGGCGACGTAACCACTGCCCGCGCCGCGGGTCGAGGCGGGAACTCCGAGGCCGACCTGCGAGGCGTCGAGGCCGCCCTCCAGCTGGATGCAGGCGAGCGCGGTCAGGAAGTCCACCGAGCCCTGCGAGTACACCTTGCCGTCGCAGCCGAGCATCGAACCGCTGTTGTAGTACTGCATGTTGACGACGGTCAGGATGTCCTTCACGTTGAGCGCCGTCTTGAAGTACTCGCCGGACGTCGACTGCATGTCGATGGTCTGCGGGGCCATCGTGATGACCAGGCCCGAGCCCGCCTTGGTGGAGAGCGCGCGCAACGCCTTCGTCATGTACGTGGAGTTGAGGCCGTTCTCCAGGTCGATGTCGACGCCGTTGAAGCCGTACGTCTGCATCAGGGTGTAGACCGAGTCGGCGAAGGCGTTGGCGGAGGCGTCGCTGTTGACCGCGACCGCGCCCTTCTCGCCGCCGACCGAGATGATGACGTTCTTCCCGGCGGCCTGCTTCGCCTTGATGTCGGCCTTGAACTGGTCGACGGTGTACCCGTTCAGACCGGCCGAGTCCAGCGTGAAGGAGACCGCTCCCGGCGTGGACGTGGCGTCCGCGAAGGAGACCGCGATGACGTCGTAGGCGGCCGGCACGTCACTGAGCTTCTGGACGGTCGCGCCGTTGTTGAAGTTCTGCCAGTAGCCGGTCACCGCGTGCTTGGGCACGGTGGTCGACGGGGGCGGGTTGGTGGTCCCCGAGGTCGACGTACGGACGCTGAGCGCGGCCGACTTGGCCGACTCGCCCGCCGCGTTGGTGGCGCTCACCGCGAAGGAGTACGCGGTGTCGGCGGAGAGCCCGGAGATGGTCGCCGAGGTCCCGGTCGAGGTGGTGGCCTTCGCCCCGTCCTTGTAGACCGTGTAGCCGGTGGCCCCGGAGACGGAGTTCCAGGAGAGCGACACGGAGGACGAGGTCTTGGAGCCCGAGGCGAGACCCGCCGGAGTGGCCGGGACCGTCGGGGCGGGGTCGGTGCCGCCGCCGCCGTCCGGGCCGGTGACCGCGATGTCGTCCGCGTAGTAGGCGGGCTGGCCGTACCAGCCGTGGGTGTAGACGGTCACCGAGGTGGTGGAGGCGCCCGTGGTGAAGCTCGTCGCGAGCTGCGACCAGCCGGTGGAGCCCGGCGTCCAGGTGGAGACGTCCGTGGTTCCGGTACCGCTCACGCCCAGGTAGACGTAGCTGCCCTGCACCCAGGAGGAGAGCGCGTACGTCGAGTTGGGCTTCACCGCGACCGTCTGGCTGCACTGCGCGTTGTCCAGCCCGGCGGGCGTCGCCTTGAGCGCGGAGCTGCCGCCGTGCACGGGCGAGGAGACGGTGGCTCCGCTGCCGCCCGTACAGGTCCAGTTGGCGAGGCCCGACTCGAAGCCCGCGTTCTTGGCCACGTTGACGTCGGCGGCCTCCGCGCTGCTCACCATGCCGGTGAGCGTCAGCGCGCCCGCCGCGACCACCGCCATGGCGGCGCCGAGCGCGGGACGGGTGTGGGGCCTTCGGTGCCTGCTGCCTGCGGTGCGTTCCACTGCATCCTCCGGGGGGAGTCGGGGTGGTGGCGGGGGTGCGCCGGGGGGTCCGTACGGGTCCGTGCGGTTATGCGTGGGGTGTCGCCTCGGGAGAGCGACGGGGGACGGTGGCCACCGCTGGCCGATAAACTGGTCCAGACCAATCGAGTTGTCAAGACCTCTGTTGGCGATTCACTCGTCCTAGCGGTTGTGCGGGCGTCCGGGCGGTGCGTCGATTTGTCCGGTCCAGACGCATCCGTGTGCTGAGTACGAGCCCCTCCGTATCCCGGCCCGCAGGACCGCTGCTGGAACCTTTGCGACCGTGTGGCTCCGGGCGTAGATGTCAACGCGGCGCGCCCGTAACGGCGTTGTGGAGGCGCGGCTGGGTCGCGCGGCCGTCGGACCGGACCGCTCCGGTCGTAACCCGTCGCCCCTGCTCGCGGTGGCGGGAGGAGGGGCGGGACCCGGTGCCGGGCCGGGGTGGCGCCCGTTCCGGTCCGATGGAAGGGCGTGCCGCCACCCTGACCCGGATAAAATGGCGTGTGCAAAGAAGGGTTGGCCGCCGCGCCGATGGGCATCATGCGGACGCATGGGGGAGCGGGTGGCGTCAATGAGTTCCCGTACTCATCAATTGCCGTACGCGGGCGCGGGTGACGATGCGTGAAACGCCAACGGCCGCTCAAGATCAGCGGATTGGTGAATGGCTGGGAAAACGCCGGATAAACCTCCTCGGCGTCTGGAATTCAACTACCTTCACCCCGCGCCGATATGGGACCGGCGGTGGCGCCGTGTTCCCGGTATCCGTCTCCATATTGATTCCTGAAGACGGTTTCCCGCCCTGGTAGGACGTGACTACAGTGCTGTCGGAGAACCACGGACAGGAGCGATTGCGGTCGGCGGCGCGACGCCGGCCGGAGCCGAACGGGGAACAGCGTGCCGATCGCCATTGCAGTAACCAGCGCTGACCTTGTGCTGCCACCGACCGACCAGCAGACACCGACCGCCGCTCTGCTGCACGCGCCTGAGGACCAGGCGCTGGAACTCGCCGTCGGCGACATCCACCTCCTGCTGGAGCAGCACGGATACGTGATCGCCGTGTACCCGTCCTCCCTTCCGCCCGCCCACGAGCGACGGCTGTACGCCATCCGCTCGGTGCTGGAGAGCGACCGGATCGCACTGCTCAAGGTCGACCTCCCGCCGCTCGGAATCGCCGTACTCGTCCGGCAGTTGAGGCAGCTCTCCATCTGCGACTTCAGCCCCGGCGTGGTGGCGTCCGCCGTCCGGCTGCTCGCCCACTACATCCACACCGGAGCCCTGCTGAACTCCGTGGCCAAGCTCGACCGCTTTCCGGTCAGCCTCAAGGAGCACGCCAAGTCGTGGGTGCCGGGTGCCCAGTTCGCCGCACTGGCGGGATCCGAGGCGCGACTGGTCAAAGTGCGGCCCACGATGGACCCGCTGCCCGGACCGGATTTCGCGACCCATCTGCTGATCGCCAAGGGCCAGGCCCCGCAGGAATGGGTACGGGAGCGACTGGCCGCGGACTGGAAGGTCCAGGCCATTCACGAGGCGGCGCTCCCCGCCGACTCGGTCCGCTGGTGGGGCACCTCGAAGCTGGTGGAATTCGCCTCCTACCTCCCGGACATCTCCGTGCTGTACCAGCTGGTGGCCTCGGTGCGGCGGGAGAATTGCCACTGGTGCGGCATGGAACTCATCGGAGACCGCTGCGGGTTCTGCTCGTCCCCCCTCGCGCAGCCCGAGAGCCGCACCCACGGCTCGGTCGTGCTCGCCCGTGAAAGGTAGCGACCCAGCCGCCGCATCGTCCGCCCGTCGCCGGGCACCCGCACCGCGCGCACCCCTCCTGTCCGCCGCCCCACGCATCCGATCCGAACGAGGTTGTCCGGTCCATGAACTCCCGCCAGCGCCGTGGCGTCATACTCCTGCTCCTGTCGGTCCTGTGCGCCTTCGGCGCCTTCGCAGGGGTGCTCTCCGTGATCAGTGACGTCAACTCGAAGGTCGGACCCGAGGTCACCGCGTACCAGCTCAAAGCCAACGTCGCCCCGTACACAGCGCTGAACAGCGGTCAGTTCGAGAAGATCTCGATGCCCGAGCGGTGGCTCTCCGCCAACGCCGTGACCGATCTGCGCGAGGTGCAGGGCAAGATCGCCGTCACGCAGCTTCGCCAAGGCTCGCTGCTGCAGACCGACATGATGGTCGCCAAGCCGGAACTCCGGGCCGGTGAACAGGAGATCGCCATCATGATCGATGCGGCGACCGGTGTCGCAGGAAAGATCACCCCGGGCGCCACGGTGAACGTCTACGCGACCTTCGCCGGCGAACGCGAGGGCGACCCGGCCCAGTCGAAGGTCATCGTCGCCAACGCCAAGGTGCTCGAAGTCGGCAAGCTCACCGCGCTCGAACCGGACCGCAACAGCACCTCCTTCCAGATGACGCAGGCGGTGCCGATCACCTTCGCCCTCAACACGCTGGACACCCAGCGCATCGCGTACGCCGAGTCCTTCGCGGAGCACGTACGGCTGGCGCTCGTCGCCCCCGGCAGCGACGGAACCATCCGTCCGGGCGACCGCACGTACCAGCTCGACAAGGACAAGTGAGGACGGATGACCATCAGAATCCTCCCGGCCGTCGGAGACATCGACGCGGCCAGATCCGTCACCACCCTGCTCAGCCAGCTGCCCGACGCCGAACCCGCCACCCCGGTCGGCGACTCCACCCAGCTCATCGACACCCTCGCCCGACTGGCGGGCGAGGCCTTCGACGAGCTGCCGGAGGTCGTCCTCGTCCACGAACGCATCGGCCCGGTGCCCGCCCTGGAGCTGATCCGGGAGGTCTCGCTCCGCTTCCCGGCGGTCGGGGTCGTCCTGATCACCACCGACGCCAGCCCCGCGCTCTTCGCCGACGCCATGGACTCCGGCGCCCGCGGTATCGTCACGCTCCCGCTCAGCTACGAGGAGCTCGTCAACCGCATCCAGGCGGCGGCCCAGTGGGCCGCCGGCGTACGGCGCCACCTCTCCTCCGGCAACGAGGTCTTCACCGGCCCCGGCGGCATGGTCGTCACCCTCACCGGCGCCAAGGGCGGCGTCGGCTGCACCCTCGCCGCGGTGCAACTCGCCCTCGCCGCGCAGGCGTCCGGTCAGACCGTCGCCCTCGTCGACATGGACCTGCAGACCGGCGACATCGCCTCCTATCTGGACGTGCAGTTCCGCCGCTCGATCGTCGACCTCGCCCTGGTCTCCGAGATATCGCCGCGCGTCCTCACCGACGCCGTCTTCTCCCACTCCACCGGCCTCGCCCTGCTGCTCGCACCGGGCGACGGGGAGCGGGGCGAGGAGGTCAGCGACCGGTCGGCCCGACAGATCGTCAGCGCCCTGCGCTCCCGGTACGAGGTCGTCGTCGTGGACGGCGGCAGCCAGATGAACGGCGCCAACGCGGCGGCGGTCGAGATGGCGGACGTGGCCGTGCTGGTGACGACCCCCGACGTCATCGCGGTACGCGGCGCCAAACGGATCGTACGGATGTGGGACCGGCTGCAGATCCGCAAGGCGGAGGAGACCCTCACCGTCGTCAACCGCTACACCCGGAGCACGGAGATCCAGCCGCCGCTGATCCAGAAGATCACCGGCACCCGCGTAGCGGGGGTGGCCGTGCCCGCCAACTTCAAGGAACTCCAGGGCGTCGTCGATGCCGGACGGCTCCACGAACTCGACGCCAAGAGCACGGTCAAGCAGGCGCTCTGGGGGCTGGCCGGGGAGATCGGGATCGTCAAGCCCCAGCCGGGGGAGAAGAAGAACGGCAAGGTGCGCAACGACCGGGGCTCGATCGGAGGCCCGCGCGGACGGCGCGGCACCGACGCGGGCCGGGGACGGACCGAGGGGACACGTTGACCGATGACCATCACGCTGACGCACGACACCGACATAGGGAGGAGGCGCCCCGGCGCCTCCTCCCGGGACGGCCGGCCCGCCGGACCCACGCGTGACGGGAGCCGGTGCCGGCGCCGTGCCGGGGGTGGGCCCGGCAGTCGGCTCCGTACTGCGGGCGGGCCCGGACGCCGGCTCCGTACTGCGGGCGGGGCCGGACGCCGGCCCCGTACTGCGGGCGGGCCCGGACGCGACCGGGGGCAGACCGCGATCGAGTTCCTGGGCATGACGCCGTTCATCATCCTGATCATGCTGGTGCTCTGGGAGCTCGCCCTCGTCGGCTACACCTTCATGCTCGCCGGGAACGCGGCAGACAAGGGCGCGCGGGCCGGGGCAGGAGCCGAGTACGGTTCGAGCTCCGCCTGCCGGCAGAAGGCCCGCGAGGACCTGCCGGACGCCTGGGAGAAGAACGCCGTGGTCACCTGCCGCAGCGGCTCCTCCCTCTACCGGACGAAGGTCCGCCTCAAGGTCCCCGTCCTGGTGCCCGGCCTCTTCGACCTGGACGTGCACATCGACGGCGACGCGGCCTCGCCGCAGGAGGGCTGAGCGATGACGACCACCGCCGCCCCTGCCCCCGTACCCGCCCCCGCCGCTTGCGGACCGACCCGGGGCGACCGGGGTCAGGTCGCCATCGAGTACCTCGGCTTCCTCCCCCTGCTGCTGCTGGTCGGGATGCTCGCGGTCCAGCTGGGCCTTGCGGCGTACGCGGCCAACCAGGCGGGCACCGCAGCCCGGGTCGCGGCCCGCAGCGCCAGCCAGGACTACCCCCGCGGGGACGCCGCACAGGACGGCCGCGACGCCATCAGCGACTGGCTCACCGACTCCGACGAGTTCCACATCGATGTGTCCGGCGGGGCCAGGGAGGTCACCGCCACGGTACGGATCAAGGTCCCGAGCGTGGTCCCCGGCGTCGACTGGTCCTGGGCCCGCCGCAGCGCCACCTTCCCCCGGGGCTGACCACGCCCCTCCCGTACTCCGTACCTCTTCCCCCGTACCTCTTGCCCCCGCATCCCTTCCCCCGCCCGCGGCACCGACCGGACAGCCAGAGAGAGAGTCACGCACATGAGCCTGCGGGCACGCATCACCGCTCCCGAGGAGAACGGCGGGGCGCGCGAGGACGGCCACATGGTCGCCCTCTACCGCGCCAAGCTCCTGGAGGAGATCGACCTCGCGGAGATGTCCTCGCTGGCCGCCGCCGACCGGCGGGTCCGGCTGGAGCGCGTACTCGGCCACATCATCAGCCGGGAGGGCCCGGTCCTCTCGACCCTGGAGCGCTCCCAGCTCATCCGACGCGTCGTGGACGAGGCCCTCGGCCTCGGCATCCTGGAGCCTCTGCTCGAGGACGCGTCCATCACCGAAATCATGGTCAACGGCCCCGACCAGGTCTTCGTCGAGCGCAGCGGCAAGGTCGAGCAACTGCCCATGCGCTTCGGATCGCACGAACAGCTGATGCAGACCATCGAGCGCATCGTCTCCACCGTCAACCGCCGCGTGGACGAGTCCAACCCGATGGTCGACGCCCGGCTCCCCAGCGGCGAGCGCGTCAACGTGATCATCCCGCCGCTCTCGCTCACCGGCGCGACCCTCACCATCCGCCGCTTCCCCCGCTCCTTCACCCTCCACGAGATGATCGGCTTCGGCTCGCTCGACGAACAGATGCTGGTGCTGCTCGCCGGGTTCGTCCAGGCCAAGCTCAACATCATCGTCTCCGGCGCCACCGGCACCGGGAAGACCACGCTGCTCAACGCGCTCTCCGGGCTGATCCCGAACGACGAGCGCATCGTCACCATCGAGGACTCCGCCGAGCTCCAGCTCCAGCAGAACCACGTGATCCGGCTGGAGTCCCGCCCCGCCAACGTGGAGGGCAAGGGCCAGATCACCATCCGTGACCTGGTCCGCAACTCCCTGCGTATGCGCCCCGACCGCATCGTGGTCGGTGAGGTCCGAGGCGGCGAGTCGCTCGACATGCTCCAGGCGATGTCCACCGGCCACGACGGCTCGCTCGCCACCGTCCACGCCAACAACGCCGAGGACGCGCTGATGCGCCTCCAGACCCTCGCCTCGATGTCCGAGATCAAAATCCCGTTCGAGGCACTGCACGACCAGATCAACAGCGCCGTCGACATCATCGTCCAGCTGACCCGGCACGCCGACGGCACCCGCAAGATCACCGAGATCGCCGCCCTGGACTCCCATGGCCGCGACCCGTACCGCATCGTGAGCGTCGCCCGCTTCAACGCGCAACCGATGGCCGCGGACGGCAGGATCTACGGCCAGTTCCAGTACCTCCCCCTGCCCCGCCGCATCGCCGACCGCCTCTACATGGCCAGCCAGCCCATCCCGCAGGCCTTCGGCGTCGCCATGCACTCCGACCAACTCGCCACCCGAGAGGCCATGTAGGTACCCCCGCCATGAACTATCTCCCTCTGATCACGGTCGGCGTGACGCTGCTCTGCGGCGTACTCGGCGTCTGGGGCCTGTACGCCTACACCGGCGGCAAGGCGGACCGCGACGCGCTCGTGGAGCGGTTGTCGTACGCGGGGCACGGGGCAAAGAGCAGCCGTCGCTTCTCGATGCTCGACCGGCGGTTGCGAACGACCAAGCTGGGCCGGAAGCTCGAATTGAAACTGGGAGCGACGGGCCTGGAGATCACCCCGGGCGAGTTCTTCGTCTACGCACTGGCGGCGATGGCGATCCTGTGGGCCGTAGCCTCGACGATGCTGGCCGCCTTCTTCGGGCCGGTCGCCGCGCTGATCGGGCTCTGGGGAACGAACGCGTTCCTCAACTGGCAGCGCAACAAACGGATCGAACGCTTCATCAATCAGCTCCCCGAGCTATCCCGGGTACTCGCCAACGCGACACAGGCCGGCCTCGCCCTCCGCACCTCGCTCGCCATGGCGGCGGAGGAACTGGAGAACCCGGCGGGTGAGGAGCTGGCGCGGGTCGCGCGCCGTCTCGCAGTCGGAGAGTCCCTCGACGACGCGCTCAGCGAGCTGACCGACCGGCTGCCCTCTCGGGAGCTGGCCGTCCTGATATCGACCCTGGTCCTCTCCAACCGGGCCGGAGGTACGGTCGTCAGTTCCCTGCGCAACCTGACAGAGACGCTGGAAG
This sequence comes from Streptomyces sp. NPDC001770, assembly GCF_053596135.1. NCBI lineage: Bacteria > Bacillati > Actinomycetota > Actinomycetes > Kitasatosporales > Streptomycetaceae > Streptomyces > Streptomyces sp. NPDC001770. The sequence continues at coordinate 75,745 of NZ_JBSFFN010000035.1, read as the reverse complement.
AACGCAAGGAGACGAGGCGTGAGGTCAAGACGCAGCTTTCCCAGGTCACGGTAACCGCCTACGCCGTACCCGTCTTCGGGCTCGGCGCGATGCTTCTCATGAACGCGGTCATGCCGGGCGCTCTCGACCGAATGACCGGAGCTTTTCTCGGCCAGGCAGCCGTGGTGGTCTCCATTGCTCTCTACACGATCGGATTCGTCGTGATCCGTCGTATGTCCCGTATCGACGTCTGAGGGGAACGGACATGGATCTGCTGCTCGCCTTGGGTATGGGGCTCGCCGTCTATGGAGTCCTGTACGGCTATCGGATGTATCGGGCCGATGCCAAACTGCCGACCGACCTTGCCGTTGCCCTGGAGGTCGGCGCCACCCGCACCACCGCGGTCGGTTCCGTCATCGACCGACTGGGCATGCGCTGGGCCCCGGCTGTGCTTCGCATGATGGGCGAGAAGACTGTCAACAAGAAGCGCCGCCAGATCGACATGGCGGGCAACCCCGGCGGACTCACTCTCGATCGATACGCGGCCCGACGCGCGGTCTACGGAGTGCTGGGGCTGCTCGGGGCTTTCGCCATGTTGCTGCGGGGGCAGGTCTTCGTAGCCCTGCTGATGGTCGGCTTTGGTCTGTTTTGGGTCGAGGCAGGCATCTGGTCGGCGGTCCGGGCCCGCCGGGAACACATCGAACGTACGCTCCCGGACTTCCTCGACGTCCTGGCGGTGGTCGTCTCGGCCGGCCTCGGCTTCCGACAGGCCCTGGGCCGGGTCGCGGAGAAGTACGAAGGGCCGTGGGCCGACGAACTCCGCATCACTTTGCGGCAGATGGACATGGGTGTCAGTCGCCGACAGGCCTTCGACGAACTGCGCAAACGCAATGACTCGGAGCAGGTCGCCATGTTCGTCACCGCACTCCAACAGGGGGAGGAACTCGGCGCTCCGATCGTCGACACCCTCATTCAGATTGCCAACGACATGAGGCGAACCGACGCTCAGAACGCACGCCGGAAGGCTGCCCGTGCCGTCCCCAAGGCGACCTTCGCCGTCACGACCTTCCTTCTTCCGGGGACGCTCGTTCTGCTCACGGTGGGTTTCGTGTACGGGGCCAACCTCGACCTCGGCTTCGTCTCGGGGAAATGAGAGGAGAGCAGGGTGCGCACGTGGGTAGGAGGTGATGCTGTGACGCTTAGGCTGAGCCGGACAGTGGGCGGCCGTCCGGATGGGGCTCGCTCAGCGGGCGAGTCTCTGTCGGCCGAACCCGCGTTGGCCATCCAAGTCAACGCCCTGCAGGCCATGTGCCGCCAGGTATTCGGCTTTCGGCTCGCGATGATCGCCGTCGCCACCCCCTTTGCCATCGGCGGAGCGGCTTCGGGTGCCGCCGGCTGGCTCGTGGGCGGAGCGATCCTGGTCACCTTCATGGGCTCGTACGCCCTGTTCCGTGACTGGGAACGTTTTGGGCCCCAACTTCTGAGGCACCGCTGGGTCCTCGCAGTGGACGTCAGCCTGGGTGCGCTGCTGCTCATCACTGCCACCCCTGATTCAACGCTCGCCTACGTCACGGTGTGCACTCCGCTGCTGGCCGGTCTTGTCTACGGCTGGAGGGGTTCCGCCGTCTTCGCGGCGCTTCAGATCGTGATCGTCCTCGGGGTGTACAACACCGTGCCCGGCCTCCGGAGCGGCGACGCCACCGGAGTGTTGCTGCTCCCAGGGTTTTGCGTAATCGCAGGCGCCGTGGGAGTCACCCTGCGTAACCTTCTTCTTCGATTTGGTGCGGCCAGTCAAGCACTCACCGAAACGAGAGCGCGTCTTGCCGTGAACGAAGCGGTGGAAGGCGAGCGCACCCGGCTTGCCAGGGAGATGCACGACTCAGTGGCCAAGACACTGCACGGCCTCGCTCTGGCAGCAGAGGGACTCGCCGGTTCCGTCGACCACATGGATCCGCCCACCATCCGCAGTCAGGCCGGACTTGTCGCCCGCGCCGCACGCCGCGCGGCCACGGAGTCCCGCGAACTCCTCACCGACCTGCGTCGCGAGTCGGGTCTGGACGGAGGGGTCGATGTGCTCAGTGAACTCCGCTTACGCACGGAGGACTTTGCTCAACGGCACGCCGTGCTCGCGTCCTTCCGACTGCTGTGCGACGCTCCAGTGCCAGCGGTTCCCCACGTGGTGGCAAGGGAACTGCTCACGGTGGCTGCAGAGGCGATGGAGAACGCCCACCGGCACGCCAACCCTAGCTATCTTGTCGTCCTCGCCGGAGTGGAGGGCGATGTCCTGCGTATCAGCGTCTATGACGACGGGCGTGGCCTGCCGACCGGAACATCACTGGAAACGCTGCGCGGCGCCGGCCATTTCGGCCTCGTCGGCATGGTCGAACGGGCAGCGTCCATCGGCGCGCGGATCCGGATCGGCCAGGGGAAGGCCGCGCGAGGCACAGAGGTCCGTCTCGAGCTGCCGCTCGCCGCTCTGGGCACAGTGACAACGGGGTGGGATCGGATGGAACCTCGCGTGCCGGAAACCTCCCCGTCCCCCACCCATGCATCCGATGCGATTTGAGAGGAGCTCGCGGCGTGCCGGACGACAGCCCCCGCCCGCAGGGGCGACGCGACACTCACCAGCAGAGCAGCCCCCAGTACACAGCTGAACAGCCAGGACGCGGGAATCCTGTTCCCCCACCGAGCGCGGACCCGGGGGGCCTTCTTCCGCCGTCGCCGTTTCCCCCGGCCGCCGGTCGGCCGACTCCGATGAGAGTGGTGGTGGCCGACGACAATCCTGTGGTCAGGGCCGGTCTTGGTGCTCTGCTTACCGGGCGTCATGACATCGAGGTCGTGGCGGAGGCCGCGAATGGCAGGGAGGCCTACGAGGCGGCACTTTCCCACCGCCCCGACGTCGTCCTTCTGGACGTTCGGATGCCAGGGGTGGACGGCATTTCCGCCCTGCCCCACCTGGTGCCGATCGCACCGGTACTGATGCTGACGTACAGCCGTGAAAGCGCGATCGTCAGGGAAGCCCTCCGGCTGGGTGCAAGCGGCTATCTGGTGCACGGCGAGTTCAGCGCCGACCAGCTGGTGCAGGCGGTGCGAGACACGAGAGACGGCCGCGCCCACTTCTCGAGCACGGCGGCCAATGCCCTGCTCGCTCATATGCGGCGGGACGTCCTCACGGGCCCGACTCCTTTGCCCGATGGTCTGGGCATGGCGATCACGTCGAGACCGGTACCGGAGGGGTACGGTGCGGCCGGGCCCCTCGCGGAGGCTCCGGGTTTTCCCACTGAGACGCGTCCACGTCGAAAGACGGAAGGACTTTCGCAGGTGCAACCTCTTGTGGGACAGTCATCAGTGACGGGTAGAGCACCCTTGAATGGCAATCACCTTGACCATGGGCTGAGTTCGCGGGAGGTGGAGATCATGGAATTGATTGCTTCCGGAATGAGCAACCAGCAAATCGCTGCTACCTGCTTCATCAGTGAGAAGACGGTCAAGAACCACATCAACCGCATCTTCACCAAGCTGCACAGTCGTAGCCGCAGCGAGGCCATCGCGAGATGGCTCGGCACAGCACCTCCCACGGGCCTGGGCCCGCAGGGAGGCCGGTAGTCATGGGGCGCCGACAGCTGAGCCGGTGGACGGTCTGCCCATCCTGGGTGCGCCGCGAAAGCAATACCCGCTCGGTCAGTGAGATTTGGGCCCGAAAATGGGTCCTGAGACCCTCCGGTTGGGAGGCCCGCGCGCCGTACGTTTCTCGTGTCGGGGACGGTATCGGCCGGGAGAAAGCCGGTAACGAACACGATGCAGGAGCTATGTGCGAGTCGGCCGGCAAGTGGCTGACCGGACCAGGAGGGGACCCCCATGTCGAACATCTCTCTGAAGAGTGCCATCCGCGTCAACGGTTGGGCCAACACGGCAGTTTCGGTGATCCAGAAGCGTTACGCGGCCAGGGACCGGGGGCAGACCGCGTTCGAGTACCTGGGCATCATTCTGGTGGTCGTGGCGATCATCGGCGCGATTCTCGGCACGGGTATCGGCGGGGAGATCTCCAAGCGCATCAGCCAGTTGGTCCAGAACATCGTCTCGGGATGACGTCCGTCCGGTCCCGGAGCGAGCGAGGGCAGGCCTTCCCCATCTACGTCATGATGGTGGCGGGCCTGCTCTTCCTTGCGTTGGCTTTCTTCGCGGTCGGGAAGGCGTCGGCGCTGCGGAACGGTGCGCAAGGAGCTGCCGACGCTTCCGCGCTGGCGGCGGCCCAGTCAGCCCGTGAGCAGTTCGAGGCGCCGTTCATCGCGGCACTGTGGGCCAACTCGATAGATGTGTTCCTCAGGGCGTCCCCCTTCTACACCGCGTGCGGCGCAGCGCAGGGCCTGGCTGCCGACAATGAAGCGGATCTCAAGAGCTGCCTCCCGAGAGAGGGCGGTAGGCGTGACACGATCACGACCGAAGTCGAGGGGCATGACGTCGTGGACTCGTCGGTGCTGCCCGGCTCCGACCGTACACACGCCAAGGCGGAGGCGACCGCCATCATCGAGTTCCGATGCGACTGGAAGTCCGTCGACCTCAACGACGACGGCGTCCAGGACATCTACTTCTTCACCTGTGACGGCGGAAGGATGGCCGAGATCCGGCCAAGCAGCCCCCCGCCGTGGTCCAGCGTGAGCAAAATTCTCTTCGACGTGCACTTGGTCGACAGATGACAGCGAACGACGAGTAGAGGATTCGACCCATGAGCATTCGGCGCACGATGGCATCCCTGAGGGCGGTGTCCGCCGCCTCGGCTGTGGCGGCCCTTCTCCTCACGATCTCCGCTTGCGGCGGGGACGACGGAGGTGGGTCCGTCGACGAGGGCGCGCCCCAGACCTCGGCGTCCTCCGCCTCCCCGTCGGAGGACAAGGGACAGCAGCAGCCCGACACCGCTGCCGGCGAGAGTGTGGATCCGGATGTCAAGCTCGCGGAAGTTCAGGGTCAGAACGGCGTAGTGATGACGATCAACCAGGTTCTCCGGGACCCCGGTGGATTCGTGACCGTGCAGGGCGTCATCAAGAACAACGGCGACACCGCGGTCAATCCCTCCTCCTGGGTGGGAGGCGAAGAGGGCATCGTCGGTGCCAACTTCAACTCCGTGGCAGGGGCGACTCTGGTGGACAAGGTAGGCAAGAAGCGGTACTACGTCCTGCGCGACACGGATGCCCGATGCCTCTGCACCACCAAGATCACCGGGCTCCAACCGGGAGACAGCACCTCCGTCTTCATGCAGTTTCCTGCTCCGCCGAGCACCACCACCGAGGTCGACTTCACCCTGCCGACGTTCGCCACCGCCTCCCTCAAGATCACCGGGTGAGGGCGGCGATGGCTGACATTCGCTCGACCTCAGCACGGCGCCGGCACCTGGCCGTCCCCGTCGCCTCGGTGATGCTGATCGCCGGCGTGACCCTGTTCGGCGGTACGCCTGCCCTGGCCGACGACGGGCCCTCCGTCCCGCCCGGCACCGAGGCCACCTCCGAGGCCCCCGTTCCCCTCGACGCCAAGGACCCCGACCTCCGGATGCCCGAGGGCGGCACGCTCGCGCCGGGCAAGGTTCTCGACATCGTCCAGGTCGTCGAGGACATGGGGGGCGAGGAGCGGCGAGAGGACTCGAACCAGTCCATCAAGTTCGCACTCCAGGCCGAGGTGCTCTTCGGCAAGGACAGCGCGAAGCTCAGCCCGCAGGCGAACTCCCGGATCGCGGCCATCGCAGCCGAGATCAAGAACCAGAACGCCACCCAGATCCGGGTCTTCGGCTTCACCGACAACCTCGGCTCCTCGGCCCACGGTGACGTGCTCTCCAAGCAGCGCGCGGAGGCCGTGCACGCGGTGCTCTCCAAGCAGCTGGGCGCCGAAGTCACCTTCGAGATCCGTGGGTACGGCGAGCAGTACCCGATCGCGGACAACAGCACCGAGGAAGGCCGGAAGAAGAACCGGCGCGTGGAGGTCTCCTTCCCGCGCGGCGCCACTTCCTGAAGCGCTGATCAGCTGAAGCGCTGATCGGCTGAAGCGCTGATCAGCTGAAGCGCTGATCAGCTGAAGCGCTGATCGGGTGAACCGCCGGGCCCGGGTCGCGAGCACCTCGTGACCCGGGCCCACCCATTCGGTGCGCAGGCAGAGAGGCAGCGAGGCAGCGAGGCAGCGGGCCAGCGAGGCCAGCGAGGCAGCGACGCGGTCGAGGTGGCCGGGACGCCGAGGCAGCGACGCGGTCGAGGTGGCCGGGACGCCGAGGCGGTCGCGGTCCGTCCCTACCGGTCGCCCCGCGCCCGCCAGTCGTGGCCGCCCGTCCTGCCGCCACCGTCGTGCCGCCGGCCGTACGGGTACGAGGGCGGCGGTACGGCAACCGTGGCGCGCTCCTCCAGTAGCCGGTCCACCGCGATTCCCACGGCCGCACCGGTGACGAGCGAGGCGGCGGGCATCAGGACCCCCTCGATGTCCGCCAGGTCCCAGGAGACGGCGTAGCCGTGGGCGAGCACGGTCAGCGGAACGGCCAGGCAGCCGAGCGGGTACAGCACGCGGGACGCGCGATGGCTGTCAGGGAGAAGCCGGGCCGCCGCCAGTACGGCGCACGCGGTGACGGCGAGGCCGGGCAGGTGCAGCAGCCCCAGGCGCCAGCCGAAGCTGTCCAGGCGTTCCGGGGTGCCGAGCGTCACGTCCAGCGCCCGGCCGACCATGAAGCCGCCACCCAGCTGGACGAACGCACCCGCCACCCAGCTGCGGATCATGGGAAGGAGCCGGCCGCTGCGTGACCCGGCACCGGTTCTGACCCGTTCTCCGCCCCAGCCGTCACCGCTCACGGTCCACCTCTTCCCGGCGCACGCCCATGGCTTCTCCGCGAGGGTAGGCGGTGTACCGGCTCCGGGCACGGGTCCCCAGCCCCAACCCGGGTCCCATGTCGCGTGCGCGCAAAGGGGGTTGAGGGTGTGCGGACGGACGCGCGGCGGGCCGCCCGCTCGTGGGCGCTCCCCGGGAGGGCCCTCCCGTCGCGTGGATCAATGGGCCCCCGCTGAGCCCAGGGGCCCAAGACCCCGCCCCGCAACGGAGTTAGCGTCGGACTCGTAGATCACGAGACAGCGATCCGGCGCTCCCCCCACTGTGCCGGGCCGCACGCCGACGGGAACCTGCCGTGAAAGTACTGGAAAGTGTGCGCAGTCTGATCTTCCTGGGGAGCCTCCCGCAGGCCAGGGCCTTCGCCGCCGGCTGCGCGGAACGCACCTCCGTGGTGCTGCTGCGATCCCTGGACCTCGCCGGACGCGCCGACGACCTGGCCGCGTGCCGGGCCGCCGTGGACCTGCTCTGGAGTCCCCACCCGCGGCCCGCCGCCGTTCCCGGGCTGCTCCGACGCCTGCACGCGCTGCCCGAGCTGCACGGCCCCGGAGCCGTCGCCGGTCTCGACGTGCTGGCGAGGACCGGCGCCCGCGCGCTGTACTCCGCGCTGGTCCTCGCAGCCAGCCCCGAGGACCGCGGCGGACCGGGAGGGGCGGTGGAACCGTCCCTCTTCGCACGGGACTTCGCACGGGAGCTGTACTTTCATGGGGCGAAGCGGCTCCCGGCCGAGGAGGACGGCGCGCAGAACCGCGACGTGTCGCTGATCATGTCCTTGCGTGCGGCGGAGTTGCCGTCGTCGCTGGTGTCGTTACGGGCGAAGGCGGCGGAGGAGGGGCGCTACCGGCTGACCCTTGCCGTCACCGGGTGCACCTCCCACGCGCCGGGGCGGGCGGCCCACCCACCCGGCCCGGTGGACCGGAGGCGGGGCGGCCTTCGGCGCTCCGCCTGAACCCGCGTCCGCCTGGCGTTGCGCGGCCCTGCGCCCGGCACGCGGCGTACGGCTCCCCGTGACACGCAAGCGAAACGCGGGAGGTGCAGGGTGGAGGCGTGGTGGACGGGACGCACGAGGGCGGACCGGCCGGAAGCCGACCGGGCCGACGGGCTGGACGGACAGGGCGGCCCGGACGGACAGGGCGGCCCGGACGGACAGGGCGGGTGCCCCGGCGCGGGTGTGCCGAGCAGAGGACGGACGGTGGGGGAATGCGAAGTCGGCCCGGAAGCAGGGCGGGTGGGCTCTCCGCCGTCGCGCTCTGCCTCGTGGTGGGGGCCTGTGCGCCGGGCGGCGGATCGGCCGGTCGGGCGAGTCCGCGTCCCGGGACCGCGAGCCCGGCAACAGCGGCCCTCGCGCCCGCTCCCGCAGCCATCTCGCCCGACGGACCATCCGGCCCTGCTCCGGCCGAAATGGTCGTTCGCAGTGACGAGTTGAAAGGATACGAGATCAGGCCCCTGCGGTACGAGGAGGTGCGCGGCACCGAGCGGTCCGAGGATCCCGCCTGCGCCCCGTTGGCCGGTCTGCTCAACCTTGATCCCCAACCAGTGCCCGCAGCAACGGTATTCCGTACCGCTGTCGACACGTCCCGCGCCGGTCGGGACGATCAGACCGTGGTGACCCTGCTGTTGGCCGCGTACGCCCGCGAGGACGCGGCCGCGTCGCTCCTGGACCGGGTGCGACAGGCCGTCGCCGACTGCGCGGAGGGCTTCCGTACCCAGGGTGGCGACGGGCCTGCCGCATACACCACGGTCACCGCGCTCCCCGCCCCGCGGGCGGGCGAGGACGCGTTGGCGTTCCGGATGATGTGCGGCAGGGGCGGGCAGTCGAGCCCGCTGGTCTTCACCGTCGTACGGAGCGCGGCCGCCGTGGTCGTCTTCAGCGCGGCCAACTACCTGGACGGCATGATCCCCGCAATACCGCCCGCGCTCGTCACCGCGCAGGCGGGGAAGCTCCCGCAAGCCCCTTGAGGACCCGAGGCACGCCCCGTGGGGAACCGAGGCACGCCCCGTGGGGAACCGAGGCACGCCCCGTGGGGAACCGAGGTACGCCCCGCGAGAGCCCGAGACGCCATCTCCGTAGGGGAGTTCAGTCGCCGACCGGCCCCGCCCCGTCCACCGTCACCCGGACCCCCTGCCGCAGCCCCCAGCCCGCCATCGCCCCGGCCTCCGACTCCACCGCGTGGCGGGCGCGCAGCCGGGGGAGGCCGAGCCGCCCCGGCTTCATCGTGCGGACGGCGACGACGTTCAACTTCCGGTCCAGATACGCCACATCGATGGCGAACCGCATGCGGAAGGTGTGGACGCTCGAACAGGGCGTGAGCAGCAGCGCGCCCTCGATCCCGTCCTGCCCGAGCAGCCCCCGGGTGCGTGCCCGGTACGAGGCCGCCACCCGCAGCGGGACCACCCGCGCCTCGCCGCCCGTACCCACGGTCAGTGTTCCGTCGCCATCACGCCATCTGCCCATGGGCACCGACCGTAGCGTCCACCGGAAGGGTGCGTGCCCTGTCGGGCAAAGTCCGAGCGGACCGGCCGGTGGGCCCTCGGGCCCAAGACCCGTGCGGGGGAGTGCGATTAGGGTCGGGCCGTGGACGCCATCCGGATCGCTGTCGTGACCCTCGCCGCCGTCTGGGGCGCAGCCACCGGGCTGCTGATCCCGCGTGCCGCGTACCGGTTCTCGGTGGAGCCGGAGGAGGAGTGGCGGGACGCCTGCCCCGCCGGGCACCCGTTCGCCAGGACCGGCCCTGGCCGCGGCTGGCTGGGCCCCGCCCGCTGCCAGGCCTGCGCAACGGGCGCGACGGCCACCACGGACACTCCGGCCACGACAGGCGCAGCCAGCACCCCGGCCACCCCGGGCACTCCGGCCACGACAGGCGCAGCCAGCACCCCAGCCACCACGGGCACTCCGGCCACGACAGGCACAGCGAGCACCCCAGCCACTGCGGCCACCCCGGCCACCGCGGGCACTCCGGCCACGACAGGCACAGCAAGCACTCCGGCCGCGGCAGACACCACAGGAACGACGGGCGCCCCCACCGCCACTCCGTACGCGCCCCAGGTACTCCTCCCCGTGGTGGCCGCACTGGCCTGTGCCCTGCTGGCCGCCGCCACGGGGACGCGTCCCGAGCTCGCCGTCTGGCTGCTGCTCGCCCCCGTCGCCGTACTCCTCGCCGCCGTCGACCACCGGGTCCACCGCCTCCCCGACCAGTTGACCCTGCCGCTGGCCGGAGCCGCCGTCGTCCTCCTGGGCGTGGCGGCCCTGCTGCCGGAGCGCGTCGGCTCCTGGACCGGGGCGCTGCTCGGCGGGGCCGCACTGGGCTGCTTCTACCTGGTCCTCTACCTGATCAACCCGAACGGGATGGGCTTCGGCGACGTGAAGCTCGCCCTCTCCCTCGGCGTGGTGCTCGGCTGGTACGGCTGGCCCGTGCTGGTAGCGGGCGGGTTCGCCGGGTTCCTCTTCGGCGCCGCGTACGGCCTGGGGCTGCTGGTACTGCGGCGCGCGAACCGTCGTACGGGCATCCCGTTCGGCCCCTTCATGATCGCGGGCGCGCTGACCGGCGTCCTCCTGGGCGCCCTGTGACGCCCGGCCACGGGCAGGCCGGCGCGACGGTACCGCCGACCCCCGAAACCGACAGCCGAGGTCCTGAAACCGACGGCCGAGGTCTCGTGACCCACGGCCGAGGTCTCGTGACCCACGGCCGAGGTCTCGTGACCCACGGCCGAGGTCTCGTGACCCACGGCCGAGGTCCCGTGACCCACGGCCGAACCCCAGGACACGGGCCCCCAAAACCGTTCGCGGTCGCGGGCCCGCCCTGCGACCCTGCGGACATGCCGAAGCAGCCCGAGAACCCCGCCGCCTCCCCGCCTCTCACCGGGGCGTCCGCCGACCGCTTCGCCACGCTGGTGGCCGAGGCGGAGGCGGCGCCGGTGGACGGCTGGGACTTCTCCTGGCTGGACGGCCGGGCGACCGAGCAGCGGCCCTCGTGGGGATACGCCCGCGCCATGGCCGACCGACTGGGCCGGGCCACCGCCGCGCTCGACATCCAGACCGGCGGCGGCGAGGTACTGGCCTCGGCCCCCGTCCTCCCGCCGCTCATGGTGGCCACCGAGTCCTGGCCGCCGAACGTGGCCCGCGCCACCGGCCTGCTCCACCCGCGCGGGGCGGTCGTGGTCGTGGACTCCGACGAGCCGCCGCTGCCGTTCGGGGACGCCGCTTTCGACCTGGTGACCAGCAGGCACCCGGTCACCACCTGGTGGCAGGAGATCGCCCGGGTCCTGGCCCCCGGGGGCACGTACTTCTCCCAGCAGGTCGGGCCGGCGAGCGTCTTCGGGCTCGTCGAGCATTTCCTCGGCCCGCTGCCGCCCTCGGCGTACGCCGCCCGCGACCCCGAGCGGGCCCGCGCCGAGGCCGAGGCGGCGGGGCTCGTGGTGACCGACCTCCGGGCGGAGTCGCTGGACACCGCGTTCTTCGACATCGGGGCCGTCGTCTACTTCCTCCGCAAGGTCATCTGGATGGTGCCGGGCTTCACCGTCGACGCCTACCGGCCGCAACTGGAGTCGCTGCACCGGCGGATCGAGTTCGAGGGCCCGTTCACCGCCCGGACCACGCGCTTCCTGATCGAGGCGCACAGGCCGACGGACGCCCCGCGGAACGGCTTTCGGTGAGGAAATCATTAACCTCCCTCCCCTTGTGCCGTCTTGTACCGCAGAGTGCGATCCTGGACGAGTTGTACGGAGAGAGGAAGCGTGTCGTGGGGAGCGAGCAGTCCGGGGGGACGGCCGGCCGGCACCGCTCGGGGAGGTCCGACTGGCTCCGGGGCGCCCGGATCATCGGCGTCCACGGTGTCTTCTACCGCCCGGACGGCCGGGCCGGCGGCGCCGAAGCGGTCGAGTTCGTCCTCGCGGACGACCGGTCCGTCCTGATGACCTGCGCCACCGACTGGACGCTCCGGGTGACCGCCGGCACCTGGCCGCGGCTGCCCGAATGGTGCGTGCCCGCGGGGTTGTGGCTGCACGGCCCGCTGAACAGCGTGCCGCCCGCGCCGTACGGGGGAGGCTGGACGGTCACCGGAGCGCGGGAGAGCAGGGACGAGAACGACGAGGTGCACGAGGCCGTCATCCACTGCGAGAACGGCGACTTCGTGGTCGCCGCCGGAGACGCGCTCGTCATCCGCTTCCACCCGGCCTGACTCCGGCCCGGATCAGACACGGGCCTCCGGCCCGCACCGGACGCGGCCCCGGCCCGGATCAGACACGGGCCTCCGGCCCGCACCGGACGCGGCCCCGGCCCGGATCAGACACGGGCCCCCGGCCCGCACCGGACGCGGCCCCCGGCCCCGGGCAGAGGCGTCGGCGAGGTCCGGAATGCCGGATTCCCTGCCCGGAACGGAGTCCGGTGAATCCGGAGAGTAGTTGTGGAGTGGCGCGGCACGCGGAAACGCTCACGAAGGGTTAGGGTGGAGTTCCCCCCCTCGGGCCGGTCCGTATCCCCCCCCACGGACCGGCCCGGATTTTTTTGGCCCCACGTCGCGGCCCCCTCCGCTGATCCCGCAGGCCCCTCCCCTGATCCCACAGGGCTGATTCCACAGGCCCCTCCGCTGATCCCGCAGGCCCCGCAGCCTCCCCGGTACTCCCCGGAGTCACCGCGCGACACGGTGGTACGAGAGGCGGGCGAGTGCTCACATTTCTCTGTTTTTCGCGGAGTTGTGACAGACCGGGTTGGGCCCGTGCCGCCTTCCCGCAGTAATGTGACGGCTTCGGGGAATGCCGGCGCGCGGCGCGGCACTCGTCCGCGCGGGGCCGTGCGGACATGGCGGCGAACCCCCACGGGGAGGTCCCCGTACCCCCGTGAAGGGGCAGGCGGGCCGATGACCCGTACGGAACCGAGAGGGTGAACTCAGTGAACTTGCGCGACCTGGTGTACGGGCTCTACGCACGCCGGGTGGAAGGCCGGCTGGACCACTCACAGGTGCCGAAGCACATCGGGGTCATCCTCGACGGCAACCGCCGCTGGGCGAAGGCGTCCGGCGGTTCGGCGGTGCAGGGGCACCAGGCCGGCGCGGACAAGATCTCCGAGCTGCTCGGCTGGTGCAACGAGACCGATGTCGAGGTCGTCACCCTCTGGCTGCTGTCGACGGACAACTTCGACCGCCCCGAGGCCGAGCTGAAGCCCCTTCTCGGCATCATCGAGAACACCGTGAGCAACCTGGCCTCGGACGGCCGCTGGCGGGTCCACCACGTGGGCACCATGGACCTGCTCCCCGCCCAGACCCAGCTCGTCCTCAAGGAGGCGGAGCAGGCCACCGCCGACATCGACGGGATAATCGTGAACGTCGCCGTCGGCTACGGCGGCCGCCAGGAGATCGCCGACGCCGTACGGTCGCTGCTCCTGGACCACGCCGACAAGGGCACCACCTTCGAGGAGCTGGCGGAGGTCGTCTCCACCGACCTCATCTCCGAACACCTCTACACCCGCGGTCAGCCCGACCCCGACCTGGTGATCCGTACGAGCGGCGAGCAGCGCCTCTCCGGATTCATGCTGTGGCAGAGCGCTCACTCCGAGTACTACTTCTGCGAGGTCTTCTGGCCGGCCTTCCGCAAGGTCGACTTCCTCCGCGCGCTCCGCGACTACGCGGCCCGCCACCGCCGCTACGGCGCCTGAGCCGAGCCCCCGGGTTCGCGCCTACTCCTTATATACGTACGCACCACCATCACGAGGGCGTCCCCGCAGGCCGGGGGCACCCTCGCGGCGTGGTGGCGCCCGTCGGCCGGCGGTTGCCACGTGTCCACCTGGGCGCCTCCGGACGGTGGCACAACCCGTGGCATGGCTTCGGGCGTTCGAGGGAATACCCCTGACAGGTCGACGTCCGGTCACCAACCAGGCGGACGTCGCATCATGTGGGCGGCCCACCGGACCGTCCACCCGGGAGGCCCTTTGCACACGAAGGACCGTACGCACCGTACGTCCGACGCGGAGGGCCGGCGTTCGGCCCGCGCATTCGGGTCCGAACCCGGTCCGTCCTCTTCCTCCGGGAAGTTCCGCGACGTCCGTCGCACTCCCCGACCTCGTCCGAGGGGGTACGTCCTTCCGTGGTGACCAGCTCAAAGCGCCGCATGCCCGACAGGCGCACCTATGTTCTCGACACCAGCGTCCTGCTGGCCGACCCCAACGCCATGACGCGCTTCGACGAGCACGAAGTCGTGCTGCCGATCGTCGTCGTCACGGAGCTGGAGGCCAAAAGGCACCACCCGGAGCTCGGCTACTTCGCCCGGCAGGCCCTGCGCCTGCTCGACGATTTCCGGGTCCGGTACGGCAGGCTCGACGCCCCGATCCCCCTCGGGGACCTGGGCGGCACGCTCCGTGTCGAACTCAACCACTCCGACCCCGGCGTGCTGCCCGCCGGCTACCGGCTGGGGGACAACGACTCACGGATTCTCGCGGTGGCGCGCAACCTCCAGGCCGAGGGGTACGACGTCACCGTCGTCTCCAAGGACCTTCCGCTGCGCATCAAGGCGTCCTCGGTCGGGCTGCTCGCCGAGGAGTACCGCGCCGAACTCGCCATCACCGACTCGGGCCACACCGGGATGGCCGAACTGCCGCTCTCCGGCGAGCAGGTGGACCTGCTGTTCTCCGAGGAGACGCTGTACGTGCCCGAGGCGGCCGAACTCCCGGTGCACACCGGGCTCGTCCTCCAGTCCGAGCGGGGCAAGGCGCTCGGCCGGGTCACGGCGCAGGGCAACGTCCGCCTGGTGCGCGGGGACCGGGAGGCGTTCGGCATCCACGGCCGCAGCGCCGAGCAGCGGATCGCGCTCGACCTGCTGCTCGACCCGGAGGTCGGCATCGTGTCGCTCGGCGGCCGGGCCGGTACGGGCAAGTCGGCGCTGGCACTCTGCGCCGGCCTCGAAGCCGTCCTGGAGCGCCGCCAGCACCAGAAGGTGATGGTCTTCCGGCCGCTGTACGCGGTCGGCGGGCAGGAGCTGGGCTATCTCCCGGGCAGCGAGGCCGAGAAGATGAGCCCCTGGGCGCAGGCCGTCTTCGACACGCTGTCGGCGGTGGCCGGGCGCGAGGTGATCGAGGAGGTGCTGGGGCGCGGGATGCTGGAGGTCCTGCCGCTCACCCACATCCGGGGCCGCTCGCTGCACGACGCGTTCGTGATCGTCGACGAGGCGCAGTCTCTCGAACGCAACGTCCTGCTGACCGTTCTGTCCCGTATCGGGGCGAATTCCCGTGTGGTGCTCACCCACGACGTGGCCCAGCGGGACAACCTCAGAGTCGGCCGGTACGACGGAGTGGTCGCCGTGGTGGAGAAGCTGAAGGGGCATCCGCTCTTCGCCCATGTGACGCTCACCCGCTCCGAGCGTTCACAAATCGCCGCACTGGTGACCGAAATGCTCGAAGAGGGATAGAACAAGGACAGATTCGACGATCTGTCCCGCATGTCCATGGGGGGCGCCCGGCGAGCGAAGGAGCTTAGCCGGGCGTCTTCATGTCGCGCCGTCATTTCCGTCAAACGGGTGGCGTAAACGGCGTGTGAGCTTTCCCACGCAACAGGGAATTGCTTCCCGGCGTCCTTGTCCGGCAGAGTCTTGCTTCCGTCAGGCCCCGCATACGGAAACCGGGCACCTTCCGAGGCGCTCAGCACCACACAACTCAACAACCGATCTCCGTATGCCGCCCGCGAGCACAACGCGGCACTTCCGCGAGGAAGTCGCCCACCGGGCCCGTGCCTCCCGTGACCCAAGCAGTAGGGAGGCCAGTGTCAGAGGGCACGATCGCGCCCGCGAGGTCACCTAAGCGGGCGATGCTGGAAGGACACCGTGTGAGCCGGATCTCGGTCCGGGGGTTCGCAGTGGCATCAGCCACCGCGGTCACCACCGTTGGCGCCGTCGTAGGCGTTGCTTCGGGCAGCACTCCCGCTGCCGACGACAACAACTTCGAGGCCACCGCAGCCGACACCACGCTGCTCGCAGACATCCCCGTGGGCCACCAGGCCCAGGTCCAGACCGCTTCGCTGACGCAGCAGGCCGATGCGCAGGCATCCGCCGCCGACGCCGCCGCGAAGAAGTCCGCCGAGGAGTCCGCCCGGCTCCAGGCCGCCAAGGACGCCAAGAGCAAGAAGCAGGCGGCCGAGGACCAGGCGGAGCGCGAGAAGGAAGCCAAGGAGGCCCAGGAGGCCAAGGACGCCGAGGAGCGCGCCAGCCGCTCGGCCGTCCGCGACGCCACCTCGTTCGCCGCCCAGGGCTCGTACTCCGTCGCCGAGGTCCAGGCGATGGCGCGGCAGATGATCCCCGCCGACCAGTTCCAGTGCTTCAGCAACATCGTGAACCACGAGTCGACGTGGAACTACCGCGCGGTCAACGCCTCGTCCGGCGCGTACGGTCTGGTCCAGGCACTTCCCGGCTCCAAGATGTCCTCCGCGGGCGCCGACTGGCAGACCAACCCGGCCACCCAGATCAAGTGGGGCCTCAGCTACATGAACGCCAGCTACGGCAGCCCCTGCGGCGCCTGGTCGTTCTGGCAGGCCAACAGCTGGTACTAGGCCCACCGCTCAACCTCCCGATGCCCCGCACCGTCCTACGGTGCGGGGCATCGTGCGTGGTGCGACACGTTGCCCATGTACGGTCGCATTCCGGCCGTTCGGGGGTAGACGGTCGGTGCACACCCACGGGGGAGAGGGCCCACGTATGTCGAAACTGCCCGGTTGGCTCGGACGTATCGGGTCCGAACTGACGGACCTGGCCGACCGCCTGGACGAGCGGCGGCAACGAGCCGAGGCCGAGGAGGCCGGGTCCGGGCACGCCCACGCGCACCACCGGCACCACCACGCCGCCGCGTCGGCTGCGCAGAGCGCCCCCGACGCGACCGCCCAGGTGCCCGCGCCGCCCGCCTACGCCCCCGACGTCGCCGCCCGGGCCCATCCGGTGGCCGCCATCCCCTGGGGCATGCGGGTCGCCGCCGAGGCCGGCTGGCGGCTGCTCGTGCTCGCGGGCACTCTCTGGGTGCTGATGCGGGTCATCAGCGCCGTCCAGCTCGTCGTGCTCGCCTTCGTCGCCGCCCTGCTCGTCACGGCACTGCTCCAGCCGACCGTGGTGCGCCTGCGGCGGTACGGGCTGCCGCGCGGCCTGGCGACCGCCGTCACCGCCGTACTGGGCTTCGTGATCATGGGGCTGGTCGGCTGGTTCGTCGTCTGGCAGGTGATGGACAACCTCGACACGCTGTCCGACAAGGTCCGCGACGGCATCGACGAGTTGAAGCGCTGGCTGCTCGACAGCCCCTTCCACGTCACCGAGTCGCAGATCAACGACATCGCCAAGAACCTCAGCGACACGATCGGCACCAACACCGAGGAGATCACCTCCGCGGGCCTCCAGGGCGTCACGGTGATGGTCGAGTTCCTCACCGGGATGCTGCTCGCGATGTTCTCGACGCTCTTCCTGCTCTACGACGGCAAGCGGATCTGGGAGTGGACCCTCAAGCTGGTCCCTGCCCAGGCCCGCCCGGGTGTCGCCGGTGCCGGGCCGCGCGCCTGGCGCACCCTCACCGCCTACGTGCGGGGCACCGTGATCGTCGCGCTCATCGACGCCATCTTCATCGGGCTCGGGATCTACTTCCTCGACGTGCCGATGGCGGTGCCGCTCGCCGTGTTCATCTTCCTCTTCGCCTTCATCCCGCTGGTCGGCGCCGTGGTCTCCGGGGCGCTGGCGGTGGTCGTCGCGCTCGTCACCGAGGGCGTGTTCACCGCCCTCATGGTGCTGATCGTGGTGCTGGCGGTGCAGCAGATCGAGGGGCACATCCTCCAGCCGTTCATCCTCGGCCGGGCGGTACGGGTCCACCCGCTCGCGGTGGTGCTCTCCGTCGCCGCCGGCGGGATGGTCGCGGGCATCGGCGGTGCGGTCGTCGCCGTTCCGCTGGTCGCCGTCACGAACACGGTGGTCGGCTACCTGAGGTCGTACAGCCGCCAGGAGGCCCAACGGCACGACCCGCACCCGCACGGCGCTTCCGCACTCCACGTGGCCCCCACCCCCGCCCCCGGCACCCCGCCCGAGGACCGGTACGACGAGTCGTACCCGGGCGGTGACGGGCCGGGCGGCACGGGCGGTACGGGCACGGGCCACGCGGAGGCGGGGCCCGCGGGTCCGGCCGGCGGGAGCACCGCCCCTGCGGCCGAGGACGCGCCCCCCGAGGCGGACGGGGTACCCGGAGACGGCGAGGACCGCCCCCGGGCGTGACGGGCGGAGCGAAACGGGCGGGACGAGCCCCGGGACCCACGGGTCCCGGGGCTCCCGCGTGCGAGGGGTCGCGCGGTGTCCGGCAGCCCGGGCCGTCAGCGGGCGGCCTTCGCCACGGCCGCCGGGGTGACCGGGGTGAAGAAGTTGACGAGGGTGCCGTCGGGGTCGCGGAACAGCAGCGACCGGTTGCCCCAGGGCATCGTGGTGGGCTCGGTGACGAAGTCGGTGACGAAGCCGGTGAGGTTCCCGTACACGCGGTCCACGTCCTCGACGAGGAACTCGATGATCACACTGTGGTTCTCGGCGGGGCGGGCGGAGCCCGGCGCGAACAGCGGCACGGTGCGGGTACTGCCGATGGCGAGTGTGGCGCCGGAAGTCCTGATCTCGGCGAAGTCCTCGGTGGACCAAGCCGCCGGCACCCCGGTGGCCTTCTCGTAGAACTCGACGAGACGCGAGATGTCGCCGGTGATGATCCGGATCGATGCGAGGTCCATGGTGGTCTCCCTGGGACGGTGGAATCGCTGGCACCTCGCACGCTAGAAGCGATACGGGACAGAAACGGTCCGGTATCGGCGGTGGGATTCCACAGGGTTCCCGAGGGCTCCCGGGAGCCCGGGCTCGCGGGAGCCCGCGCTAGGCTCCGGGCATGTCCCGCCCCGCCGGCCGCGTGCTCGCCCTCCTGGAGCTGCTGCAGTCGGGCGGCGTCCGGACGGCCGCCGAGCTGGCCGGCCGGCTCGGCGTCGACGCCCGCACCGTGCGGCGGTACGTGGACCACCTGACCGACCTCGACGTGCCCGTCGAGACGGTGCGCGGCCGCTACGGCGGATACCGGCTCGGCCCCGGCTACCGCATGCCCCCGCTCATGTTCAGTGACGACGAGGCCCTCGCCGTGCTGCTCGGCCTGGTCGCCGGGCGCCGGGCCGGGCTGACGACGACGGCGGACACGGCGGGTGAGACGGCCGCCGCCAAGATCCGCCGGGTGCTGCCCGAGCGCGTCGCCCGCAGGCTCGCCGCGGTTCTGGAGGCCCTGGCCTTCACGGCTCCGCCCGGCGAGCCGGCCACCCCGGACGCCGGGGTCCTGCTCACCGTCGCCGACGCGGTACGGCACCGCCGGCCGCTCTCGGTCCGGTACACCGGCCGCGACGGCCGGCGCAGCGAGCGCGGGCTGCACCCGTACGGGATCGTCGCCCACGAGGGCCGCTGGTACGTCACCGGCACGGACCCCGGGATCGGCGAGGACCGGACCTTCCGGCTCGACCGCGTCGCGGGCGCGAGGACCCTGCCCGGTTCGTTCGAGGCGCCCGAGGGGCCCGGACCGGCCGAGCGGCTCCTGTCCGGGTTCGCAGCGGCCGCGTACCGGCACCGGGTGACCCTGCGGATCCACGGCACGGCCGAGCAGATCCGCGCCCGGCTCCCCGCAGCCGTCGCGAGCCTGGAGGAACTCCACACGGGCGGGGACGGAACCGGCGGGGACACGGGCGGGACGACGGGTGCGGACACCGCCTCCGGGGCCGAGCGCTGGCACCGTGCCGAGCTGCGGGCGGAGCGGCTCGACTGGCTGCCCCCGGTACTCGCCTCGCTGGACCGGCCGTTCGCCGTCGAGCGCCCGGACGAACTGCGGGACCTCGTCGTCGCGTACGCCGACCGCTTCGCCGCCCGCGCCCGCCGGACCTGATGCGGGCGGGCCGGCGCGCGGCAGAGAGAGGGGAACGCGCCCCGAGGGGAGAGGCGCGCACCAAAGAAGGACCCCGCGGACGGTCGGTCGTCCGCGGGGTCCTTCTCGTACAAGGTACCGCTGTCCTATTCGGCGAGCACGGCCTCGGCTTCGAGGGTGACGCCGACGGCCTGGAGCACCGAAGCGATCTTCACGGCTTCCTGGATCGTCTCACGGTCCACGCCGGCCTGGCGGAGCACCTGCTCGTGGGAGTCCAGGCACTGGCCGCAGCCGTTGATCGCGGAGACGGCGAGCGACCACAGCTCGAAGTCGACCTTCTCCACACCCGGCTTGCCGATGACGTTCATCCGCAGACCCGCACGGAGGTTGCCGTACTCCGGGTCCGACAGCAGGTGCCGGGTCCGGTAGAAGACGTTGTTCATCGCCATGATGGCGGCGGCCGACTTCGCGGCGCTGTACGCCTCCGCGGAGAGGTTGGCCTTGGCCTCCGGCTCCAGCTCGCGCAGGACCTTCGGCGAACGCGAGGCGATCGCGCAGGCGAGCACGGTGCCCCAGAGCTGCTGCTGCGGCAGCTCGCTGTTGCCGATGACCGAACCGAGGTTCAGCTTCAGGTCCTTCGCGAAGTCCGGTATGGCGGACTTGAGTTCGTCGAGTGCCATGGTGGTATCAGCTCACTCGCCGGAGAGGAGGGCGACCGGGTCCAGGGTGTTCTCGCCCTTGGTCCAGTTGCACGGGCACAGCTCGTCGGTCTGCAGGGCGTCGAGGACCCGCAGCACCTCCTTGGGGTTACGGCCCACGGAACCGGCGGTCACCATCGTGAACTGGATCTCGTTGTTCTGGTCGACGATGAAGACGGCGCGCTGCGCGAAGCCGTCCTCGCCCTCGATGCCGAGGTCACGCATGAGCTCGTGCTTCGAGTCGGCCATCATCGGGAACGGCAGGTCGGTCAGGTCCGGGTGGTCCTTGCGCCAGGCGTGGTGCACGAACTCGGAGTCGCCGGAGAAGCCGAGGATCTGCGCGTCACGGTCGGCGAACTCTTCGTTCAGCTTGCCGAAGGCGGCGATCTCGGTCGGGCACACGAAGGTGAAGTCCTTGGGCCACGCGAAGACGATCTTCCACTGACCCTCGTAGGTCTTGTGGTCGATCTGCGCGAACTCCTTGCCGCTCTCCAGCGACACGCAGGCGGTCAGGTCGAACTCGGGGAACTTGTCACCAACAGTGAGCACACGATCTCCTAGCAGGTCAGGAATTCCCCTTTTGGGGGCCTTCCTGGAGGGTTGGACTGGCTCCACCTTGGCACAGAGTGCATTGATCGCGGAAATAGCTACACTCGGTTCCGATGATCGGAGGTACCTATCAGTGGCTCAGGCAATCCAGGGCAATAGGACCAAACAACCCAGCCTCTCGCAGCTGCGCGCCTTCGTGGCCGTCGCAGAGCACCTGCACTTCCGGGATGCGGCGGCGGCGATCGGGATGAGCCAGCCCGCCCTCTCGGGGGCCGTCTCCTCACTGGAGGAGGTGCTCGGCGTCCAGCTCATCGAGCGGACGACCCGCAAGGTGCTGCTCTCGACGGCGGGCGAACGCCTCGCGCTCCGCGCCGGAGCGGTCATGGACGCGCTCGGCGCACTCGTCGAGGAGGCCGAAGCGGTACGGGCGCCGTTCACCGGAACCCTGCGGCTCGGCGTGATCCCGACCGTTGCCCCGTACCTGCTGCCGACCGTGCTGCGCCTGGTCCACGACCGGTACCCCGAACTCGACCTCCAGGTCCACGAGGAGCAGACCTCCTCGCTGCTGGAAGGGCTCTCCGCCGGACGGCTCGACCTGCTGCTGCTCGCCGTGCCGCTCGGCCACCCCGGGGTGACCGAGCTGCCGCTCTTCGACGAGGACTTCGTGCTGGTCACCGAGCGGGACCACCCGCTCGGCGGGCGCGCGGACCTCCCCCGCGAGGAGTTGCGCGGCCTGCCGCTGCTGCTGCTCGACGAGGGCCACTGCCTGCGCGACCAGGCGCTGGACATCTGCCGCGAGGCCGGGCGTACGGACGGGGCACCGGTGACGACGACCGCCGCCGGGCTCTCCACCCTGGTGCAGCTCGTCGCCGGGGGCCTCGGGGTGACCCTGCTGCCGCGCACCGCCGTGACCGTGGAGACCGGCCGCAACCCGGCGCTCGCCACCGCCCGCTTCGCCGAACCCGCCCCCTCGCGGCGGGTCGCGCTGGCCATGCGGACCGGGACCGCCCGGCACGAGGAGTTCGGCCAGTTCGCCGCCGCGCTGCGCGAGGCGATGGCGGCGCTGCCGGTACGGATGACGGCCGCCGGGGAGGAGTGACCCCCCGGCGGCCACCGCCCCGCCGTGCCCCGCCGACCGCCGGCCGGCTACTCCGTGCGCAGCCCGTCCGGCCGCATCAGGCGCCAGAGCGCCGGCAGCGAGAGCAGGGTCACCAGCAGGACGAGCCCGGCGCCCACACCGGTCATCGGCAGGAACAGCCACCAGTCGGAGACCTGCTTCGCGGTCATCCAGGTGAGCGTCCAGCCCAGCACCAGCCCGCCGGCGACCGCGACCACCAGACCCGCGGCCACCGGGATCGCCGTCTGCCACAGCACCGACCAGCCCAGCGTCGAGCGCCGGGTACCGAAGGCCACCAGGACCGACAGCAGCCTCCGCCGCTCACGGAGCTGCTCCAGCTGCTGCACCAGCATCGAGGCGCCGATCAGCAGCAGGGTGGCGGTGCCGCCGACCTTGACGGCCGTCTGGATGCTGGCGTAGCGCCCGTCGCGCTCGGTCGAGTTCAGGGCGACGACCCGCATGGCGGGGTCGATCCGGGCCGCCGTGTTCCGTACGTACTCCGAGACGTCCGGCACGCTCTCGTCGATCTTCACCTCGGACACCACGGTCGCGCCGGGAAGGGTGGCCGGGTCGATCGCCCCGCGGGTCGCGAGGATGCCCGTGGTCTCCTCGCCGTGCGGGTCGAGCCGCCCGGTGACGGTCCGTGCCTCGGCCGGAAGGGTCCAGTAGACCGGCTCGCGGACCTCCGGCCCGGAGCTGTAGGAGGCGATCTTGACCTGCTTGCCCTTGCGTGCGGCCTCGTCGACCCAGTCGGACATCTCCTGGTCGTGGGCGGGGTGCGCGACGAAGGTGTCGCCCTCCGCGCAGGTGGTGATCCGGGCCAGCTCCTTCAGGGTCGCGCAGTCGCCGACGGTGATCGAGGTGGTGGGCTCGACCTCGTCCTCGGTGTACGTGCCCGGCTTCGTCGCGAACACCTCCACCCTGCCGATCACCTGCTTCACGCCCTTGGTCGCGCGGAGTTCCTCGATCGCGCGGGTGGCGCCTCCGCCGGAGACGTTCTCGGACACCATGTAGAACTGGGCGCGGCTGGGGTCCTGGCCGGTCATCCGGTTGAAGTCGGCGTTCATCGCGGCGAACAGCATCTGAAGCGCGACCGCACCCGCCACCGCCACGGTGATCCCGCTGACCGTCCGCGCGGCCGTCCCGGCGCTGAGCTGGAGCCTGCGGCCGGCGAGCTGCCAGGGCACCGGGCCGCCGCGCAGCCGGTTCACGCACCCCTCCAGGAGCCAGGGCAGCAGCAGAGCCAGCCCCAGCAGGACCAGCACCGCGCCGGCGACGATCGGATACGGAGCGGCCGTCTCGTCCTCGCCCGTCCGCCCCTGCACCGCGAAGATCCCGAGGCCCGCCAGCGGCACCAGCAGCCGCCACCAGAGCCGCCGCCGGCGGCCCGGCCCCTCCCGGACGACCCCCAGCGGCTCCACCACCACGGACCGCATGGCGACCAGGGTCACCACCACCGAGCAGAGCGGTACCGCGCACACGATCAGCGCGACCAGCGGCACCGCCGGGGCCAGGTCGGCGGGGAAGACGCTCTGCTCCCAGACCGAGAGCGAGCCGACGAACGGACGCCCCGCCAGAAAGATCAGGGCCCCGGTGAGCAGCCCGAGCAGCGCCCCGAAGAGCGCCTCCCCGGCCGCGATCCAGCGGACCGAGCCGATGTCGGCGCCCACCAGGCGCAGCGCGGCGAGCCTGCGGTCCCGGCGGTCGCCGCCGAACCGCACGGCGGTGGCGATGAAGATGGCCACCGGCATCAGCAGCACCACGCCGACCATCACGCTGAGCACGACGAGCAGTGGGTCGAGCGGCGGGACGGGCAGCCCGTTGCCGTAACCGGTCAGCCGGTGGCCGCCGTTGTCCGCGGTGAGGGTGGAACTGCCCAGGTAGAAGCGGAGTTCGCCGGGAGAGACCAGACCCGCGTCGGTGATCGTGCCCTCGACGGCGTACGGCAGGCGCTCCCGCAGCAGCCCCGCGTCCGAGGACTTCAGCAGCTCGGCCAGGGCGGGGGAGACGTACATCCGGCCGGCGGCGGGGACGCGCGCCAGGCCGGCCGGCAGCACCGGGTGCGAGCCGTCGGCGCGCATCAGCGTGCCCTGGACGGCGTGATTGTGGAACTCGGTGTCGATCGGCTTGACGAGAACCGTGCGGTCCGTCCTCCCGTTGGATTCGGGAGCGAGGGACGCCAGGCTCTCCACCCGGGCGTCGCTGCGGTGGCTCCGCTCGTCCAGCAGGTGCGGGACGGCGGAGGCGACGAGCAGCAGGGCCACCCCGATGCCCACCCCGACGGAGGTGAGCAGGGTACGGACCCAGCCCTCGCGGCCGCCCGCGGCGGCGAAACGGACACCGAGCCCGAGGTCGCGCAGCCGGGCCGGGGTACGGGAGGTGGTGCGGGGCCTGGCGCCGGGGTCGGTCATACGGCGTACTCCAGGTCGGTGGCCCGGCCGTCCCGGACGGTGACGTCCCGGTCGGAGTAGGCGGCGACCCTCGCCTCGTGGGTCACCAGCACGACCGCGACCCCGGAGGAGCGGGCGGCTTCGGTGAGCAGCTCCATGACCCGCTCGCCGTTGAGGGAGTCCAGCGCACCGGTCGGCTCGTCCGCGAAGAGCACCTTCGGGGAGGAGGCGAGGGCGCGCGCGACCGCGACACGCTGGCCCTGACCGCCGGAGACCTCCCCGGGGCGCTTTCCGGCCACCTTTTCGACCTCCAGCCGCTCCATCCAGTGCAGCGCGGTCCGCTCGGCCGCCCGCCGGCGGACGCCGCTCAGCCGCAGCGGGAGCGCCACGTTCTCCACGCAGGTCAGCTCGGGGACGAGCTGGCCGAACTGGAAGACGAACCCGAACTCGGTGCGGCGCAGGGCGCTGCGCTCCGCGTCGGACATCGAGGAGAGCTCGCGGCCCGCGTAGGTGACCGAACCGGAGTCGGGCGTGATGATCCCGGCGAGGCAGTGCAGCAGCGTGGACTTGCCGGAGCCGGAGGGGCCCATCACCGCGACGACCTCGCCGGGGTGGACGGAGAAGGACGCGCCGTCGAGCGCGGGCGTCGCGCCGTACGTCTTGCGCAGGTCGCGGGCGGCGAGCAGGGGGCCGGAGAACGGGGAGCCGGAGAGGGGGGAGCCCGGAAGCGTCACGGGGCGACCACCTCGGTGAGCTTGTCGAGCCGGGCGGCGGTCAGTTCCAGCCACCGCAGATCGGCCTCCAGGTGGAAGAGCGCGTGGTCGCAGATCAGCTGGTCGGCGAGGTCCCCGTCACGCTTGCGCGCGGTCAGCGTCCGCATCAGCCGCAGGTGTTCGGCGCGCTGCGCGTCCAGTACCCGGGCGGCGCCGCGGCCGGTCAGGATCGCCAGCACCACCTTGGTGTACAGCGTCGACTGGAGGTACGGCTCCGGCTTCTCCGGCTGGGCGAGCCAGGTGGAGACGTCCGTGATCCCGGCGTCCGTGATGGCGTACCGCTTGCGCTCGGGACCTCCGTCGCTCTCCACGCCGTCGACCTCGACGAGCCCGTTCTTCAGCAGCCGGGACATGGTCGAGTAGACCTGCCCGTAGTGCAGCGGGCGGTCGTGGCCGAACTTCTCGTCGAAGGTGCGCTTCAGGTCGTAACCGTGGCGGGGGCCGGACTCCAGGAGCCCGAGCAGGGTGTGGCCGATAGACATGCGGAGCACTGTACACGGCATGTATACCTACCGTGTATAGCTGGCCGGAAGTCGAGAGTGCCGGGGGTGGGCGCACCGGGGTGGGCGCACCACGGGTGGGCTCACCGGGGGTGGGCGCACCACGGGTGGGCGCACCGCCCTCAGTCCGGTGCGCCCGCCCCCGGCTCCGTGCCGGGCGCCTTCGGGGGACGGCCCCGGCGGGCGATGGGCGTCGTCGTGCCGGGCAGCCGGCCCGCCTCCGCCAGCGCCCGGCGCAGCAGGAACTCGATCTGCGCGTTGGCGCTGCGCAGTTCGTCGGAGGCCCAGCGCGCCAGCGCGTCGTGCACGGCGGGGTCGAGCCGCAGCAGCATCTGCTTGCGCTGCCGCGGCCCGCGCCCGGGGGTTTCGTCGGTCACTGGTAGAGCGTGCCCGTGTTCAGGACCGGCTGCGCGGCGCGATCCCCGCAGAGGACCACCATCAGGTTGCTGACCATGGCCGCCTTGCGCTCCGAGTCCAGCTCCACGATGTCCTGCTCGGCGATCCGGGTGAGTGCCATCTCGACCATGCCCACCGCACCCTCCACGATCTGCTGCCGGGCCGCCACGACCGCCCCGGCCTGCTGCCGCTGGAGCATCGCCGAGGCGATCTCGGGGGCGTACGCGAGGTGGCTGAAGCGCGATTCGATGATCTGGACCCCGGCCGCCTGCACCCGGGCCATCAGCTCGACGGCCAGCTTCTCGGTGATCTCCTCGGCGTTGCCGCGCAGGGAGAGGCCGCCCTCCTCGTGGGCGTCGTACGGGTACTCGATGGCGATGTGCCGGACGGCCGCCTCGGTCTGGGTGGCGACGAACTCCAGGAAGTCGTCCACCTCGAAGAGGGCCTGCGCGGTGTCCTCGACCTTCCAGACGACGATCGCGGCGAGCTCGATGGGGTTGCCGTAGGCGTCGTTGACCTTGAGCACCGCGGTCTCGTGGTTGCGGACCCGGGTGGAGATCTTCCGGCTGCTGGTGAGCGGATTGACCCAGCGCAGTCCGTCGGTCCGGATGGTGCCGACGTACCGGCCGAAGAGCTGGACGACCCGGGCCTCGCCGGGCGCGACCATCTTCACCCCGCTCATGCAGAAGAAGGACGCGATGACGACCAGGATGCCGACGATCACCAGGGCCGCACCGAGGCCGTCGCTGCCGCCCGAGCCGAGGACCCCGCCGACGACGATCACGCCGACCCCGACGAGGACGCCGACGACGGTGAGCAGCAGGCCGAGGCCGCCCGGGATGGAGTGGGCGGTCACCTCCCGGACCTGCGAGGCCGGCATCTGCGGCGCGTCGACGGGCAGCCCGGTGCTGGGCGTCGGTGTGGACGGGGCGGGCTGGCGGTCGTTGTGCTGTTCGGACACGGGGTCCCCCGATTCGTCTGTCCCCCCGCGGACGCGGGGAAGTTCACTGCTCTCAAAGTGATATCACATTAACGGTTTTCGCAACCGTGGAGCCCTCCGGGGAGTCGGTTCCTGGAGAAGCGGGTGCTGATTCTCACGTCCGGAAAAGGCCGGATCGCTTGCTTTTTGTCCGTCCCGACAGTGTTAGCTGTCTTGGCTGGGCAGAGCTGACGGCAGAACTGACGGCAGGGCTCACGACGGTACGGACGGCAGGGCCGGCCGGACCGACGGAGCCGCGGGGGACCGACCGACCGAGAAACAGGAGCGACACAGCGATGGGGCGAGCGGATGAGCGTCGTGCCCGCAGCCGCGAGGCGCGGGCCGGCAAGAGGGGCGGCATACGCGGGCTCTTCACCTGGAAGCGGATGCTGGGCACGTTCTTCGGTCTCTGCCTGCTGGTGATGGGCGCCTTCGTGGTGCTGTACCTGTACGTACCGGTGCCCGAGGCGAACGCCCAGGCGCAGAAGCAGAGCAACGTCTACAAGTACAGCGACGGCACCGTGCTCGCCCGCACGGGCGACGTCAACCGGGAGATCGTCGACCTCGCGCAGGTCCCGAAGGCGGTGCAGCACACCTTCGTCGCGGCCGAGAACAAGTCCTTCTACCAGGACAAGGGCGTCGACCTGAAGGGCACCACCCGTGCCCTGCTCAGCACCGTCTCCGGCAAGGGCAAGCAGGGTGGCTCGACCATCACCCAGCAGTACGTGAAGAACTACTACCTCACGCAGGACGCGACGGTCTCCCGCAAGCTCAAGGAGCTGGTGATCTCGCTCAAGGTCGACCAGAAGATGAGCAAGGACGACATCCTCGCCGGGTACATCAACACCGCCTACTACGGCCGCGGCGCCAGCGGCATCCAGGCCGCCGCACAGGCGTACTACGGCGTGGACGCCTCCAAGCTCGACGTCTCCCAGGGCGCCTACCTCGCCTCGCTGCTCCAGGCCCCCAGCCAGTACGACTGGGCCACCGCGACCCCGACCGGAAAGCGCCTGGTCAAGGCGCGCTGGGCCTACACCCTGGACAACATGGTCGAGAAGGGCTGGCTCAGCGGCGCCGACCGCCAGGGCCTGAAGTTCCCCGTCCCGAAGACGCCCAAGGCCGCGCCCGGCATGGAGGGCCAGAACTACTACCTGGTCGAGGCGGCCAAGGCCGAGCTCAAGAAGCAGGGTGTCACCGACGAGCAGCTCGAGGCCGGCGGCTGGACCATCACCCTCAACATCGACAAGAAGCGTCAGAAGCAGCTGGAGAAGTCGGTCGACGACCAGCTGGAGTCGAAGCTGGACCGGAAGGGCAACAAGGTCGACGCCACCGTCCAGGCGGGCGCCACCTCGGTCGACCCGAAGACCGGCGGGGTCGTCGCCCTCTACGGCGGAGTCGGCCTCCCCGACCACTACGTCTCCAACGCCACCCGCAGGGACTACCAGCCCGCCTCCACCTTCAAGCCGCTGGTGCTCGCCTCCGCCCTGGAGAACGAGTCCACCACCCAGGACGGCGACCTGATCGGCCTGAACACGACGTACGACGGCACCAGCAAGCGCCCCGTCGTCGGCAGCGACACCCCGTTCGCCCCGCAGAACGAGGACGACCAGGACTACGGCGACATCAGTGTGCAGAAGGCGTTGAACGCCTCGGTCAACTCCGTCTTCGCGCAGATGGTCGTCGACGTGAACCCCGCCAAGGTGAAGAAGACCGCGCTGAGCCTCGGCCTGCCGGACGAGAACTTCCCCGAGCGCCCCGCCATCACGCTGGGCACCATGAACGCCTCGACGTGGGACATGGCCGGCGCCTACGCGACCCTCGACAACCACGGCAGGAAGGTCACGCCCTTCATCGTGAAGTCGGCCGAGCACCGCGACCGCACGGTCGCGGCCGTGGACGGCGTCGGCAAGCAGGTGATCAGCCGCAAGTCGGCCGACACCGTGACCAAGGCGATGACCGGCGTCATCGACTCCGGCTCCGGCCAGGCGGCCAACACCACCGCGTACGAGGCGGCGGGCAAGACCGGTACCTCCGAGAACAACAAGGCGGCCTGGTTCGCGGCCTACACGCCCGAGCTGACCACCGTCGTCGCGCTCTACGGCGAGTCCCCGAAGGAGGGCGGCGGCCAGGTCAGCCTGACCGGCACCGCCAACTCCGGCCGCGCCAACGGTGGTGGCTTCCCCGCCCGGATCTGGGCCGACTACACACTGGGGGCGCTGAACGGCGGCTCCGACGCCCAGTTCGACCTGGAGGACGTGGAGGCCGGCGAGGTGCCCTACACCCCGCCGCCGAGCCCCACCGCGTCCGCGTCGCCCACCCCGACGCCGAGCGCCACGACCCCGTCCCCGTCGGCGACGCCCTCGCAGGAGCCGACCCAGGAGACCCCCTCGCCGGACCCGAGCCAGTCGACCCCCACCGAGCCCAGCGAGACGCCCTCCGACGGCGGGTACGACCCGGGCGACGGCGGCGACGACAGCGGGGGCGTCACTCAGCCGACGGAGCGCCCGGGCGGCGGCGGCCTGCTCGGCTGACCCGCGCACACGACCGAGGGGCGGCCCGCGCACACGACTAGGGGCGGTACCGGAGACGATCCGGTACCGCCCTCACCCGTTCGGGCGGCCGATCAGCCGCCGTTGACCTTCGCGGCGACCCGGTCGCCGAGGTCCTTGTCGACGTTGCGCCAGTACCGCAGCGCGCGCTCCAGCACCGGGGCGCTCACCCCGTCCAGCAGATGGCCGGAGATGTTCGAGACCAGCCGGTCCCGCGCCGCGTCGTCCAGGACCTGGCGCACCAGCGTGCCCGCCTGGCCCCAGTCGTCGTCCTCGCTGTGCAGCTTGTACGCCTCGTGGACCATCTCGCCCGCCGTCGCCCACCCGGCGGGGTCGCCGAACCGGGCGGTGTCCGCCTCCGGACCGCCGTACGAGTTCGGCGCGTACACCGCTCCCGTCCGCGACGGCTCGTACCGCATCGGGCCGTCCTTCGCGTACGAGTTCACACCGTGCCGGGGCCGGTTCGGCGGGAGCTGCGCGTAGTTCGGGCCGATCCGGTAGCGGTGCGTGTCCGGGTAGGAGAAGAGCCGGCCGAGCAGCATCTTGTCCGGCGACGGGCCGATGCCGGGCACCAGGTTCGACGGCTCGAAGGACGCCTGCTCGATGTGGACGAAGAAGTCCTCGGGGTTCTCGTCGAGCGTCATCCGGCCGACCTCGGTCAGCGGGTAGTCGCCGTGCGGCCACACCTTGGTCAGGTCGAACGGGTTGAACCGGTAGTCCGGCGCGTCCTCGAACGGCATGATCTGGACCCGCAGCGTCCAGCTCGGGTGGTCGCCGCGTTTGATCGCCTCGAACAGGTCCCGGCGGTGCACGTCGCCGTCGGTCCCGGCCATCGCGTCGGCATCGGCCTGCGTGTAGAAGTCGATGCCCTGGTCGGTCTGGAAGTGGTACTTCACCCAGAACCGCTCCCCGCCCGCGTTCACCCACATGTAGGTGTGCGAGCTGAAGCCGTCCATGTTCCGGTACGTCTTCGGGATGCCCCGGTCGCCCATCAGCCAGGTGACCTGGTGGGCGGACTCCGGGGAGAGCGTCCAGAAGTCCCACTGCATGTCGTGGTCGCGCACCCCGCTGTCCGGGCGTCGCTTCTGCGAGCGGATGAAGTCCTGGAACTTCATCGGGTCCCGTACGAAGAAGACCGGCGTGTTGTTGCCGACCATGTCGTAGTTGCCCTGCTCGGTGTAGAACTTCAGCGCGAAACCGCGGGGGTCGCGCCAGGTGTCGGGCGAGCCCTGCTCACCGGCGACCGTCGAGAAGCGCGCCAGCATGGCGGTGCGCCTGCCCGGCTGGAACAGGTCGGCCTTGGTGAACTGGCTCACGTCGTTGGTCACGACGAAGGTGCCGTACGCCCCCGATCCCTTGGCGTGCACCACCCGCTCGGGGACCCGTTCACGGTTGAACTGGGCCATCTTCTCGATCAGGTAGTGGTCCTGGAGCAGGATCGGGCCGTCCGCACCGACGGTGAGCGAGTGTTCGTCGCTCTCCACCGGAATCCCGGCGTTGTTCGTGGTGTACGGAAGCTTGCGGGTCTCCTCGGTCACGAGCGTCCTCCCGTCGGGGTGGGGGGTGGGGGCAGGAGGTGCCCGGCGTTGATCCACCGGACACCCACCGGGCCGCTCTGACGTTCGGGTCCGAGTCAACTCTCCGGCCCCGGGGTCGGCAACACGTGCGCCGGCCCCCGACAGGGCCTACCACCCTCGTACGCCCTTCTACTGTCCCCGGGTCGCCATCTCGAACCAGACCACCTTGCCCGAGGAGAGCCGCGTCGCCCCCCACCGCCGGGCCAGCCGGTTCACCAGGAACAGACCGCGCCCGTTCTCGTCCGTCTCCCGGGCCCGGCGCTGCCGGGGCAGCTGCGGCGAGTCGTCGCCGACCTCGCAGCGCAGGATGTCGGTCCGCAGCAGCCGCAGCGTCACCGGCCGCTCGGCATACCGCACGGCATTGGTGACCACCTCGCTGACCAGCAGCTCCACCTCGTCCGAGAGGTCGGCGTCCATGTCCCAGCGCTCCATCGCCCCCCGGGCCAGCCGGCGGGCCCGGCCCGGCGCCGAGTCCTCCGGGTCCAGGGACCAGTACGCCACGTCGTTCGGCGCGATCCCGTCGAAGCGGGCCGCCAGCAGCGCGATGTCGTCGTCCCGGTCGCCCGGCCCGAGCATGTCGAGCACGTCGTCGCAGAGCGCCTCCAGCGGCGGCGAGTGGTCCGGACCGGTCAGCCGCGCGGTCGCGGCCAGCCGCTCCCGCAACTGCTCGATGCCGGTCCACACGTCCCGCACCCGCGACTCCACCAGGCCGTCCGTGTACAGCAGCAGCGTGCCGCCGGCCGGTGCGTCCAGCTCCACCGCCTCGAAATCGACCCCGCCCACCCCGATCGGGGCGTTCGGCGGCACGTCGAGCACCTCCGCCCGCCCGCCCAGGTGCAGCAGCACCGGCGGCGGATGACCCGCGTTGGCGACCGTGATGCGGTGCGCCACCGGGTCGTACACCGCGTACAGGCAGGTCGCCATGCGGTTCTCGCCGAGCCGCTGCGCCTGCTCGTCCAGGTGGTGCAGGACCTCCTGGGGCGGCAGGTCGAGACCGGCGAGCGTCTGCGCGGTGGTGCGCAGCTGCCCCATGATCGCGGCCGAGGTCATCGAGTGGCCCATGACGTCGCCGACGACCAGCGCGACCCGGCTGCCCGGCAGCGGGATCGCGTCGTACCAGTCGCCGCCCACCCGGGCGGTCTCGGCGGCGGGGAGGTAGCGGGAGGCGAGCCGCACCCCGGTGGGCTGCGGCAGCGAGTCCGGCAGCATGGTGCGCTGGAGCTCGTCCGCGATGTACGCCTCGCGGCCGTAGAGGACCGCCTTGTCGATGCCGAGCGCGGTGTGCGTCGCGAGCTGCGCCGCGACCAGCAGGTCGTTCGCCTCGAAGGGGGCGCGCTCGGTGGTCCGCAGGAAGACGGCCGAGCCGATGACCCGCCGCCGGCCGCGCAGCGGGGCCAGGATCGCGCGGTGGCCGGTGGGCGCGGGCCGCCCGGAGCCGAGCAGCTCCGGCAGGGCCGACCGGGCCGCCGCGTTGTCGCCGAAGACCGGGCGCACTCCGCGCAGCACCTCGCCGAGCGCACCGCCGTTGCGGACCTCGCAGAGATCCGCGACGGGCAGCAGATCGGTACCCGGGTCGATCACCGGCGGTCTGAGCCGTTCGGGGTCGTGGAGCGCGTCCACGTCCTCCTCGGCCGTCCGCAGCCGGTCGCTGCGCCGCAGCCGCAGCACGAACGGCTCCACCGGCCGCTCGTCGCCCACCGGCAGTGGATCGCGCAGGTAGATCAGGATCTCGTCGCAGAAGGTCGGCACGCTGGCCCGGCAGAGGCCGAGCACGATCTCGTCGAGATCGATGCCCCGGGCGATCCGGCGGGTGGCCGCGCCGACGAATCGCAGCCGGTCGCCCTCGCGCCGCGACGCCGCCTGCGGGTCCGGCGCGGCGAGTGCGCCGGCTGCGGCGGGCGCGGTGCCGGGGGCTCTGGGCGCTCCGGCGGGTCCCGGGATGGCCGCGGCCGTCGCGGTGGCCGGCGCGGCGTCCTGCTGCCGGGGCCGGGTGCGCTCCTGCGGCCGGGCGGCGAGAGGCCGGTGGCCTTCGTGGGAGGTGGGGTGCTCCGTCACGCGTGGGGTTCCGTCCGTCCGGGCCGGTTGTATGAGGCAGTCACCTCGTGGGGCGACACTCTGCCCCGGTGAGAGCGGTGGGAACAACGGCGCTCACCCGCGACCGCCGCGCGCGGGGCCGAAACCTTGCGCACACGTGACCGGGTACTGACAACGTTTTCGGTGCCCGAGGTGCCCGAGGTGCCCGAGGTGCCCGAGGTGCCCGAGGTGCCCGAGGTGCCCGCCGCGTCCGAGGTGTCCGGGACACGTGACGCGGTCCCGGCCGCGCGGACCGCGCCGGTGGCGACGGCGGCCGTGCCGGGGTGTCCACCCGCTCGTGCGAGCACCACGCCTCCACCCCCTCGTAGTGGCTTCCGCGACCGTGCGTTCCGTCCGGGCCGAGCCGGGCGGGTGGTACGGCGTGTGCGGTGTCGCCTGTGACATGCGGTCAGGTCCGGTGGGCGGTACGCGGGTTGTCGCGCACGGGCCCTCGGGAGGCTGATCCTACGGGCGCCCCCCACGGGTGATTCAAGAGTCTCACGACGGCGTGCGCGCGCGGGTGCGGTCCCAGTCATCCGGCAGCGCCGGGACGGGCCAGGCCGGATCCGGCCGCCAGTGCTCCCAGCCGTCCCGGAACGGGGACCCCCACGCCTCGATCACCGAGACCGCCGCGAGCCCTGCCCTGCGTACCCGCTCGGCCGTACCGGTGTCCATCAGGCCGACCCGCTGGGCCTGTGCGAACTCGTCCTCGTCGAGCCACTTCCAGCTCCGGTCGGGGTTCACCGAGATGTCGAGGAAGTGATCCTCGGAATCGACTCCAGAACTCCAACGAGTGAGCGGCTCTTCGAAGTTGACGTACCAGTTCCGGAAGACCCAGCCCCGGTCCCAGAAGAGCCAGACCGACCAGGGCTCACCCGGCCGCGCGAGCTTCAGCACACCCATGCCCCACCAGGTGTACCGGTCCGTGGTGCGCGGCACCGTGTAGCGGGTGGCCAGCGGTTCCGTGTGCACCTCGGTGCCGTTCGCGAGCACCGGGCGTACGCACTCGGTGCCCGGCGCCATCCACACCGCGAGGAGCTCCTCGGTGTCCTGCACGACCGTGACCGGACGGCAGATGCGCAGCGGCGGAGCGTGTGTGGCCCCGAGCTCGCTGCCCTTGTCCCGGTAGCGCCAGAGGATGTGGTCCCCGGGTGCCCAGCGTGTGTGCTCTCCCGTACCTTCCATGAACAGATCTTACGGACGCCGCCGCGCGGGCGCTGCGATACGTATCACCTCGCCGCCCGTACCCGGACGGGCCGTCAGCAAAAGCTGACGGTCCGTCCGGGGTGGCCGCCTCACGGCCTGGTCATGCGCAGGACGTCCAGCGCCGCGTCCAGCTGCTCCACCGTCAGGTCGCCCCGCTCCACGTACCCGGAGGCCAGTACGGTCTCGCGGATCGTGGTGCCGTCGGCCAGCGACTTCTTGGCCACCTTGGCCGCCTCCTCGTACCCGAGGTACTTGTTCAGCGGGGTCACCACAGAGGGCGAGGACTCCGCGTAGGCGCGGGTCCGGGCGGTGTCGGCGGTGATGCCGTCCACCGTGCGGTCCGCCAGCAGCCGCGCGGCGTTGGCGAGCAGCCGTACGGACTCCAGCAGGTTCTTCGCGATGACCGGCATCATCACGTTCAGCTCGAAGTTGCCCGCCGCGCCCGCCACCGCGACCGTGGCGTCGTTCCCCATGACCTGCGCCGCGACCATCAGCACCGCCTCGGGGACCACCGGGTTCACCTTGCCCGGCATGATCGAGGACCCCGGCTGGAGGTCGGGCAGCGCGATCTCGGCCAGCCCGGTGCGCGGCCCGGAGGCCATCCACCGCAGGTCGTTGGAGATCTTGGTCAGCGAGACCGCGACCGTACGCAACTGGCCCGAAACCTCCACGAGCCCGTCCCGTGCCCCCTGCGCCTCGAAGTGGTTGCGGGCCTCCGTCAGCGGCAGCCCCGTCGTGCCCGCGATCTCCGCGATCACTGCCGCGGAGAACCCGGGCGGAGTGTTGATCCCGGTGCCGACCGCCGTACCGCCCAGCGGGAGTTCGGCGAGCCGGGGCAGGGAGGCGCGCAGGCGCTCAACGCCGTAGGAGATCTGCGCCGCGTACCCACCGAACTCCTGTCCAAGGGTGACGGGCGTCGCGTCCATGAGGTGGGTACGCCCCGACTTGACGACCTCCGCGAACTGGCGCGCCTTGCGCTCCAGCGACGCGGCCAGGTGCTCCAGGGCCGGGACGAGGTCTCCGGTGACGGCGGCGGTGGCGGCGATGTGGATCGAGGACGGGAAGACGTCGTTCGAGGACTGCGAGGCGTTGACGTGGTCGTTGGGGTGCACGTCACGTCCGAGCCGCTCGGAGGCCAGGGTGGCGATCACCTCGTTGGTGTTCATGTTGGACGAGGTCCCCGACCCGGTCTGGAACACGTCGACCGGGAAGTGGTCGTCCCACCGGCCCTCCGCCACCTCGGCGGCGGCCCGCTGGATCGCCTCGGCGACCTCCGGATCGAGCACCCCCAGACCGGCGTTGACCTTGGCGGCCGCCGCCTTGATCCGGGCCAGTGCCTCGATGTGGGCGCGCTCGAGGCGCTGGCCGGAGACGGGGAAGTTCTCCACCGCCCGCTGGGTCTGCGCGCGCCACTTGGCGTCCGCCGGGACCCTCACCTCGCCCATCGAGTCGTGCTCGACACGGAATTCCGCCGGGTCCTGTGCATCGGTCATGTTGTTCGAACCTCCTGTGCCGTTGAGCGCGCGCCGTCGCGGGGCTATTCCCCCGGGGCGGTGTCCCGCCCGCCCCGGAGCCACCCTCTCCCGCCCCCGTACCCCGCGCGCACGCGGCACGCGGGGTGCGAGGAGGACGACGGGCGGGGCCGGCGCCCGCCCGCTCAGGCCGCCGTCAGCACGGCGGACAGCGCCGCCGCGAGATACGCCGGGTCCTCCGCCCCGCACAGCTCGCGCGCCGAGTGCATGGAGAGGCCGGGGACCCCGACGTCGAGCGTGGTCACCCCGAGCCGGGCGGCGGTCAGCGGGCCGATCGACGTGCCGCAGGGCATCGCGTTGTTGGCGGCGAAGGACTGCCACGGCACCCCGGCCCGGTCGCACGCCTCGCGGAACAGCGCGACCCCCGTGCTGTCGGTGGCGTACCGCTGGTTGGTGTTGACCTTCACCGTCGGGCCGCCGTTCGGCAGCGGGTGGTGGCCGGGGTCGTGGCGCTCCTGGTAGTTGGGGTGCACGGCGTGGGTCATGTCGGCCGAGACGCAGAAGGAGCCGGCCAGCGCCCGCGCCCAGTCCTCCGCGCTGCCGCCGCGCGCCGCCACCGCGCGCGACAGCACCCGCTCCAGCAGCGGGCTCTGCGCCCCGGTCTGCGAGGCGCTGCCGACCTCCTCGTGGTCGAAGGCCGCCAGTACCGGGATGTACCGGGGCTGCTCGACGGCGGTCGCGGCGTCCGCCAGCGCGGTGGTCCCCGCGTGCACGGAGACCAGGTTGTCGAGGCGGGGCGCGACCACGAACTCCCGCTCCACGCCCAGGTATCCGGGTGGCTGGACGTCGTGCAGCATCAGGTCCCAGCCCAGCACGTCCGCCGGGTCCGCACCGGCCGCCGCCGCGACCCGGCGCAGCAGCGCGCCCTCCTCGGGGGTGCCGAGCGACCACACCGGGGCGAGGTGGCGCTGCGGGTCGAGCAGCGCGCCCTCGTTGACCTTCCGGTCGAGGTGGATGGCGAGTTGCGGGACGCGCAGCAGCGGCTCGTCCATCCGTACCAGCAGCTCGCGCGGGGCGCCGGGGGTGCTGCCGCGC
Source organism: Streptomyces sp. NPDC001770 (assembly GCF_053596135.1). Taxonomy (NCBI): domain Bacteria; kingdom Bacillati; phylum Actinomycetota; class Actinomycetes; order Kitasatosporales; family Streptomycetaceae; genus Streptomyces; species Streptomyces sp. NPDC001770. The sequence continues at coordinate 38,669 of NZ_JBSFFN010000035.1, read as the reverse complement.
AGGGTGAGCCGGCCGCTGATGCCCAGGTCGCGGTCGAGCCAGGTGTTCAGCGGCACCCCGCCGTAGATCTCGACGCCGATCTGGCGCCAGCCCGCCGAACCGGTGTCGGGGTTCGGTTTCACCCGCAGGTTCGGCGAGTCGGTGTGACAGCCGACGATCCGCAGGGGGGTGTGCACGGGTGCGTCCTCGGGGACGTACCAGGCGATCAGCGCGCCCGCGCGGGCGACGTAACAGCCGCCGGTCGTACCGCTCCAGTCGTCCGTGCCGCGCAACTCGCGGAATCCCGCCTTCTCCAGGCGCGTCACGGCGCTCGCCACCGCGTGGTAGGGGGAGGGGCTGGCGGCGATGAAGGCCAGCAGGTCGTCGGTGTGGCTTCGGTGGAGGGCCGGCGTCATGCGTCGTCCGCCTTTCCGGTGGTGTGCGACCGCGAGGGTGGGGCACGGGGGTTGTCGGCGTTCTCCCCGCCGCTCGCGGTACGCGGGCGAGTTGGGCGCGTACGGATCGTGCGGGCGGTGGGATTGCCCGGCGGATCAGGGCCGGACGCGCTCAACCCACCGCAGACGCCGGGCGCCGCGCAAGCCCGTCCCCGGGCGCGCTGCGGGAAAGGGGCGGTGGTCCGGGCACCGGCCGGGCCTCCGGCCAAGCGGGCGGCGCAGGCTGCGGAGGGCGGGGGACGCGGGCACACCGCACCGGGCGCCGGGCCGAATTCGCTGTCCGCGTGCGCCGGATGCGCTCTCAGGGGAGCCGCACCACGGGGCAGGGGGCGTCGCCCGCGCACCACCGGTCCGCCGCGCCGGGAAGAGCGGCCGTCACCTGGCGTCATTTCGCGAAATTGGCTTGAATTCGTCGGTGCGCTCACGGGCGCGGGCGCGGTCGCCGGTTCGCCCGCGGGCGTCTCGCCGGGTGGCTCACGGCGGCTTGCGGCGGCTCGCGGCGGCACCGGAAAGGCACGGGGCGTCCCTCGGAATGCCTCCGCGTGTACGGAGTACGGAACGGGCCCGCGGCCCGTACGGATCAGGCGAGGCCGGGGCCGCGCACCGGGATGCTGGTGAAGGTGGGTGCCGGGGCGGGCTCGGTGAAGAAGTCGTTGCCCTTGTCGTCCACCACGACGAACGCGGGGAAGTCCTCGACCTCGATCCGCCAGACCGCCTCCATGCCGAGCTCCTCGTACTCGACGACCTCGACCTTCTTGATGCAGTCCTGCGCCAGCCGGGCCGCCGGGCCGCCGATGGAGCCCAGGTAGAACCCGCCGTGCGCGCCGCACGCGTCGGTGACCTGCTTGCTCCGGTTGCCCTTCGCCAGCATCACCTTGGAGCCGCCCGCCGCCTGGAACTGCTCGACGTAGCTGTCCATCCGGCCGGCCGTCGTCGGGCCGAACGATCCGGAGGCGTACCCCTCGGGCGTCTTCGCCGGGCCCGCGTAGTACACCGGGTGGTCCTTGAGGTACTGCGGCATCTCCTCGCCCGCGTCCAGCCGCTCCTTGATCTTGGCGTGCGCGATGTCGCGCGCCACGACCAGCGGACCGGTCAGCGAGAGACGGGTCTTGACCGGGTACTTGGTCAGCTCGGCGAGGATCTCGTCCATCGGCCGGTTGAGGTCGATCCGCACCACGTCGCCGGACTCGTCGAGGTGCTCGTCCGTGGTGTCCGGCAGGAAGCGCGCCGGGTCCGTCTCCAGCTGCTCCAGGAAGACGCCCTCGGCGGTGATCTTCGCGGTCGCCTGGCGGTCGGCGGAGCAGGAGACGGCGATGGCCACCGGCAGCGAGGCGCCGTGCCGGGGGAGGCGGACCACGCGCACGTCGTGGCAGAAGTACTTGCCGCCGAACTGCGCGCCGATCCCGATCTTCTGAGTCAGCTCGAAGACCTTCTCCTCCAGCTCCTCGTCCCGGAAGCCGTGCCCGGTGGGGGAGCCCTCGCCGGGCAGCTCGTCGAGGTAGTGCGCCGAGGCGTACTTGGCCGTCTTCAGCGCGAACTCCGCAGACGTGCCGCCGACCACGATCGCCAGGTGGTACGGCGGGCAGGCCGCGGTGCCCAGCGAACGGATCTTCTCCTCCAGGAACTTCATCATGGAGGCCTCGTTCAGGACGGCCTTCGTCTCCTGGTAGAGGAACGACTTGTTCGCCGAGCCGCCGCCCTTCGCCATGAAGAGGAACTTGTACGCGCCGCCGTCGGTGGCGTACAGCTCGATCTGCGCGGGCAGGTTGGAGCCGGTGTTCTTCTCCTCCCACATGGTGAGCGGAGCCATCTGCGAGTACCGCAGGTTGAGCTTGGTGTACGCGTCGAAGATGCCGTGCGACAGCGCCTCCTCGTCACCGCCCTCGGTCAGCACGTTCTGGCCGCGCTTGCCCATGACGATGGCCGTGCCGGTGTCCTGGCACATGGGCAGCACGCCGGCGGCGGCGATGTTCGCGTTCTTCAGCAGGTCCAGCGCCACGAACTTGTCGTTCGAGGACGCCTCCGGGTCGTCGACGATCCGCCGCAGCTGGGCCAGGTGGGTCGGGCGCAGGTAGTGGGAGATGTCGTGCATCGCCTCGGCGGCCAGCGTGCGCAGCGCCTCGGGCGCCACCTTGAGGAACGTACGGCCGTCGGCCTCGAAGGTCGAAACGCCTTCGGAGGTCACCAGCCGGTACGGCGTGGTGTCCTCTCCCACGGGGAGCAGATCGGAGTACGCAAACTCTGGCATTTCGGCCATTCCTTACTCGGCGACAGCGGCTGACCTCCCTTGGACAGCGCACCCACCAGGGTAGAGCTCGGGAGGGAGGGCGGGTCTGTGAGGTAAGGCTCACCCGGCGGGACGCGGGAAGCCCGCTCCTCGAAGCTCGCGGAACGTCCACGGAGCGGAACGCTCTCGGAACACCATCTAGTCGCGATCTATCGCGTTTGGGTACGCTGGGCCGGTGGACCTCGAAAAGCAGCCTCAGCAGTCCCCGCGGCCGACGGCCACGGCCGCCGCCCCGTCCTCCGGGCCCTCCGGCCTCCGCGCGTCCGACGCCGACCGCGACCGGATCGCGGACATCCTGCGGGAGGCGGTGGCCGAAGGGCGGCTGACCGCCGAGGAGCACGCGGAGCGGGTCGAACTCGTCTACCGCGCCAAGACCGTCGGCGAGCTGGAACCGCTGGTGAGCGATCTTCCCGCCGCCGGGAGCCCCGCGCCGGGACGCGCTGCCGAGAGCCCCTTCGCGTACGAGACGGGCGTCGCCTCCGCCGACGCGGAGAAGCTCGTCGCGGTCTTCAGTAGTGCGACGCGCAGGGGCCGTTGGCGGGTCGGCGGGCGCACCCACGCGTTCGCTCTCTTCGGCACGGTGGAGATCGACCTGACCGAGGCGCTGTTCGGGCAGCGGCTCACGGTCATCAACGCGACGTCGATTTTCGGCAATGTCGAGGTCAAGGTTCCGGAGAACATCACCCTGCGCGGCAGCGGCACCGGGATCTTCGCCAACTTCGAGGTGGAGAACACCGAGTCCGCCGATCCGGAGGCGCCGGTCGTCGTCGTCAACGGCTACTCCGTCTTCGGAAACGTCGAGGCCAAGCCCAAGCGGGGCAAGCTGATCGAGAACCTCCAGCGCCAGCTGCGCAAGCACCTCGGCCACTGAGCGACCGGCCGGCGCGCACCGGCCGACGGGTGGGCGGCGGGGCCGCGCGAGGGCGGTGCGACGGCGCGTCACGGGGGCGAGAGGCGCTATTCGGCCAGAGTGCGGGCCGAGCCCTCTTGCACGCCCCGTTCGGCGGTGCCACTCAGCGCATAGCTGTGCGTACAGCGGGTAAAGAATCCTGCATCGTCTCTCGCTCGCGAAGCCGTCGTCAGGAGTAGACCGTGCTGCAACTGCCTCATCAGCCCCTGCAGGTCGCCGCTGTGCCCGCTCAGCGAGCTCCCGCACGGGAAGACCAGGCGGGCCCCTGGCATTCCGAGGCCGTGTGCCGCCGGGACGAAGCCGGGCTTTTCTTCGCGCCGTCGAAGGAGCCGACAGCCGCCCGGCTGTCCCGTGAGGACGCCGCTAAGCGGGTCTGCGCCCGCTGCCCCGTCATGGTGGAGTGTCAGGAGCATGCCCTGATGCAGCCGGAGCCGTACGGGGTCTGGGGCGGTCTCACCGCCGCCGAGCGGCGGGTGGTGCTGGCCCGCAGGCGCCGGCGCGACATGGAGCTCAAGGCGGCCGCGGCCGCCAAGGGGCCGATCGCCGCCGCCGGCTGACCCGCGTACGACGCGAAGGGGGCCACCCGCCCGGTGGCCCCCTTCGCGTTCCGCCGGCGCGGTGCGCTCGTCCGGATCGCGGGTCTACTGCGCCCGGTCGAAGTCGATCGCGCTGTACGCGCGCAGCTTCGACAGCCGGTGCGTGGAGGAGATGGTGCGGATCGTGCCGGACTTGGACCGCATCACGATCGACTCCGTGGTGGCGGTCTCCGCCCGGTAGCGGACTCCGCGCATGAGTTCACCGTCGGTGATCCCGGTCGCCACGAAGAACACGTTGTCGCCGCGGACCAGGTCGTCCGTCGACAGCACCCGGTCCAGGTCGTGCCCGGCGTCCAGCGCCTTCTGCCGCTCGGCGTCGTCCTTCGGCCACAACTTGCCCTGGATGACACCGCCCAGACACTTTATGGCGCAGGCCGAGATGATGCCCTCGGGCGTGCCGCCGATGCCCATGAGCAGGTCGATGCCGGTGCCCTCGCGCGCGGCCATGATCGAACCGGCCACGTCGCCGTCCGAGATGAACTTGATCCGGGCCCCGGTGTCCCGGATCTCCTTGACGATGCCCTCGTGGCGCGGGCGGTCGAGCACGACGACGGTGACGTCCTCCGGCGAGGAGTGCTTCGCCTTCGCGACCCGCCGGATGTTGACCGCGACCGGCGCGTCGATGTCGACGAAGTCGGCGGCCTCGGGCCCGGTCACCAGCTTGTCCATGTAGAAGACGGCGGACGGGTCGAACATCGCTCCCCGGTCGGCGGCGGCCAGTACCGCGATGGCGTTGGGCATGCCCTTGGCGTTGAGCGTGGTGCCGTCGATCGGGTCCACGGCGATGTCGACCTCGGCGCCGGTGCCGTCGCCGACCCGTTCGCCGTTGAAGAGCATCGGGGCCTCGTCCTTCTCCCCTTCGCCGATGACGACCACGCCGTTCATGGAGACCGTGGAGACGAGGGTCCGCATGGCCCTCACCGCGGCCCCGTCGGCACCGATCTTGTCGCCGCGTCCGACCCAGCGGCCGGCGGCCATGGCGGCGGCCTCGGTGACCCGGACCAGTTCGAGGGCGAGGTTGCGGTCGGGGGCCTCCGGAGAGACTTCCAGCTGGGACGGCAGATGGTGCTCGGGCATCGGAGCACGCCTTTCTGTACGACGACGACCGGAAATGAGCGTGCTTCGACTCTATCGGTAGGCCGATAAAATGAGCAGGGCGCCCCACGGATGAGCGCGCGGGTCCCGGCCGGGGTCCCGGGCGGTTGCTCGATGGCCGCATGCCACCATGTATCCGTGGCAAGCAAGCGAGGCAAGCAGACAATCCGGGACATGTTCCTGTCGTTGGTGTTGATCGTCGCCGCGGCCGGCGTCATCTACGTCTTCGTTCCGCACGACGACAAGGCCGACCCGGTCCAGGCCGTCGACTACCGCGTCGAACTCGCGACCGCGCGCCGCGCGGCCCCTTACCCGGTGGCCGCCCCGTCCGGGCTTCCCGACGGCTGGAAGGCGACCTCCGTCTCGTACGACGGCGCCGACGGCAGCAGTTGGCACCTGGGCTTCATCGACCCCGACGGCAGGTACGTCGCGGTGGAGCAGTCCACGACGCCCGCGAAGAAGTACGTCCCCGACGTCAGCCAGGACGCCGAGGACACCGGCCGCACCGAGACCGTCGCGGGCCAGAAGTGGCAGTACTGGAAGGGGGCGAAGTACGACGCCCTGGTGCTGGACGCCGACGGAGCCACCACGGTGGTCACCGGCTCCGCCCCCACGAAGCAGCTGGTCGCGATGGCCACCGCGCTCACCACGTCCTGAACCCGGCCCCTCCCTCTTTCCCTCCGGGGCCCTGCCCCGGCTTCCGCTTCCCTCCGGCGGCTTCGCCCCGGCTCCCCAGGACGTCGAGAGCTTCCCCGGGACGTCGAGAAGCCCGGAACACCTCAGGTGTTCCGGGCTTCTCGACGTCTGTGACCGGACGGGTCAGACGGTGGTGACGACCTCGTCGTACGACAGGCGCGGCAGGCGCGGGAACCAGGCGTCCTCGCCCGGCTTGCCGATGTTGACGACCATGAGCAGCTTGTGGTCGGCGTCCAGGAACTCCTTCTCGATGCCCGCGGCGTCGAAGCCGGTCATCGGGCCGGCGGCCAGGCCGGCGGCGCGGACGCCGACGATGAAGTAGGCGGCCTGGAGGGCGGCGTTCAGGGCGGCCGACTGCTCGCGGACCGGGCGCTCGGAGAAGAACGCGTCCTTGGCCTGCGGGAAGTGCGGCATGAGCGCCGGGAGCTCCTCGTGGAACTCGTTGTCCGCGGCGAGGATCGCGACCAGCGGCGCGGTGGAGGTCTTCGGGCGGTTGCCCTCGGCCATGTGCTCGACGAGGCGGGCGCGGCCCTCCTCGGAGCGGACCAGGACGACGCGCAGCGGCGACTGGTTGAAGGCGGTGGGGCCGTACTTGACCAGCTCGTAGATCGCCTGGATCTGCTCGTCGGTCACCGGCTCGTCGGAGAAGGTGTTGGCGGTGCGGGCCTCGGTGAAGAGGAGGGCCTGCGCGGCGGGGTCAAGGGCGAGAGACATACGCGTTCTACCTTCTGGGCGTCCGGGAATGAGCGACGGAGTCACCGTAGCCGAGGGGTAGATTAACTTTCAACTAAATCGGGCGAGGCGTGATCCACGCCATACGCCCGGTGGGGCGATCACTCGGTCTGCACACCGGTCACCGCGGCGGTCCCGGAGCCGGGCGGCGCGCCGGTCACTCCGCCGGCGTGCCGTCCTCCGGTCCGGCCAGGGCCGCGTCGAGGCGGGCACGGGCGCCCTCCAGCCAGCGGCGGCACACCTTCGCCAGCTCCTCGCCGCGCTCCCAGAGCGCCAGCGACTCCTCCAGCGTGGTGCCGCCCGCTTCCAGCCGGCGCACGACCTCGATCAGCTCGTCGCGCGCCTGCTCGTAACCGAGCGTGCCGGTCGCACCGGCGGTGGTCGTCCCGTCGTCCGTCATGCCGCCCACTCTATGTGCGCCCACCGACAGCGGTCCCGGCCACGGCCCCCGGGCCGGCCGGAGTGCCGGAGGCGGCTCACCCCTCCACCCGTACCGCGAACTCGCCCTCCGACACCCGCGCCCGCAGCACCTCACCGGCGGCGCCGGCCTCCTCGGGGGAGCGCACCACATGACCGTCCGCCCGCTGGAGCACCGCGTAACCGCGCTCCAGGGTCGCCGCCGGGGAGAGCGACACCACCCGGGCCAGGGTGTGCGCGATCTCCGAGTCGGCCCGGTCCAGCAGGTGCCCCAGCACCCGGCGGCTGCGCCCGGTCAGCGCGTCCACCTCGGCGGCCCGCTCGTCCACCAGCCGGTGCGGACGCTCCATCGCCGGCCGGCCGAGCGCGTGCGCGAGCCCCCGCTCCTCGCGCTCCAGCAGCCCGCGTACGGTCCGCAGCGCCCGGTCCCGCAGCTGCTGGACCCGGTCCAGCTCCTCGCCCACGTCCGGTACGACCTTCTTCGCCGCGTCCGTGGGCGTGGACGCGCGCAGGTCCGCGACCAGGTCCAGCAGCGGGGAGTCCGGCTCGTGCCCGATCGCGGACACCACCGGCGTACGGCAGGCGGCGACGGCCCGGATCAGCGCCTCGTCCGAGAACGGCAGCAGGTCCTCCACACTGCCGCCGCCGCGCGCGACGACGATCACGTCGACCTCGGGCACCGCGTCCAGCTCCTGGACGGCCTGGACCACCTGGCTGACCGCGTGGACGCCCTGCACGGCGGTGTTGCGCACCTCGAACCGGACCGCGGGCCAGCGGCGCCGCGCGTTCTCCAGCACGTCGCGCTCGGCGGCCGACGCCCGCCCGCAGACCAGCCCGATCAGCTGCGGAAGGAACGGCAGCGGCCTCTTCCGGTCCAGCGCGAAGAGCCCCTCCGAGGCGAGCGCCTTCTTCAGCTGCTCCAGCCGGACCAGCAGCTCACCGATGCCGACCGGGCGTATCTCCGTCGCCCGCAGCGAGAGCTGCCCACGCGGCGCGTACCACTCCGGCTTCGCCAGGACCACGACCCGCGCGCCCTCCGTCACCACGTCCGCGATCCGGTCGAAGACCTGCCGGAAACAGGTCACGCTCACCGAGATGTCGTGCGCCGGGTCACGCAGGGTCAGGAAGACGACGCCCGCGCCCGGCCGCCGCGAGAGCTGCGTGATCTGTCCCTCGACCCAGATCGCGCCGAGCCGGTCGATCCAGCCGCCGATGAGCCGGGACACCTCACCGACGGGCAGCGGCGCTTCCGCGGACGTGTTGAGAGCCATACGGGCGAGCGTAGCCGCCACCGCCGACACCGGGCCCGTTCACGCACCGCGACCGTGCGGGTACGAGAGCGCACTCCCGCACCGCGCCCGTCCAGGTAAGCGCCCGTTCAGGTCCCGGGCCGGGTACCCCCGCCCCGGCCCATGGTCTCCGCGTCGCCACCGGGGCGCCGGCCGCCCTGCACCGCCACCACCACGAGCCCCACCGCGAACCAGCAGGCACCCACCACCTGCGCGCTCGTCGTCGCCTCCACGATCACCGCCACCAGCGCCGCGGCACCCAGTACCGGCACCACCAGATGGCGCCACCAGCTCGGCTCGCCCTCCATCCGGCGGACCACGAACCAGCCGACCACCGACGCGTGCAGCAGCACGAAAGCGGTCAGCGCGCCGATGTTCACCACGGACACCAGGTGGTCCAGCCCGTCGTCGCGCCGGGCCGCCCAGACCGCCGCCACCAGCGTCACGACCGCCGCACAGAGCACCGCGACCCTCGGCACCCCCGACTTCGGGTCGATCCGCGCCAGGAGCGACGGCAGCCGCCGTTCCCGCGCCATCGCGAACACCAGCCTCCCGGCCGCCGCCTGCCCCGCCAGCGCCGCGAACGCCGCCCCGACCGCCTTGCTCGCCGCCACCAGGTCGTGCAGCCAGGTGCCGACCGAGGCGTCCACCGCGTCGTAGAACGCAGACCCCTGCGCCGCCGGATCGGCCGCCAGCTCCGCCGAGGAGACCGGCTCCAGCAGCGCCGCCAGATACGACTGCACCACGAAGAGCGCCCCCGCCATCACCAGGCAGAACAGCACCGCCCGCGCGACCTTCGCGGACCCGCCCGTCACCTCCTCGGCGAACGAGGCGATGGCGTCGAACCCCAGATAGGAGAGGACCGCCACCGACACCGCCCCGATCACCGCCGCCGTCGAGAACCCGGAGTCACCGGTCAGCGGCGTCAGCCAGCCGCGCTGCGCACCGTCCCGCGCCAGCACCACCACCGCCGACACCACGAACACCAGCAGCACCGCGATCTCCAGCGCGAGCACCGCGAAACCGACCCGCGCCGCGGCCCGTACCCCCCACAGGTTGAGCGCCGTGGTCAGCACCACCGCGATGGCCGTCCACACCCACCGCGAGACCTCCGGGACCAGCGCGTTCATCGCGATACCCGAGAAGAGGTAGGCGACCGCGGGGATCAGCAGGTAGTCGAGCATCGCCATCCACCCCGCGATGAACCCGGGCACCTCGCCGAGCCCCTTGCGGGCGTACGTGAACACCGACCCGGCCTTCGGCGCCACCCGCACCATCTGCGCGTAACTGAACGCCGTGAACGCCATCACGACCGTCGCCACGACGTAGACCAGCGCCACCGCGCCGCCCGACTTCGCGTCCAGCGTGCCGAACACGCCCACCGGGGCCATCGGGGCGATGAACAGCAGCCCGTAGACCACCAGGTCCCTGAACCCGAGCGTGCGGCGCAGTCCGCTCCGCGCGCTGCTGCCCGTTTCCGTTCCCGGCATCGGCCCTCCATGGTGTCCGGCCCGGCGGCGGGCCCGCCGGCGCGGGCGGGCTCGTACCCCGGTGATCACGGCCCAGTCTCCCGACCCGGCCGAGCCCGCGCCTGTTCGGTACGGCCTTACGATGGGACGCATGACTGCAACCCCTGCCCGCCGTGTCCTGCTCGCCGCGCCCCGTGGCTACTGCGCGGGCGTGGACCGTGCCGTGATCGCCGTCGAGAAGGCCCTGGAGCAGTACGGGGCCCCGGTCTACGTGCGCCACGAGATCGTGCACAACAAGTACGTCGTGCAGACCCTGGAGAAGAAGGGGGCGATCTTCGTGGAGACCACCGCGGAGGTCCCCGAGGGCTCCATCGTGATGTTCTCCGCGCACGGCGTGGCCCCGACCGTCCACGCCGAGGCCGCCGAGCGACGGCTCGCCACGATCGACGCCACCTGCCCGCTCGTCACCAAGGTCCACAAGGAAGCCGTCCGCTTCGCCAAGGAGGACTACGACATCCTCCTGATCGGCCACGAGGGCCACGAAGAGGTCATCGGCACCAGCGGCGAGGCCCCCGACCACATCACCCTGGTCGACGGCCCCGAGGACGTCGCCAACGTCGAGGTCCGCGACGAGTCGAAGGTCGTCTGGCTCTCCCAGACCACGCTCTCGGTGGACGAGACGATGGAGACGGTCGACGCCCTCAAGAACAAGTTCCCGAACCTGCTCTCCCCGCCGAGCGACGACATCTGCTACGCCACGCAGAACCGCCAGGTCGCCGTGAAGAAGCTGGCCGAGGACGCCGAGCTGGTCATCGTCGTCGGCTCCAAGAACTCCTCCAACTCGATCCGCATGGTCGAGGTCGCCCTGGACGCCGGAGCCCCCGCCGCCCACCTGGTGGACTTCGCCTCCGAGATCGACGAGGCCTGGCTGGAGGGCGTCACCACGGTCGGCCTGACCTCCGGCGCCTCCGTCCCCGACGTCCTCGTCGACGGCGTGCTGGAGTGGCTCGCCGAGCGCGGTTACGCGGACGTCGAGACGGTCAAGACGGCCGAGGAGTCGATCACCTTCTCGCTGCCCAAGGAGCTCCGCCGCGACCTGCGCGCCGAGGCCGCCGCACTCGCCCAGGGGTAACGCTCCACCCACGCTGCCGGCAGGAGCGTTCTCGCACGCGTTCAACAGGAGCGTTCTCGCACGTCCCGCCCGCTCGGGACGTGCGGGACGCCCGCTGCCCTTACCGTGTTCCCATGGAGATCTTCGGCGTGGACATCGGCGGTTCAGGGATCAAGGGCGCTCCCGTGGACCTGGATCGTGGGGACTTGGCGCAGGAGCGCCACAAGGTGCTGACACCGCACCCGGCGGTACCCGACGGCGTGGCCGACTGCGTGGCCGAGGTCGTCGGCCATTTCGACTGGTCCGGGCCGGTCGGCATCACCTTTCCCGGTGTGGTCACCGACGGCGTCACCCGTACCGCCGCCAATGTCGACAAGGGCTGGGTCGACCTGGACGCCCGCGCGCTCCTCTCCGAGCGGCTCGGCTGTCCCGTGACGATCCTCAACGACGCGGACGCGGCGGGCGTCGCCGAGATGACGTTCGGTGCGGGCAAGGGCCGCAAGGGCACGGTCATCACGCTCACCTTCGGCACCGGCATCGGCTCCGCCCTCTTCACCGACGGCCGGCTCGTGCCCAACACCGAGCTGGGCCACCTGGAGCTGAACGGCCACGACGCGGAGAAGCACGCGTCGACCAAGGCCAAGGAGGACAACGACCTGAACTGGGAACACTGGGCGCACCGGGTGCAGAAGTACCTCGCCCACGTGGAGATGCTGTTCTCGCCCGAGCTCTTCATCATCGGCGGCGGAGTGAGCCGCAAGGCGGAGAAGTTCCTGCCGCTCATCAAGCACGTACGGGCGGAGATGGTCCCGGCGCAGCTGCAGAACAACGCCGGCATCGTCGGCGCGGCCATGGCCGCCCGCGCGGCGGGGAAGTAGCGGGACGGACTTGCTACGGGCGGGGCCCGGTCCGCTGCGGGCAGGGCCCCTGTTCCTACGCCTGGGGAGTGCGGCGGGCCGAGCCCTGTCCGACGGGGCCACCGCGCACCCCCGGCGCGGGACGCGCCTTCTCCGGCGCCTTCTCCGGCCGGGGTCGCCTGCCCGGGCGGGGGGCGTCCTCCGGGTGGGGCCGGTCCTCCGGCCGTACGTCGGCGCCCGCGTTCCGCTCCCCGGCCCCCTGCCCGGCCTGCTGTCCGGCCTGCTGTCCGGCTCCGGCCGGCCGGAGCGCCCTGGCGGCGAGCAGCAGCTGTCGCTGCCGCATCTGCCGGACCTTGCGTACGGTCGCGATCACCCCGGCCACCAGCGTGCCCCCGTACAGCCAGCCCGCGTGCACCGCGAGCGCGGTGACCACTGCCATCAGCCGGCCGCCCAGCCCGCCGTCGCCCCCGGCGACCGGCAGCACACCGACGGCGAACGCGATCGGCACGCTGATCGGCGCGGTCACCAGGTCGGCGGGCCGCACCCAGAGCGCGGTGAGCGCGCTGACCGGTACGAACAGAACCCCGTAGACGAGCGTGGACGCGTCGAACAGCAACCACACCAGGCAGGCCAGCACGAACATCGCGGCGGCCGCGAAGAGCCCGGCGCCGATCCCGGTCAGCCGGGGGTTCGGGAATCTGCGCAGCGCCAGCACCACGGGAGGCACGTTCCGCCGCGCGCCGGGCGTACCGACCACCCGGTAAACGGCCGAACTCTCGGCGAGAGGGGCGCCGCCGCCCTGAAGGGCCGGGGCCGCCGAGGGCTCCTGGGGCTTCCTGCGCTGCGGGGGACGAGTCCTGTGCTGCTCCACCTGGACAACGTAGGTCGCGGAACAGGGTGAATCAGGCGTTGGACACGCGCTTTGGCCGAGCTTGGGGCTGCGTTCGACGTCACACGGCCGAATGAGGGCCCTGTTCGGTGTCTTCTCGGCGTGATACGCACCGGGAGGGTCCTCCTGCCGCCCTCCGCGCGCCCCTCCGCCGGACCCGTGACGGCACGGTCGGCCCCGCCCGTAAACTGGAGAATCGGTCCACTGCCGGGCCCGCCCCGGCACGCCCCGCCCCTCCGCCCCGTCCTCACTCCAGGAAGTCGCCAACGTGTCGCTCACGATCGGAATCGTCGGTCTGCCGAATGTCGGCAAGTCGACCCTGTTCAACGCCCTGACCAAGAACGACGTACTGGCGGCCAACTACCCGTTCGCCACCATCGAGCCGAACGTCGGCGTCGTCGGCGTGCCCGACCCCCGGCTGAACACGCTCGCGGGGATCTTCAACTCCCAGAAGATCCTCCCCGCCACGGTCGACTTCGTGGACATCGCCGGGATCGTGCGCGGCGCGAGCGAGGGTGAGGGCCTGGGCAACAAGTTCCTCGCGAACATCCGTGAGTCCGACGCGATCTGTCAGGTCATCCGCGCCTTCAAGGACGAGAACGTCGTCCACGTGGACGGCAAGGTCTCGCCCAAGGACGACATCGAGACGATCAACACCGAGCTGATCCTCGCCGACCTCCAGTCCGTCGAGAAGGCCGTCCCGCGCCTCACCAAGGAGTCCCGCCTCCAGAAGGAGAAGGTCGCCGTCCTGGCCGCGGTCGAGGAGGCCCAGAAGATCCTGGAGTCCGGCCAGACGCTCTTCGCCGCCGGCATCACCGCCGCCACCGAGAAGGGCCGCCTCCTCCACGAGCTGCACCTCCTCACCACCAAGCCGTTCCTCTACGTCTTCAACGTCGACGAGGACGAGCTGGTCGACGAGGACTTCAAGAACGAGCAGCGCGCCCTGGTCGCCCCGGCCGAGGCCATCTTCCTCAACGCCAAGATCGAGTCCGAGCTCATCGAGCTGGACGACGAGGAGGCCCTGGAGCTCCTCCAGTCCATGGGTCAGGAAGAGCCCGGCCTCGCCACCCTCGGCCGCGTCGGCTTCGACACCCTGGGCCTCCAGACCTACCTCACGGCAGGCCCCAAGGAGACCCGTGCCTGGACGATCAAGAAGGGCGCCACGGCCCCCGAGGCGGCCGGTGTGATCCACACCGACTTCCAGAAGGGCTTCATCAAGGCGGAGATCATCTCCTTCGCCGACCTCGTCGAGACCGGTTCCGTCGCCGAAGCCCGCGCGAAGGGCAAGGCCCGCATGGAGGGCAAGGAGTACGTCATGCAGGACGGGGACGTGGTGGAGTTCCGCTTCAACGTCTAATACGTTCGGCGAAAGGCCGTCTGACCTGCGACGGAGTGGGTTGGGCGGCCTTTGCGGTCCGCACGGAGTCCGCAGCGTGCTGGAGGGGTCCGGCACGCGGGGGGAGCAGTTACGCCGCTTCGTCGACCTGTGGCTGAGCCTCGGCGGACTGGTCCGCGTACGCCTTGTCGACGGCGGCCCGGGTCCGCTCCTCGGAGTCGGGCCACAGGTGGGTGTAGATGTTCAGCGTCATGGCCGCGTTGGTGTGGCCGAGGCGCTCGGAGACGGTCTTCACAGACTCGCCGTGCTTGATCAGCAGGCTGGCGTAGTGATGCCGGAGAGCGTGGGGTCCGGTGCCCTTCGCTATGCCGGCCTTCGCGCAGGCGGGCCGCCAGGACCCGTCCATGAAGTGCGTGTAGACCACGGGCCCGCCTTGCGGTGCCGTGAAGATCCAGCTCTCGGGCCCATCGGCGGGGAAGTCCCGCAGGTGGGCCTTCATGGCGTCCACCGCCACGCGGGGGAGCGGGACCGTGCGGTGCGAGCGATCGGTCTTGGGCGGGCAGACGTACACGCCGTGCTTGGCGGTCTGCTGGATCTGCTGCTCGACCGAGACAGTGGCGTGCAACAGGTCCACGTGCCGGAGCTGGAGACCGAAGAGCTCGCCAGGGCGGAGCCCCGTGCATGCGCCCAGCAGAACCAGGCCCTTGTAGCGTCCGGGTATCTCCTCGGCCAGCGTCCGCACCTGCTCGACGGCCAGGGGTACGACCTTTTTCCTCGGGACTGAGGGCAGCTTCGCGTCGGTGCAGGGGTTGTGCGGAATCATGCGGTCGCGGAGTGCTGCCCGGAAGACGGCGTTGACCGTGTTGAAGACGGTGCGGGAGGTGCTCGCGGCGAGCTTGTGGGTGGTCGTGAGGCTGGTGATCCAGCTCTGCACGTCACCGGGTTTGATCGCGCCGAGTGCTCGCTTCTCCCAGACGGGGTAGGCGTAGCACCGTAGGTGCTGGGCTACGGCCTTGGCCGTCGACGGCCGGTGCGGCTGGCTGGCCCGCCACTCCTCCGCGTACTCCTTGAAGGGCTTCTTCGCCGAGCGCGGGTCGACGTACTGCCCGGTGACCACGCTGGTCGTGACTTCATCGAGCCAGCGCTGGGCGTCGATCTTGCGGTCGAAGTGGCGGGCGTGCTCCTTGCCGTCGAGGTCGCGGTAGCGGGCACGCCATTTGCCGTTGGGTCGCTTCTGGATGTTCGCCAAGTGGCTTCTCCTTCGTGCTGGTTGTCAGTAGTGGCCGCCGTCCTCGATGTCGCTGGTGAGGGTGCGAGCGTCCCGCTCGTCGCCCATGAGGCGGAGGCACTGCTCGTTGATCGCGCGTGAGCTGTCGGGGTGGGTCTTGATGTGGTCGGCGACCGCGACCACGGCGCGGTGCAGGCGGTCGCGGGCGTCGCGGGTTTCGTAGAACGCTTCTACGGCTTCCTGGACGAGCCGTCGACTGTCGATGTTGAGCCCTTCCAAGGGCGGTGACATCAGCTCTTCGAGGGGGAGTTCGAAGACGCGGGAGAAGGCGAGCGCCTCATCGAGGTTGATCCGCCGGCGGGGCGAGCCGTTCTCGATGCGCCAGACGGCGGTCTGGTTCATCTTCACGCCGGCTCTGGTCACGCGCTCGGCCAGCTCGGTCGTGCTCCACCCTCTGACCTCGCGCTCCAGGGCCACGCGGCCCGCCACGTTGCCTTCGCTGTAGAGCAGCGGCACTTCGCCACCCTCTGCCTTCTCGCTTGCCATCGAACCTCCGTCGCGACCGTCGCTATCCAAATTGAAACATGGGCTTCCCGTTTTGGCTAACCGCCGATCATGAGGTACTGATTATGCAGATCGAATCACCATCTAGCCGAATGGGAACGCATGCGATACCTGACCACCGCCGAGGTAGCCGAGCGCTACCGCACCGCCGAGAGCACCGTCCGTTACTGGCGCCATCTCGAGAAGGGGCCGCGCGGCATCAAGGTCGGCAAGCGAGTGCTCTACCCCGAGGTCGAACTGCTGCGCTACGAGCGCGCGCTGATCGACGGCGGAGAGGACTGGGGCCTGGCCTCATGAGCCGCCGGCCCGTCCGGACACAGCAAAGGCCCTCGGCGCGCCTACTCCGAGGGCCGGAGATTCCCCTGCACGTCGCCCATCCCTGAACGAACTGGTCGGGGGCGAGGCCTTGCCCGTCTCGCCCCCGCCCGAGAGGAACATCTATGAAGGACTCTACGTCCCCCGCCACCTCGAAGGCATCCGGTGCTGCCTGGCCACCGATCGCGATCCCGGGCCAGGGTCTGCCTCGGAACGGCGAGGAGCGGACGGAACCACGCCCCGACACGGGAGGCGCGACCTCCGATGCTCCGAATCGGAGTACACCCGATCTGCCGGACAGCGCAGGCGATCCTGCTCCAGGCGGATCAGAAGCCCAAGACGGTGGCGGGGCGGCAGGCGAGGGCAGCGGGCTGCTGGACGATCTCCGTACGGCGATCGGTCGGTACGTGGTGCTGCCGAGCGACGAGGCCCTGACCGCCGTCACGCTCTGGGTCGCGGCTTCCCACATCCAGCCCGGCCTCCAGCACGCGCCGCGACTGGCGGTGGTCGGGCCGACCAAGGGGTGCGGCAAGTCCCGTCTCCTGGACGTTCTCTACGAGACCGTCCACCAGCCGATGATGACGGTGAACACCTCCCCGGCGGTTGTCTTCCGCGTCATCGGCAAGAACCCGCCGACGCTGCTGGTGGACGAGGCCGACACCATCTTCGGGCCCAAGGCGGGCGATAAGGAGGACTTGCGCGGCCTGCTGAACGCCGGGCACCAGCGCAACCGGCCGGCCTGGCGGATCTCCGGGCCGGAGCACAAGCCGACCGCGTTCCCCACCTTCGCGATGGCGGCGCTGGCCGGTATCGGCGACCTGCCGGACACGATCATGGACCGCGCGATCGTCATCCGCATGCAGAAGCGGAAGCCGGGCGAGCGGATCACCCCGTTCCGCTCGCGGTACTCCGTGCCGGAACTGCACGCGCTTCGCGACCGGCTGGCCGACTGGCTGGTCCCGCTGCGCGGCACCGTCGCGGGCGCGGTGCCGAAGATGCCCGTCGAGGACCGCGCCGCCGACACATGGGAGCCGCTCGTCATCGTCGCCGATCTTGCCGGTGGGCACTGGCCCGCGCGGGCACGTGCCGCCTGTCTGGCGATGACGCGCAACGAGGTGGCCCAGGACGAGCAGACGACGCTGAAGACGCGGCTGCTGCGTGACATCCGCCGTGTCTTCGACCAGGAGAGCGGCAAGGAGGCACTGCGCAGCCAGGACCTGCTCGCCGTCCTCATCCAGGACGCCGAGGCTCCATGGGCGGAGTACGGCACCAAGGGCCTGAACGCCTACCACCTGGCGAATCTGCTGCGCGATTTCGGTATCAGCCCGGCCAACTACCGTTTCGAGAACGGCAGGCAGGCCAAGGCGTACGCCCGTAACCAGTTCGTGGACGCCTGGGCTCGCTACTGCCCTGGCCCCGGAGAACCGGGTTCCGTAGTTGGAAGGGCCGCGCTCGCGCGGCCGGCCCAGGGCCTGCCGCCTTCCCCTCCGTCCGGGGCGCTTCCCGCCGGCCCGCCGCGCGGGCCCGCAGGCCCCCGGGTCGCTCGCTGACACCAGGTCCGCATCAATCCGTCGCATCCGTCCCCGCGCAGGTCAGCGCGGGGACGGATCTCCTCGCCGTTACGGATCACTCCGTACCTGCGGCCCTCTCCGTACCTGTGCTGACCAGCCACGCGACGGATGCGACGGATGCGACGACACCACCCCTCACGACTGACGGAGCACCACCATGCCCGAATCGAAAGCCGACGACACCACCTCTCGCCGCCGCGGGAAGCTGTTCAGGCTCACCCGACGATCAGCAGCAAGCTGGAGCGAACGAGCCTCTAACGAGGCTTCGTCCGCGCTTGCCCCCGCCCCGGGGGTGGCGGGGGGCAAGGCCGAGCGCCGGGGGGCGCCCGAGCCGGAAGAGGGAGTGGCTGGCAACTCTTGTCGGCCCGCAGCCGACCCCGTTCCTCGCAGTACGCCCGCCGATGTCCCACCGCTCGTCGAGCAGCCCTCTTGGCGGGATCTCGACGCCCCCGCCCTGCCCGCGCAGATGAACCGCAAGCGCACCGTGGAGAAGCGCGACCAGGAGAAGACCATCCGGTTCACGCGCACCGCCGTCCAGTTGATCAGCGCCGCCGCTCACCAGCGCGGTCAGAGGTTCGCCGGATTCGTCGGGGACGCCGCCCTGGCCGTGGCCCAGGGCAAGGCCGGACTGGCCGGCAGCCCGGAGGACGATCCTCTGCGCCCGCTGATCGAAGCGGTCGAGGCGCACACGGTCGCGCTGAACCGCATCGGCGGCAACCTCAACCAGATCACCGCGGCCATCAATCGAGGAACCGTGCCAGAGCGCGCCGAGGCGGTTCTCGACCGCGTCGAGCAAGCGGCACAGAACAGCTTCCGCCTAATCGACCAGCTCCTGGCGGAAGGCATGGTTCATGGTTCCTGACGTCTCCACGGGCTCCGACAGTCGCGGACTGATCGCCTACCTCTTCGGCCCCGGCCGCCGCGACGAGCACACCAACCCCCACATCGTCGCCGCCTGGGACATGGTCGGCGCCCCGGACCCCGGCCGCGACCCGGCAGCCACCTACACCCAGCTCGCCAGGCGACTCGACCATCACGTAGACCTCCGCACCCGCGAGCTGGGCGGCAAGAAGCCGCCACAGCACGTCTGGCACTGCCCGGTCCGCACCGCGCCCGGCGACCGCTACCTCACCGACACCGAGTGGGCCGAGGTCGCCCGCCGCGTCGTGCACGCCACGGGCATCGCCCCCGACGGCGACGAGAAGGCATGCCGATGGATCGCGGTACGCCACGCCGACGACCACATCCACATCATGGCCACCACCGTCCGCGCCGACGGCCGCCGCCCACGCACCCATCAAGGCGGCCGACGTGCCCAAGCCGAGTGCCGCAGGATCGAAGCCGAGTTCGGCTTGCGCCGTCTGAAGTCCGGCGACCTTACGGCCCCCGGCACCCCTACCGGCGCCGAACGCGCCAAGGCCGAGCGCCAGGGCCAGACCGTGACGGCACGGCACTGGCTGCGGGAGCGGGCCTACGCGGTCGCCGCCGCCGTACACACCGAGGCCGACTACTTCACCGTGCTGCAGTCCCTCGGCATCAAGGTCAAGACACGCCTCGGCCCCGAGAGCGGCGACGTGATCGGCTACAGCCTTGCCGCACCCGGCGACACCAACAGCGCCGGCGAACCCGTCTGGTACGGCGGCTCGAAACTCGCCCCCGACCTCTCCATCAACCGCCTCCGCGAGCGTCTCCCCGACCAGGAGGTCGTCGACCGCCCTAGGTTCGCGGCAGATCCCGCCGAGCCCTGGCAGCACACCATCGCAGTGATGCAGACGGCGCACACCGTCCTCGACTCCGACGACGATGCCGCCGCCCAAGCCCACCTCGCCGCCTTCGGCGACGTCCTCTACAACATCGCCACCGCCACACCCGGCCCGCACCGCACGGAGCTGCGCGCAGCCGCCTCGGCCTTCAACCGCGCCCGCCGATCCGCCACCCGCGCCGACCACCAAGCAGCCACCGCACTACGCCAAGCCGCCAAGGAACTCGCCTACACCTCGAACGAACCCGGCGGACTCGCCATCGCCCTGCTCTTCGCCACCGTGCACTTGGCCCGCGCCGCCGCCAAGTGGCACGAGCAGCGCGGCCACCAACAGCAAGCGGCAGCAGCCGACGAAGCCTTCCGCCACCTCCAAGCCGGCTACCAGCAGGCCGCCACACCCGTCCTGGCAGACCTGACCCGGCGCGCCCCACGAGCCGAGACCGCCCGCCGCTTCGAGCAGGACCTGCGTGCGACCCTCCCCGACCACGCCGACCGCATCATGGCCGACCCTTCCTGGCCTGCGCTGACCACGACCCTCGCCCGTGCCGAAGCCGAGGGTCACAATGCCGGCCACCTCCTGGCTGAGGTGGGCACCGAGCGGGAACTCGACAGCGCCGAGCACCCCGCCGAGATCCTGAACTGGCGTGTCACCGCCCAGCCGAATCGACGGATACCCGCGGCTCGCAGCCGAAGCACCTTCAAGCAGGCGTCGTTGGTTCCTTCCGCGCAAGTCACTTCGGCCGCCCCAGTAGCGAGGAGGGCTGAAGACCGCGGTCGACGCCGCTGACGCCGAGCTGATGCCCTCGTCGGCCACCGCGGCGAGGGCATCGGTCCGGGTTCAACGGCAGAGCTTCTCGATGGTGTCCTCGAAGTCGGGGAACTCGTGAGCAGCCTGAGCGATGATCGCTGCGGCCGCTGCACGGTGGTCCGGAGCGAAACGCTCCGCAACAGCCGCCAGGCCACGATTGACCTGTGGAGCCCAATCGGGCTCGAGCTCGTCCGAAGTGGCAGCCTCCCACGGGCCGAAGCCGTCAGCCAGAAGCCACAGGAAGGCAGCCAGGTTGCTGGCGACGACGCCTGTCTCCCCTTCGGAGCCCAGGAAAACGATGGGCTGCTGTGCGAGCCCGCTACCCGGCCGAACCAGCCAGAACGCCGCGTAACCGCCGGTGCCGTCCTGGCCGAAGACGCGGAAGCCGTCTCCGTTCACCTCGGCGTTTCCTGTCCACGCGCGAAACCAGTCAGTGGTCTCATCGGCAGACAGGAAGTACTCATAGGGCTCGAAGTCGACCCCGTCCTCGCCGATGCACTCAATCCGAACTGCCATCGCAGCGGCAAGGGCGTCGGGAAACTGGCGATCTTCGTTGGCGGTCACACGAAGAGACTATCGATCGCCTCTTGACGGACACCGTGCCAACCTCGCTTGAACCGCAACCGAGATGAGGTGGACGCCACGTCAGCCGTCGTCGTCCACACCTCCTCGCAGCCCCCAATCGTCGAGGCCGGAGTAGATCACGGCAGTGCGGCCTCTGGGGAAGTTCAGCGCAGCGGCCTCACCGCTGTAGAGAGCGATCAACGAACCTTGCCCTCGCCACCAGGTGTCCGTCAGGCCCGTCACCTCGCGTACTTGCACGTAACCCGTCAAGTCGATGTTGGAGACGTCATCTCCGACGAGCTTGGTGACCTGTTTCGCCCACCTGGACGCGTGGTGGGCCAGGGCCACCGACTCCACCCAACCCTCGATGGTTGCGTGGAGGGGGGCCCACTCTTCTGCCTGAATGCCGAACTCGCCGGACGGACTGATCATGAACGAGTAGGGGACCGCGGTCCGCTGCATTCCGGCTTCGAACCACCATCCTGCGGAGTCCTCCTCCGGCGAGTCCGGATCGAGGTACTTCGGGCCTCCGTCGTACTTCGGTGCGGGTGGCAGGAGCAGACCGCCCCATCGGTTTTGGTAGGAGGCCATCCGATCAATCACCGCTGGTGGAACGTCTCGTTCGAGCCACCACTCCCGATGCTCCTCAACGGGGCGAACGTCTACTTTGACGCCATGCGTGCCGACAAAGGTTCGCGCTCGTCGGGTCAGACCGTCGGGCACGTCGTTGATGAGATGAAGATTCATCCGAGGACGCTATCCCGGCCGGTGCAGGAGGGGCCCTGACCGGCATTCGAGGGAAGGACTCCCGAACAACGAGACTCGCTTTCCCTCCCCGTCCGTGGCGGCGAGGGCATCGGCCGTCAGGCTGCGCGAGCTGTGGGTACCTATGTGAGCCACCTCGTGACCTCAGTCAGGTGCTCGGGCTGTAGACCGAGGTGCGGGTCGGGCTGAATGAGGAGGGTCGCTGTTCCCTTCGTAGTGCGCTCCATTGCCCAGTCATGGTCGAGGCTGGTGAAGTCGTCGTCGATCCAGACGGCGGGGGCCTCGGCCAGCCAGACGTCGACGTGGTCTCGTTTCCAGAGGTAGCCGTCGGGATGGCTGGTGGTGATCTGAGGGCGAGGCAGGTCGATGTAGGGGAAGTCGGGCAGCCCCAAGAGAGGGCCGATGATCGTGGTGGCGTCCTTGCGCCAGCTCGTGCACCACACGGGGGTGACGAGTCCGCTGGTTACGAGGTCGGTGAGAATGCCGCCCTGGCTCGGGTCGAGCCAGATGGGCACGGGGTCGTCGGGGTGCCGGCCTGTGGGCAGGACGGTGTGGCGGACGTGGGTGGGCGGGGTGCGGCCGTCGGCGGCGGGGAACGGTATGAGGACGCCGTCGATGTCGAGGAGCAGGTAGGGCGGGGTCATGGTTGCCTCCGGCGGTCAGCGTTTGCGGGCGGTGATCAGGAGGGTGGTGGGCCACGGGTCGCGGCGCGGGTGCTGCAGCTCCAGAACCGATGTGATGCGCAGGCCGGTCCGGGAGAGGTGGGCTCCCCAGCGGCGGGCGTCGAACTCCCATCGTGCGAGGGGCAGTCGGGTGCGGTCGGGCATGGTGACGTAGTCCTCGCGCGGACGGTCGTCCGTGGATGGATGTCTTCCGGCCCGTCCCGGGTGAGGGACGGAGAAGGCCAGGACACCGCCCGGGTTCAGGCGTCGGGAGATTGCGGCGAGGAGAAGTTCGGGGGCGACGAGGCCGATGGCGCCGAAGACGGAGTAGATCGCGTCGAAGGTCTGGCCGGTGGCCTGCAGGTGGTGCAGTGCGTGACCGGTGGCGAAGGTGGCGCCGTCGATGTGGCCGTAGTGGGAGCGGGCTCGGCGTACCTGGAGGCCGACCAGGTCCACGCCGGTGACGCGGGCCTGGTGGTGCTTCGCGAGGTGGGCCACGTTGTGGCCGGGGCCACAGCCCAGCTCCAGGACGCGTTTGCCGCACAGGTCCCGTCCCAGGATCTCGGCGCCAGGACCGAGGCCGGCGTGGGTGCTCCATTCCATCCGGTCCGGTGCGGTGAGTGCGTGCGCGGGGGCAGCGGCTGTGCGCTGGGCTGCGTGCGCGTACCAGGGGGAGACCTGGGCGAGCACCTAGACCTCCAGGAGTTGGACCACGTCGCCCAGGTGGCGGCGGACAACGGGGATGTACGCGGGGTCCTTGGCCGGGTCGTTGATCCAGCGGATGGCCTGCTCCATGAACCACTCCACGGCCCACATGCGGTGCCAGCCCAGGGCCCATGCCTCGGCGGTCAGGCCGCCCCGGGCGGCGAGAGCGCCCTCGTGGCCGCCCGCGATGACGTACTGCTCCAGGAACACCCGCATGCGGAAAGGGCTCGGTACGTCGGTGGTGCCGTGGTAAGAGGCGAGGTCGATCAGGCCGGGGCCGGTGAAGGCGCGTGCGAAGTCGAGGAGGTGCCAGCCGTGTTCTCCGATGTGGACGCTCGTGGGGTGGAACTCGGAGTGGACCCAGCCGAACGGGTCGAGCGTCGCGCCCTGGACACGGGTCTCGGCTGCGGCGGAGATCTTCCCCAGCGCGGTCTCGATGTCGTCGCAGTCCGTCCAGCGGTCGGCTTTCCGCAGCTGCTGGAGGTGATCGAGGGCTCGGCCGGGCAGGGCTGCGAGGCCCGCTCCGTCGAGGAGGGGCAGACCGCCCGCGGGGCGGGCGGCATGGAGCATGACGGCGGCGGCGACGCCGTCGAGGTCGTCTGCGTTCCGTACGGGGGTGCCGAGGTCGTCCATGAGCATTCCGAGCCACTTGTCCTGCATGGCGGTGGCGTGTAGAGCAGGGACCGGGAGCCCGCGCTGGTGGGCCAGCCGCAGGGCCTGGGCCTCGCGGTCGAAGGGCTCCTTGGCGTACTTGAATACGGCCGTGGTGCCGTCGGGGAAGGTAACGCGTTCGACGCCGGACATGCCCCAGACGCGAATCTCGGCGCGTTCGGGGAGGGGTTTGCCGACGAGGGCGCACAGGTCGTTCAGCAGGGTGGCGGACAGGCTCTGGTCCATGGGGGTCTCCAGGGGACTGGTGGGCTCCGGGGCGGGCGCGCGAGCCGGCCCGCCCCGGAGCCGTACTGGGGTGGGTTACTCGGCTGCGGGCACGCGGTGGGCGTAGACCTGCTCGATCCAGCCCGCCTTGAACTCGGCCAGGTCGTCACGGAAGTTGGCCATCGAGGCACCGTAGGGCGCGACGACGCCGCCGGACTGGTCCGGCACGGACTGGCAGCCGTGCACGAGCCGGCCGCCGAGCGCGGCGTGGGCCTTGATGGACTCGATCCGGCGGTGCTCGTTGAACCAGCCGCCGTGGTAGACCTCGTCCAGCATTCCGCCCGTCGCCTCGTCCAGGTCGAAGACGACGGAGGTGGCGGCGGGGAAGAACCAGCACGGGCCGACGTTGGAGATGTGCCCGTCCAGCTCGACCTTGTTGAGCGCCATGAACGTGGCGGCCTCGCGCAGCATGCGCAGGTGGTCGGCGGTGATCTGCGGGAGGCCGAGGCCGGCCAGGTGCTCCTCGCGGAAGAGGTACGCGTACACCCCGTACGCCGTCGCCAGCACACGGGCGGCGTCGGAGGTGGACTCGCTGTGCTGTTTGATGAAGTCGAGCGCGAGCTGCTCGACCGCGCTCTCGGTCGTCTCGTCCACGTCCAGGAGCTGCGCCTTCACGAGCTCCCAGTCGGCGACGAGCCAGGTGTTGGACTCGAAGCGGAAGAAGTACTCGGCCGGGTCGATGGCGATGCGTCGGCCGTCGACCTGGATGCCGGGCAGGCGGTTCCAGCGCGGGTCGAAGGCGTCGGGCAGCTCGACCGTGATGGTCGCGGTGTCGATGGTGGTCACCGTGTCTCCGTCTCTGATCGTCCGGACCGGGGCACAGGAATGCCCGAGCCCGTTGGGGCGTACGGAACTTGGGGGCCGCCCGGCCCGTGATGCCGTGAGTGGGGCGGCTGTCGATAAGTGAACCGCCCGCTACGCAGAGTGGGTACGGTGTGACCGAGGCCAAGCGGTATACGCGGTTTACAGATCCGGAGCGGAGGTGGCAGTGCCGACACCCACCAGCGCCAACTCCCGTCTGCGCGAAACGATCAGCGCCGCCGGGTGCACGTACGACGCGCTCGCCAGGGACGTACGCCGGATCGCCGCCGAGAACGGCGAGCTGCTCCAGACCAACAAGTCGGCCATCTCCCACTGGGTGGGCGGTGCCCGCGCGCCGTCCGGCAGGGCAGGCCAGTACCTCGCCGAAGCCCTCTCACGGCGGCTGGGACGCGTCGTCACTCGAACCGAGCTCGGCCTTCACTCGCCCGACGCT
Source organism: Streptomyces sp. NPDC001770 (assembly GCF_053596135.1). Taxonomy (NCBI): domain Bacteria; kingdom Bacillati; phylum Actinomycetota; class Actinomycetes; order Kitasatosporales; family Streptomycetaceae; genus Streptomyces; species Streptomyces sp. NPDC001770. The sequence continues at coordinate 13,416 of NZ_JBSFFN010000035.1, read as the reverse complement.
GAGCCGCCACCGGACACCGACCCCGTCACTGCGGTCACCGACCTCGGCCGTGCGGATGTCGAACGCCGCAGCTTCCTCGCCATCGCCGCCTTCACCACGGCCGGCGTGGCCATGCCGCTCCAGCACGACCACGAGGCCACCTCACGGATGCTCCGTGCCCGCACAGCCCGCTCCCTCGTCGGCAGCGACGACATCGACGTCGTACGACAGATCACAGCCGCCTTCAGTGCGGCCGACGAACGCCTCGGCGGCGGCCACGGCCTGACCACGGTCACCGCGTACCTCGCCGACACGGCAGCCCCCATGCTGCGCGGACGATTCCCCAGCGAAGCCTTGCGCCAGGCCGCCTTCGGCGCTGTCGCCGAACTCGCCTACCTCGCAGGGTGGAAGCACCATGACCTCGGACACGAAGGCGCTGCCCAGCGCTACTACCAGGTTGGCTATCAACTCGCCTGCGAAGCCGACCCCCACGGCCACGCCGCATGGATGATGCGCGCCCTCGCCCATCAGTCCCTCAGCCTCAAGCACCCCCACCACTGCGTGGACTTGGTCGAAGGCGCGCTCGCACGCGGCCTTGGCCACGTCGACGGTCAGACGAAAGCGCTCCTCCACATCACGCACGCCCGTGCCTATGCAGCCGTCGGCGAGAACCCATTGGCCGCTCGTGCTCTCCTCGCCGCCGAAGACGCCCTCCTGCGCGAGGACGGTCCCCAGCCCAGCTTCTCCCGCGTCAGCGGCCCCGCCGCCGGCACCGTCGCCAGCCACACCGCCCGTACCTTGACCGACCTCGCCGACCACATCGGCACGGAACAGCAGCACCGTGACGCGCTCACCCGCTGGGACCCGGAGAAGTACAAGCGCGTCCACGCCCTCACCCACGCGGACCTCGGCGACAGCCTCGCCGCACAGGCCCGCGCCGACGAAGCCGTCGCCGCTTGGACGCAGGCCCTGGTCCTCATGGAGGGCATGACCTCCGACCGCACCCGCAAAGCGATCACCTCGATCCGCTCCACGCTCGCGGTCTACCGGCGGCGCAAGGTACCCGGTGCCGCCGAGCTCGCTCGCCGCGCTCGCGAGGCCCTCGCCTAACATGCCCAACAACCCGCCTGACGAAGGGAACCCCCGTGGCTCAGCAGACCGACGACCGCTCCCAAGCCCTCAAGCCGGCGCTCGACTCGATGACGCTGCTGGTCGCGGCCGTCATCGTCCATGACAAGGCCACCAACCGCGTCGTGCTCCTCCAGCGCAGCGAGAACGCCAAGTTCGCCCAGGGCCAGTGGGACCTTCCCGTCGGCAAGAGCGAACCGGGCGAGCCCATCACCGAGACCGCGGTCCGCGAGTTGTACGAGGAGACCGGCCTCACGGTGAAGCCGGAGGCTCTCAAGGTTGCCCACATCATCCACGGCGCCTGGGGCGTTGAAGCCCCCAACGGCTTCCTCACGGTCGTCTTCGCCGCCCACGAATGGACCGGCGAACCCGAGAACCGCGAACCCCGCAAGCACGCCCAGGTCTGCTGGATCGACACCGACGCTATCCCCGACGCCTTCGTAGAGACCACGGCGAGTGCTCTCTGCCACTACCTGGATGAAGGTGCCCAAGTATCGCTTGATGGATGGCTGTAGATGTAGCAAGCAGAACGAACGAGGATTTGCCTCAATCTGTACGAAACCAAGCAGATGTGTCAAAGCGTGCCTCTAACACAAGTTCCAAGGGTGGCGAATAATGGCCAGTAATGACCTGGTTCTCATCGATCAGCTCCTCAAGCAGCGGCAGCAGGAGCGAGCGACTCCCCTTGCTGATGAAAAAGCATTTGAAGTTTTTGCTTGCGAACAGGGGGTGACTCTCGGAGAGCTGTCGCTGGAGGAGATCGAGGCAGGAGTCCTCGGAGGCGGTGGCGACGGGGCTATCGACGGGGTCTATGTATTTCTAGGTGAACGACTGCTGATGGAGGATAGCGAAGTCCTTGCGGACGATTTCAAGGCGACCTCTGTTGAGCGCGGCACGCGGCTGACACTGTGGATGGTTCAGGCTAAGACAACTCCGTCATTTACGGAAACTGCCCTCGATTTGGTTTCTTCGTCTGCTCGCCGTCTTCTCGACTTGTCTGTCTCAGGCGAGGACTTGCGTCAGCTCTATAATGAATCTGTGGTTGAGCGTGTTGGGCGGTTTCGTACTGCGTTGCGGGCATTGGCCACGAGGCATCCGAGAATTGAAATTCGGTTCTCGTATGTAACGCGCGGGGACGCTGAAGCGGTAAATGCTAAAGTCCTGGTCAAAGTGCGCGACTTGGAGTCGCAATTCTCCAAGGTTACGGCCGGGGCGGTGGGTAAAGTGGAGCTTCTGGGTGCGGCGGAACTCTGGACGCGGGCCAACTCCGCACCCTCCTACACGTTGACGCTTCCCTTCCAAGAAAGTATCACGCACGGGACTAGTCATATTGTGCTTGTCAAGATTCGTGACTACCTGGGATTCTTGCGTGACGAGGATGGTTCTCTGCGTCGCCATATCTTTGACTGGAATGTACGGGACTATCAGGGCGAAGTCGAAGTGAATCGTGAGATTCGAGCTTCGCTAGTAGACGCAAACTCCCCTCAGTTCTGGTGGCTCAATAACGGCGTCACCATTGTCTGTTCCCGAGTTTCTACCGTGGGTAAGGAGCACTCCCTTGATGACGTCCAAATTGTCAACGGTTTGCAGACCTCTCACACCTTGCACCGGACGCTAGAAGAGCTGGCTGTTAGTGAAACGGAGCACCCTGCACTCGAACGCTTGCTCCAGGTGCGAGTGCTGGTAACGGAGGATGCTGGAGTTCGTGATCGGGTGATTCGCGCCACTAACCGTCAGACCAGCGTCCCGGTGGCTTCATTGCACGCCACCGATGAAATTCAGCGCCAGATCGAGAAATATTTCCTAGAGAATGACTGGTTCTACGACCGTCGTAAGAATTACTACCGAAATCAGGGTCGACCTGCGAGTCGAGTGGTAAGTATCCCGCTGCTGGCTCAGGCGGTAATGGCGATGGGGCTCAGTCAGCCGCATAACTCCCGCTCTCGGCCGTCTAGTCTACTCAAAGATAATACGGAATATAAGCGAATCTTCTCCGCCGATATTCCCCTCACTGTCTACCTATGGCTTGCGCGGACTCAGAGCGATGTGGATTCCTTCCTCGCATCTGAGGTCGCCAGCGCCCCTGCGGCTGAGCGCACCAACCTGCGCTTTCACTTGGCCATGCTGGCTGCTGCTGAACTGATGGGGCGACGGGTCCGTAGCCCGAAGCAGCTCAAGCAACTTGCCGCTGATGGTCGGCACAGTACCTTGGAGCGCCTCCTGGAGCAGTTGCAACTCCTTCGTGGCCACTTTGAGGAGCACGCCAGCCGTACTGGCGACACGCAGGACAAGATCGCGAAGCGCTCTGACTTCGTGGAATCTCTTCTCGGAGCAGCCGGCTACCTCTGAGTACCTGGGCCCGGCCAGGAGTGTGGCTCGCAGGCGCGCGGTGAGTGGCGGGACGACGGGGGTGCGGGCGCCGAGTTCGGTCAGGGCCCAGCGGATGCCTTCCGGCTCGCTCCAGTCCGGTGGCGTCGCTCGTTGCAGGCAGGCGTGATAGGTGCGGCGCACGGCCTCGACCGCTCCGTCGATCTTCAGGCTCGCCAGGGCCATCGCCGCCCATTCCCGGACAGTCGAGTCGTCGCTGCGCAGGAGGGCGATGAGGACGAGGCCACAGCGCGGGTCCGCCACCTCTTCGAAGATCTCGATGGCGGTCAGCTGCCCGAAGCCGCCGAGGGGGGCAGTCCGTCGATGAGGGCGGGACGGCGTCGGAGCCGACTCCGATTAGTTCCGCACGGGCGTCGTACGACGGGCCGGTCGAGTCATCGAGCTGCTGGATGAGTTTCTCGATGTGGGTGGTCATGGGTGGTCCCGTCGCCAGAAGCTGGGCAGCCACCAGCAGAGCACCGAGCGGTCGTCGGGCCACGGGGCGCGGTCCTCGGCCGTCCAGTCCTCGAAGGAGTCCCGGGTCAGATCGATGGGGCGCCAGGCGGGGTCGAGCGGCTCGTCCTCGGCAGGCCGGCGGACGAATCGCCGACCGTGCTCGTCGCAGGCGCCGAAGTCCTGGTAGTTCCGCTGGGCCTCGATCAGGGAGACCTTGTTCGCCCCGCCTGCCATGGTTGGCCAGCGGAACTGGACCCCGTCGTCCTCCCAGAAGCAGACGGGGCAGATCTCGTACGAGCCGGGCATCGCGTCCAGCACGCGGTGTCCGCAGCACGGGCAGGGGTAGGAGTCGCTCACTTGCGCAGTCTCCTTGGAGGTCCCGCCGGTGTGCCATGCATTTCTCTGCCTGGGGTGCCTGGCCAGTCCGCAGCCAGTCCGCACGACACCCGTAAACGGCCGTCGGGAGCCAACGCGTGCCAACCAGGAAATCCCAGGTCAGGGCCCTCGATGGGGCTCCGTCGCAGGTCAGGATCGAGCCGCAGACATTCCGCTTCAACGTGTAGTTATGTGCGTACTGTGCGCTAGGCGTTGAGGTGAACATGCACGTCAGAAGGGGTCGGTCTCTGTCGAGTCCGACCCCTTCGGCGTCACCGTGCTGGACTGGTGCGGGATGAGAGCGCCGGTAACCGCGTTTTCGCAGGTGGGGGCGCTGCGCTGATCGTTCCGCACGGTGCGGGGCGGCGCAGTTCCCGCGGGCTCCTCCCGTGTCTCCTTCGGTCAACTGGCTCGTGTGGAGCCGAATTCGCGTCCATTCCGGCTGAGGGCCGCGATGATTTCCGCGGTGAGGGGGCGTCCGGCGAGGACGTGGCGGACGGCGTCGAGGGGGATCGGGCGCTCGTAGTAGTCCTCGAAGTACGACTGGACGGCCTCGGGGGAACGGTCGGTGAGGAGACGGAAGAGGTGGGCGGAGCCGTCCGGGTCCTCCACGCCGGGCGGGAAGTCGATGTCCGAGCCGGTCCGCCACTCCGTGTCGTCTGGCGTGCGCCACAGGCAGGTGGTGACGCGGGGGACGTCGATGTCCTCCTCGAAGAAGGCGGGTTCGTCCAGGAGCGGACTCAGCGCGGCGGGCACCTCGTCGATGACGCCGGGCCAGACCTCCTCGTCCTCCGTGCCGTACGGACTCATCCTCGACTCGTGGTCGAACCCGCGTATGAGCACGCCGGCCGGGGTGAAGACGACGGAGAAGTCGTCCCCCGAGCCGTTGTCCATCAGGGCGGCCTCTTCCCCGGGGCCCCAGTCGCCGTCGAAGGTGTAGCAGCAGTACTCCGGGTCGTCGCCGATCGTGGCGTCCAGCACCGCCAACGCGCGCAGGTGGGTGCGGAGTTCTTCGGGGTCGGGAAGGCGGGCGGCGACGTCGCTCGGAGTGCTCATGGCGTCATACAAGCAGCACCCACTGACATCGCGGTGCGGAAGGGGCGTGGGCCCCGCGCGACGGGAAGGGCGGGGCCCACGCCCCGCGCGAGGGGAAGGGCGGGTGTCCGAAACCTCGGGCAGCGGCCCCGGAACCTCAGGCGGAGGCCCCCGCCCCCGGGCCCTCGGTGTCCGGCTGTGCGCTGTCCGCCCCCGCCCTCTCGCCCCCCGCCCCACCCGCCGGAACCCCCAGCGCCAGCAGCGCGGTGTCGTCGGTCACGCCCTCTCCGAGGCTGTCCAGCAGCCCGGTCAGGGCGGCGACCACCGCGTGGGCGGGTTCGCCGGCGCGGCCCCGGGTGAAGTCGCGCAGCGCCTCGTCGCCGTAGAAGCCGGTGCGGTCCGGGCCGGTGCGGGCTTCGGTGAGGCCGTCGGTGTAGAGCAGGAGGGTGTCGCCGGGGGCGAGCCGGGTGTCGGCGGTGACGAAGGCCGGGTCGGGCAGGACGCCGACCAGGAGGCCGCCCGGCGTGGGCAGGTAGTCGGCGCGGCCGTCGGCGCGCAGGACGAGGGCCGGGGGGTGGCCGCCCGAGGCGAGGTGGACGTCGACCTGTCCGGTGGCGGGGTCGGGTTCGAGGACGCCGAAGACGGCGGTGCAGTAGCGGGGATCGGTGCCCGAATACCGCTCGTACAGCACCGTGTTGAGCGTGGAGAGGGCCGATACGGGGTCGGGGTCGTGCAGGGCCGCCGCGCGCAGGGTGTGGCGGGTCAGCGCGGTGATGGCGGCGGCCTGCGGGCCCTTGCCGCACACGTCGCCGAGGAAGAAGGCGAACCGGGTGCCGTCGACGGGGAAGACGTCGTAGAAGTCGCCGCCGAGCCGGTCGGGGGAGGCGGTGTGGTAGTGCGCGGCCGCCTCCATCCCCGGGACCGGCGGCAGGGTGTTGGGCAGCAGCGCCTGCTGGAGGGCGGCGAGGGCGTCCTGCAGCCGGGCGCGGTCGGCCTGGGCGCGCCGGGTTGCCTCCTCGGCGGCTCTGCGGGCCCGCAGGAGCTCCTCCTCGTAGGCGCGGCGGTCGCGGGCGTCGAAGACGGTGACGCGGATCAGCAGCGGGTCGCCGTCGGCGTCGGTCTTGACCGAGGCCGAGACGAGCACCGGCATCCGGTCCCCGCCGGACCGCTTGATCTCCAGGGCGATGCCGCTGATGGTGCCCCGCATGCGCAGGAGCGGGGCGAAGTGCGTCTCGTGGTAGAGCTTGCCGCCCATGGTCAGCAGGTCGACGAACCGCATCCGGCCCACCACCGACTCCGGCGCGAGACCGAGCCAGCCCAGCAGCGTGCGGTTGATCTTCGCGACGGTGCCGTCCATCAGCGTCGACAGGTAGCCGCAGGGAGCGCTCTCGTACAGTTCCTCGGCGCTGGGCTCCAGGAGGTCCCTGAACACGTCCGCTCCGGCGGGTGGGACGGGTTCAGGGACCGATGGGCCCGTCATCCCAGTCCGGCCAGGAACTCGGTGATCGCCGCGTTGGTGGCCTCGGGCGCCGACAGCTGGGGGCAGTGGCCGGTCGCGTCGAGGGTGACGAGGGCCGAGCCGGGGATCGCGTCATGCACGTACGCGCCCACTTCCGGGGGCGCGATCATGTCCTGGGTGCAGTCCAGGATCAGGGTGGGCACCGCCACGCCCGCCAGGTCCGCGCGGCTGTCGGAGAGGAACGTGGTGCGGGCGAAGACGCGCGCCATGTCCGGGTCGGTGGCGCAGAAGCTGTTGGTCAGCTCCTGGCCCAGTTCGGGCCGCTCCGGGTTGCCCATGATCATCGGGGCCATCGCGGAGGACCAGCCCAGATAGTTCAGTTCCAGCGACGCCAGCAGCTCGTCGATGTCCTCGGCGCTGAAGCCGCCCCGGTAGCCGTCCTCGCCGGTGCCCTCGTCTATGTACCGGGGTGAGGGGGCGACCATCACGAGCGCGCCGATCCGGTCGGGTGCCGCCTGCGCGGCCAGTACGCCGATCATGGCGCTGACCGAGTGCCCCACGAACACCGCCCGGCCGAGGTCCAGCTCCTCCAGGACGTCCACCACGTCCTGGGCGTACCCCCGGAGCGAGGAGTAGCGCTCCTCGCTCCAGGCCGAGAGGTCGGATCCGCCCGAACCGACGTAGTCGAAGAGCACCACGCGGTACTCCCCGGCCAGCGCGGGCACGGTCAGGCGCCACATGTTCTGGTCGCACCCGAATCCGTGCGCCAGCACCACCACCGGACCCTGAGGGTTGCCGGTGACGGTGACGTTGTTCCTGCGCCGGATGTCCATGCCACCCATCCTCGCAGCCGCCGCGGAACGCTACGACCCGGACGGCCCGGATCACGCGCTCGACCCGGAAGTTCAGGCCCGCGCGGGCCCCTACCGCACCCCCAGCTCCGTGATCCCGGCCGGCTTCGCCGGGTCCGCCGACACCACCGTCACCCGCACCGCGCGGGCCGTGGCGCCGGGGACGTACGGGTGCCAGGAACGGCCGTCCGCCGAGGTCTCCACGGTGTGCGAGACGGGCGGTACGTCGCTCCAGAGCGGGGTCACCGAGGTGATCCGCAGGGCGTGGTCCAGCCGGACCGTGAGGGTGCCGGTGGCCCCGTCGGGGGACCAGGCGGTGGCGGGGGAGCCGTCCACCGCGGCCTCCGCGTAGAGCCCGGGGGACTCCGAGTCGGCGGTGGCGGGGCGGCAGCGGGCGGCGTCGCCGGTGGGGGCCAGGTCGGGGCGGCGGGTGGGCAGGGCCAGGGTGGAGGCGAGGCGCCGCGGGCCTGCCGGGGTGTGCACGGTGAACGGGGCGCCCGACACCAGGCGGACCGTGGTGGTGCGGGGGCCGAGCGCGATGTCGTAGGTGCGTCCCCGGTGGCGCAGGCCCTTCAGCGTGACGCCCGCGCGCAGCTGCGGCGGCAGCACGGGGTCGAGCCGGATGCCGTCCTCGCGGAGCCGCAGCCCGGTCAGGCCGTGGGTGAAGACCTGGAGGAAGCCGCCCTTGCCGGTGAGGAAGTCCTCGGCGGGGAAGCCCGACAGCGGGTCCGAGGCGCCCGCCTTCGCGCCGCGCGCCTCGGAGAAGAGACCGAAGGGACCGGGCATGAAGGGGCGTACGGAGCGCTGGAGGTAGGTGTACGCGGCGCACCCGGGCTCCCCGATGGCGGCGGCGTCGATGGCGTGCACGGAGTCCGTCATGGCGGGGCCGTCCGGATCGGTGCGGGCGGCGTAGAAGTCGAGGGTCGCGGCGGCGGCGCCCGGCTCCATCGGCCACTCCAGCGGGTACATCAGCAGGACCGTGTCGGCCTGCTTGATCGTCGAGCCGTTGTACCCCGCGTACTGGAGGAAGATCCTGCGCTCCGCGTCGTACGGGATGCGCAGCCCGTCCGCGACCCGCTGCCAGGCGGCGGGCGCGGGCCGGCCGAGGAGGGCAGCGGCGCGTACGGCGTCGCGCAGGGCGGTCGCGGCGACCGCGTTGGTGAAGACCCCGTCGGTGACGCCGTTGCTGTACTCGTCGGGCCCGGCGACGTTCACGACCGACCAGCTGCCGTCCGCGTTCGCCGTGGCCCGGGAGGCCCAGAAGTCGGCGATCCCGCTCAGCAGCGGCCAGCCGCGCCCGGCGAGCCAGGTGCGGTCGCCGGTGGCCAGCCAGTACTGCCACACCGCCAGTGCCACATCGCCCTGGAGGTGGTTCTGGGTGAGGCAGTGCGGCGGGTCCCAGCTCTGGCACTCGGAGTCCAGACGGCCCCGGCTCGCGCTGGTCCACGGGTAGAACAGCCCGTCGTACCCCAGCTTCTCCGCGTTCGCGCGGGCCGCGTCCCGGGTGCGGTAGCGGTACTCCACGACCGTGCGAGCGAGCTCCGGGCGGGTGGCGAGCAGCCCCGGGTACATCCACGTCTCGGCGTCCCAGAAGATCATGCCCGCGTAGTTGTCACTGGTCGCCCCGGCGGGCGCGATGCTGTCGGAGGCACCGGTACGGGTCGCGGCGAGCAGCCCGTACTGGGCCGCCCGCAGCCACCGCTGGAGGTCCGGGCTGCCCGGCACCAGCACGTCCGAGGACCAGTCGCGGCGCCACACGGCGGCGCTGTCGGCCAGCACCCGCGCCCAGCCGCGCCCGGCCGCCCGCCGCGAGGCCGCGCGCGCCGAGGCGAGCGGGGTACGCGAGGTGAGGGCGGTGTCGACGCCGACGTACTTCTCCACGGTGTACGCGCGCCCCGCGCGCACCCGCAGCTCCCGGACGAGCCCCGGGCCCCTTCCCTGGTCCGGGCCCAGCGTCTGGACGACCGCGCCGTCCACCTCCGTACCGTGCGTGCGGAAGGTCCCGTCGGCCGCCACCGTCATCCGGCGCGCGCCCCGCGCGTCGAGCCGCCCGGTGACCGTCGCCGTGCCCGTCCACCGGGGCGTCAGCGTCAGCCGTACGGCACCGGCGTGGACGTCCGAGCGGTCGGCGAGGACCTCGTACACCAGGTCGGTGGCCCTGCCGTCCGCCGTCGTCCACCGCAGCGAGGTGCGGACCAGCCCGCAGGCGAGGGAGAGGGTCTGGCGGTAGTGCGAGATCCGGCCGGAAGGGGTGCCGGGGCCGAAGGTCTCCGCGCCGACGCGGAGGTCGAGCGGGGTCCAGCCCGGCAGCGCGGCGAGGACCTCGCGCCCGTCGGTGGTGCCGGGCTCGGCCCCGTAGAGCCCGGTGACGAACGCCCCGTCGTAGCGCGGGGTGTAGAGCGGCCAGCCGGTCTTCTCCGGGCGCTCGGCGTAGCCGGTTCCGGCCGGGGGGACGCGATGGCCCAGGTAGCCGTTGCCGACGTACGGGTCGTACCCCCCGGCCTCGCCGTACCGGGTGGAGGTCAGCTCCCACGCCGCGTCGGACGAGCCTGGGGCCGCGGCGGCCGGGGCCGCCCGGGCCGTGCAGAGGGGCGGGGCGGGGGAGGGCCGGGAGCCCTGGGCGGACACCTGGCCCGGCGTGACGATCATGGTCAGGAGAGCGGTGGTCAGACAGCCGGCGAGGGAGGTGCGCGCATGGGTCACCCGTACGAAAATAGGGACGCGACCGGCGGGCGCCCGGCGCGGCACGGCCGGCCACACGCACGGCAGGCGGACGGCCGACGGGGCTGCCCGCCGGATGGAGCAGTGGCGCCGGGCCGCGGGGCCGGGCGCGGACACGGACGGGGACCTCATGTCGTATCCGGAACCGGTGTACAAGGACGGCCTCGGCGTCGTCAACGCGACCTACCGGCCGGCGGGGACCGCCGCCGAACTGGCCGCCCCCAACGGCAATCGCACCCACTACCTGGCCAAGGGCACCGCCACGAACGGCGCGTTCGGCCTCTACCGGGTGGACATGGCGCCCCGGGCGGGCGGGCCCGCCACCCACTTCCACCGGGCGATCTCCGAGTCCTTCTTCATCCTCGGCGGGACCGTACGGATCTACGACGGCGAACAGTGGACCGACGCCACCGAGGGCGACTTCGTGCACGTTCCGCAGGGCGGACTGCACGGCTTCCGCAACGACGCCGACGCGGACGCCTCGATGCTCCTGCTCTTCGCCCCCGGAGCTCCGCGGGAGGAGTACTTCGAGAAGGTGGCCGAGGCCGTCCACTGGTCGGAGGAGGAGCGCGCGGAGTTCTTCATCAAGCACGACACCTACTGGGTGGGCGACTGACGCGTCCTCAGGCGGCCATCCCCGTCTTGAGCCCGGCCCCGCACACCGGGACCACGATGCTGCCGTCCGTCCACCCGCCGACCGCCGCCCAGCAGGCCACCGCCGTGGTCTCCGCGTAGATCCCGCGCCGGGCCAGATCCCGCTGCGCCTCCCGGATCTGCCCCTCCGTCACCGTGAGGAAGGTGCCGCCGGACGCGCGTACCGCCGCCAGGATCTGCGCCGCGCGCGGCGGGTCCGGGATGGCGATGCCTTCCGCGAGCGTCGGCGCCGGGGCCGCCGGCTCGCGCAGGGAGGCCGCACCGGCGTGGAAGGCGGCGGCGAGCGGGGAGACCGCCTCGGCCTGGACGGCGATCAGGGCGGGGCGCCGGTCGACGAGCCCCTGCGCGAGGAGTTCGGCGGTGGCGAGGGCGGCGCCGAGCAGCAGGGTGCCGTTGCCGACCGGAACCGCCAGGGCGTCGGGGAGCCGGCCGCCGAGGTCCTCCCAGAGCTCGTACACGTAGGTCTTGGTGCCGTGCAGGAAGTACGGGTTGAAGACGTGCGAGGCGTAGAAGGTGCCCGGCTCGTCGGCGGCGGCGCGGGCCGCCAGGGCGGTGGCCGTACGGTCGCCGGGGACGATCTCCAGCCGGGCACCGTGGGCCCGGATCTGCTCGGTCTTCTCGGCCGAGGTGCCCTCGGGAACGTACACCGCGCAGGGCAGCCCGGCGCGGGCGCAGTAGGCGGCGACGGAGGTGCCCGCGTTGCCGCTGCTGTCCGCGACCACCCGGGCGGGGCCGAGACGCCGCGCGAGCTCCGCCAGCATCACCGCGCCCCGGTCCTTGAAGGAGAGCGTCGGCATGAGGTGGTCGAGCTTCGCCGAGACGGTGCCGGTGAGCGCGACCAGCGGCGTACGTCCCTCGCCGAGGGAGACGGCGGGGTCTGCGAGCGGCAGCGCCTCCCGGTAGCGCCACAGGGAGTTGACGCGCCCGGCCAGGGCGTCCCGGTCGAACGGCCGCGCCGGGGCGAAGTCGAGGTCCCACGGGCCCCGGCACTCCGGGCAGCACCAGGGCGCGGTGGCGGCGTCGGCCGTGGTCCCGTCCCGCGGGCAGCGGTACGGCGGCAGGAGCGGGTGGGCGTTCACCGGTACGGGCATGGGGCCAGCCTGCCAGCCGCCGGGGCGGCGCGGGCGTCGGGGCGGCGCGGGCGTCGGCGGAGAAGATCGCGCGGGTGCGTACTCCCCGCACACGGCCGTCGTGCGCCCGGGCGGCCGCCCCCCGGACCCGTCGCCCGGGGAGGCACGTGTCACTTCCTCGGGCGCCGGGGGCATGCGGAGGGCGCGAAGTGGGCAGAGAACGGCCGGAAGAGCTGTGGTGATGCCGTTCGGACCATGCCTCGAGCACCCCCGAATCATCACTTTGAGTGAAACTCTGGCCATTGCTTGTCTTGCGCCACTCACGGTTGCGACTCTGTTGCGGTCTGTCAACTTGTTGGGAGTGGCCAGTGACTTTCGGTGAGCAGCCCGCCTATCTGCGCGTGGCGAGCGATCTGCGGGAGAAGATCGTCAAGGGAGCGCTGCCGCCCCATACCCGCCTGCCGTCCCAGGCGCGCATCCGCGAGGAGTACGGCGTCTCGGACACCGTCGCGCTGGAGGCGCGCAAGGTCCTCATGGCCGAGGGGCTGGTGGAGGGGCGCTCCGGGTCCGGTACGTACGTCCGGGCGCGTCCGGTGCCGCGCAGGATCGCCCGGTCCGGCTACCGGCCCGGCATGGGGTCCAGTCCGTTCCGGCAGGAGCAGAGCGCGGAGGGCGTGCGCGGCACCTGGGAGTCGAGGAGCGAGCAGGAGGAGGCCGGTCCGGAGATCGCCACGCGCCTCGGCATCGAGCCCGGGGAGCGGGTCATGCGCACGCGGTACGTCTTCCGGGACGCGGGCGAGCCCATGATGCTCTCGACCTCCTGGGAGCCGCTCTCGGTCACCGGGCGGACCCCGGTGATGCTCCCCGAGGAGGGGCCACTGGGCGGCTGCGGGGTGGTCGACCGGATGGCGGCGATCGACATCGTGGTGGACAACGTGACCGAGGAGGTCGGCGCCCGCCCGGGGCTCGCGGACGAACTCGGCGACCTCGGCGGGGTGCCGGGCCACGTGGTCATGGTCATCGCGCGCACCTACTACGCGGGCGGGCAGGCGGTCGAGACCGCCGACGTGGTCGTCCCCGCCGACCGCTACCGGGTCGCCTACCACTTGCCGGTCAAGTAGCGCCGCCCCGGCCCGATCCGCCCCGGCGCGGCCCTGCCCTGCCCTGCCGGGCTCGCGGGCCGTACGCCTGCCGGCCCGCTCCTGCCCGCCCCGGCCCGCCGCCGCCCATCCGCCCGCGACGCGACCTGCCCGCGATGCACTCCTTCTCGTTGTACGCGGGCACGACGACACTCACCGGGCGGACCACCTCGGGCCCCCAG
>NZ_JBSFFN010000034.1:0-109870 GCF_053596135.1 Streptomyces sp. NPDC001770 | reverse complement strand
TTTATTGATACGCCTCCCACCGATATCTACACTCAATATTCACCCCTCTTTCCCTCCCCGCCCCTCTTCCGATCTCCCCGGTCGACCGGCTGCCCGCCCCTCCGCCGTTCCCGTCCGCCCTCCCGTCGCCCGGCGGGCGGCCGCGCGTGCTCAGCTCCGGAGCGCGAGCACGACCCGGCCGCCGATCTCCACCGTGCCGTCCGGTGCGGGCGCGGTGAGGAGCTGGGAGCCGCGCCCCTGGGTGATGTTGAGCGCGCGGCCGAGCCGTGCGGTGAGCAGCAGGGCGGCGGCTCCGGTCGCCTCGTCCTCGGCGATGCCGTCACCGCGGCGCGGGAACGCCCGCGCGCGGACGCGCCCCGCCGCCTCGTCCTCCCAGGCCCACACGTACAACCAGCCCTCGCCCGGCGGGGGCCCGGTCAGGGCGTCGACCTCGGCGGCGGAGTCGTACCGCACCAGCTCCCTCGGCGGCACCCACTCCGGGCGGGCGGTGATCCAGGTGAACTCGCCGTCCTGGCGGGCGAAGACGTCCCCCACCTCCAGTTCGAGGATCTCCAGGTCGAGCAGCCAGGCGGTACCGACGAGCGGGTGCCCGGCGAACGGCAGCCGGAGCCCAGGGGTCCGGATGTCCACCTGGCCGCGTTCCGGGTCGTCCACGAACACCGTCTCGCTGAAGCCCAGTTCGGCGGCGAGCTCCTGGCGCGAGGTGTCGTCGGGGTAGTCGCGCCCGTCCCGTACGACCCCGAGGGCGTTCCCGTGCCGGCCGTCGGGGGCGCAGAACACCCGCAGGACGTCGATGCCGTCGGGTACGTCGAATTCACTCATACCGGCATTCAAGCATTCGGTCGGGAACCGGCCGTTCCCGGTCGGCTCCGCAGCGTCCGCGCGCAGCCCGGCCGCCCCGGCCGCGCGCGGGGCGGCCGGGGCGGGTCCGGACGGCAGCCGGGTGGCGGCAGCCGGGGCCGTACGGGTCAGGCGGTCGCGTCCGGGCCGCGGCGGCGTGCCACGACGAACGCACCGGCACCGAGGGCCACCACGAGGCCGGAGGCGGCGAGCAGGGCCCCGGTGGGCAGGTCGGCGCCGGTGGCCGCGAGCGAGCCGGAACCGCCCACGCTGCCGCCCTCGCCGCCGCCCACGGAACCGGAGCCGGTGCTGCCGGTGGAGCCTGCCGCACCGGTGGAGCCGTCGCCGCCGGTGGAGCCCGTCGAGCCGGTGGAGCCGGTGGAGCCGGTACCCGGCAGCTGGGCGTCCTCGTCCAGGGATACGGCGACGGTCAGCGCGTCGAGCTTCTCGCCCTTCTCGTACATGCCGCCGAAGGCCGCGGAGCCGCCCTCGGTGAGGGTGGCCGGGATGCCGGAGAGGGTCACCACACCGTCCTTCGCGGTCAGCGCGGCGGCGGGCACGGTGAGGTCGGCGACGGCGAGTCCCTTGCTGACCTCGGTCCTGCCGGTCGCGCGGTCCTTGGAGGACACGTCGGCGACCAGCTTGCCGGAGGTGCCGGTCACCTCGACCCGCAGGGCCGAGAAGGAGAGGTCGAGGGCGTAGGTGTCGCCGCTCTGGTGGCCGAGGAAGCGGACCTGGCCCTCGAAGCCGGCCTGGAGGGTCTTCTTCGCCGCGTCGAACCGGCCGGTGGCGTCACCGAAGCGGTAGCCGTTCGCGGTGGTCGTCGCGCCGCCGGTCGTCTCGACCGAGCCGCTCGCGATCGGGCCGGTGACGTAGGAGCGGAAGGACTCCTTGACGCCCCAGTCGAGGGTGCCGTCCACCAGGGCGCCCTGCTCGGCGGCGGGCGTCGTGGCGGAGACGCCGGGCGAGGGCGTGCCGGCCGGCTCGTTCGTCGGCGCGGTGGTGGGTTCCTTCGTGGGCTCGTCCGTGGGCTCTCCGGTAGGTTCCTTCGTGGGCTCGTCGGTCGGCTCGTCCGTGGGCTCCTCGGTCGGCTCCTCGGTCGGCGGGGTGACCGCCGTGACGGTGAGCGTGGCCGGGTCGAGGGCCTGGCCCTCCTGGTACATCCCGTTGAAGGCCTCGGACCCGAGCTTCGTCAGCGTGGCGGGAATGTCCTTGAAGACCATCGCGCCCCCCTCGCCCTGTCCGGGCCGGACGGCCGACAGGTCCAGGTCGGCGACGGCGACGTCGTCCTGCGTCCCCTGGGGGGTCTTCAGGTCGGCGGTGATCGCGCCACCGGTGCCGGTGGTGGAGACCTTGACGTCGGAGAGCGTGATGTCGAGGGCGCCCTCGTGGGCCCAGAAGTTGACGCCGCCCTCGAAGGCGGTGGCGGTGCCGTGGGTGGCGAGGTCGTAGTTGCCCTTGCCGTTGACGAAGGTGAACGCGCCGTTGTTCGCGGCCTGTTCGGCCCCGTCGGAGACGGTGATCCGGCCGGCCGCGCCGATGTAGCCGCGGAAGGACTGCTTGAAGCCCCAGTCGAGCGTGCCGTCCTTCAGTTCCAGCCGGGTCGCCGGAGCGGTCGCCGCGGTACCGGTGGCCGTCGTACCGGAGTCCGCGGCGAGGGCCGGGAGCGCGAAGGCGGCGCCCAGCGCGGCGGCCGTGGCGACTGCCGCGGCGAGGGCTATGGGGCGGCGGTTTGCTGCCATGGTCGGTGGTCTCCTCGGGAGAAAAGTGGGTCGTGAAGGGCAGGGGTGAGCGCGCGGCCGGGTTCGGGAGCCGCCCGGGCCGCGGGCATCGGGACGGAAAGGTCAGGGGGTGGACCCAGGGGTGGGGTGACGCTCCGGGTCCTCACCCAAGCGGCGGGAACGGCGGCGGCCGGCGAACCACACCCCGGCCGCGGCGGCGAGCGCGAGGGCCACGACGGGGATCCATCCCCGGGCGGCCGGGCCCGGCTCCGGCTCCGCGGCGGCGGCCGCGGAGGAGGGCCGGTTCGCGGAGGAGGGCCCGGCCGCCGGGGTCGCCGGGGCGGTCGCCCCGCTCCCCAGGTCGGGGAGGGCGGGCAGCTTCGCGCCCGGGTCCACGGTGACGGCCAGGGAGACCGGGTCCATGGCGGTGCCCGGGGCGTACAGGGAGCCGAAGGCCTTCGCCCCGGCGGCGGTGAGGGTGGCGGGCGCTTCGGTGAGGAGCGCGAGTCCGTCCTTCGGCGCGAACCCCTTGGCGGCGAAGGTGACCAGCGGGACGTTCTTCGAGACGGCTCCGGAGCTGGTGACGTCGGCACGGAGGGTTCCGGTGCCGGCCTTCACGGAGACGGCGACGCGGGCGAGTTCCAGATCGAGTCCGTCGGCCCCGGTGAAGCGGACGCTTCCGGCGAAGGCGGCTTCGAGCGTCCGGCTCCCGGGGTCGTACGTGCCCTTGCCTCCGGGGAAGCGGAACAGCGCACCGCCGTCCTTCGCGCCGCCGGCCAGGGTCCACTCGCCCCGGGCGACCGAGCCGGTGACGTACTCGCGGTAGGTGCGGCGGACACCCCAGTCGACAGCGGCGTCCTCGAAGCCGGTCCCGGCCGCCTTCTCCTCGTCGGCCTCACCGGAGCCGGCCTTCCCGGACGTGCTCGGGGTCGGCGCGCCGGTCGTGCCCGGCGAGGGCTTCGGTGCGGCGGTGGCGGGTGCGGTGGTGTCGACGGAGAGGGTCACCGGATCGAGACTGGTACCGGCCGTGTAGTAGCCGGCGAAGGCGGAGGCACCCTGCGAAGTCAGCGTCGCGGGAATGTTGTTCAGCGCGACGGGGGTGGAGCCGCCCCGCATGTCGATGCCGCCGAGGCCCAGTGTGGCGAGCGGCACCTGGGACCTGGGAGTGACGCGTCCGGTCCCCCGCTCCTTGCTGGTCATGTCGGCGTAGAGGGTGCCGGCGCCGCCGGAGATCCGGACGGTGGGCCGCGCGATGGTGAGGTCGAGCTCGTAGGAGCCGTCGTCCGTGCGGTGACCCACGAAGTGGACTCCGCCGGAGAAGCCGGAGGCGAGGGCGCCGGTGGCCGGGTCGTAGGAGCCGGTGGCCGAGTGGAACCGGAACTGGCTTCCGCCGACCGTGGCGGCTCCCCCGGTGAGGCTCCAACTGCCGCCCGCGATGGGGCCGGTGACGTAGGACTGGAACGAGGACTTGATCCCCCAGTCCAGCCGGCCGCCCTGCACCGTTCGGCTCGCCGCTTGAGCGGCGGTGGCCGGGAGCAGGGCTCCCAGCAGTACCGCGAAGAGCGCGACGGCGAGCGCGCGGGTGGACCGGGACGACAGCATGGACCCCTCCGAGGCCTGGCGAATTCAGGTAAGGCTAACCTAAGCTATGTCTCGTCTGCGGCGGAACCCCCCTTGTTCCGCACATGAGGTGCGGCAGAGCACAAAAACGATCAATCACTCGAAGCGGAACGACAGGACGGTAATCCGTGCCCCCCAGACAGGACTTCGCCCCGCCGGGCCCGGACACCCGCGGGCCCGCCCGGACCGCGCCCGCCCGCCGCGCGGGTCTCCGCCGGCCGGCCGCCGCCGTGGCCGCCGCCGTGGCGCTCACCCTCGCGCTGGCCGGGTGCGGCGGCACGACGGGATCCGCTTCGACGTCGACGGAGTCCACGGGATCCGGGAAGTCCGCCGAGGAGAAGGCGGGTTCGGCCGCGGCGGACCGCGTGGAGCCGCTGGCCACCACCCCCGTGCCCGAGCTGCCCGTCACCGTGGACTCGGCGGACGGCACCGCGGTCACCATCACGTCCGCCGACCGGATCGTGCCGCTGACGGGCTCCCTCAACGAGATCGTCTTCACCCTCGGCCTCGGTGAGCACGTGGTCGCCCGGGACATCACCGCCACCTTCGAACAGGCCGCGAAGCTCCCCGTGGTGACCCGCGCCCACGACGTGTCCGCGGAGAGCGTCCTCTCCCTGAAGCCGACGCTCGTCCTCGCCGACACCACCACCGGCCCCGCCGAGGCGATCGGCCAGATCCGTGCCGCGGGCGTCCCGCTGCTGGTGGTCGACCCGGCCCTGGAACTCGGCGACGTGACACGGCGGATCGGCACCGTCGCCGCCGCCCTCGGGGTCGGGAAGGCGGGCGCCGAACTGGAGAAGCGCACCGCCGGCCGGCTCGCCGCCGTACGCGAGGACGTGCCGGCCCACGGCGACGAGCCCCGGGTCGCCTTCCTCTACCTGCGCGGCACCGCCTCGGTCTATCTGCTGGGCGGCGCGGAGTCAGGGGCGAGTTCGCTGCTGGAGGCCGCCGGCGCGGTGGACGCGGGGAAGGCTTCCGGGCTCACCAAGGACTTCACCGCCATCACCAGTGAGGCGCTGGCGAAGGCGGCGCCCGACGCGATCCTCGTGATGACCAAGGGCCTCGCATCGGTCGGAGGGATCGACGGCCTGCTGAAGATCCCGGGGGTCGCCGAGACCCCGGCAGGAATGGACCGGCGGATCGTCTCCGTGGACGACGGTGTGCTCCTCAACTACGGCCCGCGCACCGACCAGGTGCTCGCCGACATCGTCGGACAGCTCTACCCCGAGGGCGGCGTGGCCCGGTGACCGCGACCTCCGAGGAGAAGCGCACCGGACCGCCCGCGGCCTCCCCCGCCGCCCCCGTCTCCCCCGGGCGGCGCACCGCGCCCGCCCTCGCCCTCGGGCTGTCGGTGGCGCTGCTGCTGTGCTGCCTGCTCTCCGCGGGCCTCGGCGCGTACGACATCCCGCTCGGCGACGTGCTGGGCTCGGTGCTGCACCGGGTGGGGCTGGGCGGCCGGGAACTGGACCGGGTCGGGGAGAGCGTGCTGTGGAACGTGCGGCTGCCCCGGGTCGTCCTCGCCCTGCTCGTCGGCGCCTCGCTCGGCTGCGCGGGCGCGCTGATGCAGGGCGTCTTCGGCAACCCGCTCGCCGAGCCCGGCGTCATCGGCGTCTCCTCCGGAGCGGCCGTGGGCGCGGTCGCCTCCATCGGTCTCGGCCTGAGCTTCTTCGGCAACTGGACCATCACCGTCTGCGCGTTCGCCGCCGGCCTCGCGACGGTGCTCCTGGTGTACGCGCTGTCGCGGTCGGGCGGGCGGACCGAGGTGGTGACCCTGATCCTCACGGGGATCGCCGTGAACGCCTTCGCCGGGGCGCTGATCGGGCTGTTCGTCTTCTTCGCCGACAACGCGCAGGTCACCCAGATCACCTTCTGGCAGCTCGGCTCCCTGGCCCAGGCGACCTGGCCCAAGGTGCTGGCGGTGCTGCCGTGCGCGGCGGCCGGGCTGCTCGTCGCACCGCTCTCCGCGCGGAAGCTGGACCTGCTCGCGCTGGGCGAGCGGCCTGCCCGCCACCTGGGCGTGGACGTGGAGCGGCTGCGGATCGTCCTGGTCCTGGTGGTGGCGTTGCTGACCGCCGCGGCCGTCGCGGTCGCGGGGATCATCTCCTTCGTGGGGCTGCTCGTGCCCCATCTGCTGCGGATGGTGAACGGTCCCGGCCACCGGTTCCTGGTCCCCGGCAGTGCGCTGGGCGGCGCCCTGGTGCTGGTGGTGGCCGACCTGGCCGCCCGCACGGTGGCCGCGCCCGCCGAACTGCCGCTCGGGGTGCTGACCGCGCTCTTCGGCAGCCCGTTCTTCTTCTGGCTGCTGCGCAGAACCCGTCGGAAGCAGGGTGGTTGGGCATGAGCACACGTGAACGGCACGGCATGAGGAGCCTCAGGAACCTTTTCGCCGCGCGGGAACGGGAGTTGCCCGTCCGTCACGCCTCCGGCACCCCGGTGGCGGAGGCGGCCGGCCTCTCGGTGCGCCTGGGCGGCAGGCCGGTGCTCGACGACGTCTCGCTGACCGCGCACGCGGGTGAGGTGCTGGCGCTGGTGGGCCCGAACGGCGCCGGCAAGTCCACCCTGCTCGCAGCGCTCGCCGCCGACCTGCCGTCCGACACCGGCGGGGTACGGATCGACGGGCGGCCCACCGGGGCCTGGACGGCGGCCGAACTCGCGCTCCGCCGGGCCGTGTTGCCTCAGTCCGCCGTACTCTCCTTCCCCTTCCCGGTCGAGGAGGTCGTCCGGATGGGGCGGGCCCCCTGGTCCGGCACGGCGCGGGCGGACGAGGACGACGCGGCGGTGGCCGCCGCCATGGAGGCCACCGAGGTCACCGGCTTCGCGGGCAGGCCCTTCTCCGCCCTCTCCGGCGGCGAGCGCGCCCGGGTGGCGCTGGCCCGGGTCCTCGCGCAACGCGCCCCGCTGCTGCTGCTCGACGAACCGACGGCCGCGCTGGACCTGCGCCACCAGGAACTGGTGCTGCGGATCTGCCGGGAGCGGGCGGCGGCCGGGGACGCGGTCGTCGTGGTCCTGCACGATCTGGGGCTGGCCGCCGCGTACGCGGACCGGGCGGTGGTGCTGCGGGGCGGACGGATCGCGGCGGCCGGACCGCCGTCCGAGGTCTTCACCGGAGAGCTCCTGGGCGAGGTGTACCGGCAGCCCGTCGAGGTGTTTCCCCACCCGCGGACCGGGGTGCCGCTCGTCGTCCCGGCGCGCGACCGGTGACCCGCCGGGAGCATGTCGGCTCCTCGCACTGATCCACCGCGGATTGCGGGACGGCCCTCGCACGCATCTTCGCCCCGGTAGGGTTCGGACGGTCAGTGCGGACGACGGATCAGAAGGCGCAGAAGGCAACGGATGAGAAGGCTGGGTCGGTCGGCGGCGGGGCTCGCGGTGGCGACGGTACTGGGCATGACGGCGAGCGGCTGCGTGACGGTGCACGGAGAACTGGAGCAGGTGCCCCAGGCGACGAAGTCCGAGGCGGACCAGGCCCTCAAGGACTTCCTCACGGCGTACAACAAGGCGGACGCGGCGCTCGATCCGGCTCTGGACGCGGAGCGGGTGACCGGGGCGCTCGGGGCGGTCAACCAGGCGGGGCTGAAGGCCCGGTCCACGTACACCGACAAGGCCGCGGCGGCGGCGCACGATCCGCTGGAGCTGACGGACACGCGCTATGTCATACCCAGGAAGGCGGGCTGGCCGCGGTACTTCTTCGCGGACACCGACTCCAACCGTGACGTGGACGAGGGCGACCAGGACACCCGCTGGCTGCTGGTCTTCGAGCGGACCGGCCCGGACGCGCTGTGGACGGTGCCCTATCTCGGGGTCGTAGCGCCTTCGGAGGTACCGGAGTTCGCGCTGGACGGGGACGGACTGGCGAAGCCCGCCGAGACCGTGGGCGCCGGACTCGCCATGCGGCCCGAGGATTTGAGCACCTCGTACACCGGTTACCTGTCCACCGGGTCGCCGGACGTGTTCGCGGCGGGCGCGACCACCTCGGGCTGGCGGGCCGCACGCGCGGCGACGAGGAAGCCGGGGTTCTCGTTCCAGTACGTCGACCGCCCGCTGGACGGCGCGTTCCGCCCGTTCGGTCTCGCGACGAAGGACGGCGGGGCGCTGGTCTTCTTCAGCAGCAAGCACTACGAACGCCAGACGGCCGCCCAGGGGCTGAAGCCCGAGGTGAACCGGGACACGAAGGCGCTGCTCACGGGCGAGGTGAAGAGCACCCTCACCAAGGAGCGCGTCTCCAGCCAGCTGGCGTATGTGCCCGCGCGGGGCGCCGCCGGGGGCGCGAAGGTGACCGTACTGAACCGGCTGCCGGGACTGGTCTCGGCGACCGGCGAGTAGGACGGCCGACGACGGGGCGAGAGGACCGCCGTCCGACTGCTCGTCGGACCGGTCCGGCGCCTCAGCGGCCCAGCGGCCAGGCCACCGCGGCCGGGTCCAGGCCGGTCGCCTCGTCGCTGTCCACGTACACGGCGCAGGCGTCGGTCAGCGCTTCCAGCAGGGTCAGCGGGTCCGGCAGCGGGTGCTCGGGGCCGCGCACCCACTGGACGTCGAGGTCACCGGGGAGACGGGCGGGCGGGAGCAGGACGTAGCTGCCGCGGCAGTGCCAGCGCAGGCCGGGGTGCTCGTCCATGGTCTCGGGGTGCGAGTCCAGCTCGCAGGGCCACCACTCGTCCTCGTCCTCGGGGGTGCCGCGGGTGGCGGTGAAGAAGAGCATCCGGTCGTCGCCGGAACGGGCGACGGGGCCGACGTCGATCCCGCGCCCCGTCAGCCGCTCCAGGGCGTTGACCCCGGCGGAGAGCGGGACGTCCAGCACGTCGTGGACCATTCCGGTGGCGGTGATGAAGTTCGCCAGCGGCTGGCCCTCGGCCCAGCGTTCGATCTGCGCGCTGTCGGTGGTCGACTGGGTCTGCCAGGCGAACGACACGGGGTGGCGGGCGGGGGTGGGGCATCCGATGCGTTCGCACGAACATCGGTGTCCGAGCGGGTGGGCGGCGGGCGAGATCGGCATCCCCGCGTCGGCGACGGCCAGGAGCATGCCCAGTCGGGCCGAGCCGTCGGCATCGGTCCGCTGCTTGGGCCGTCGCCGCAGCCACTGGGAAAGCTTGCCCTCTGTGCCGCGGTTACGGCCGGAATCGGCGCCCATCTATCCCCTCACCTCAGCGTTACCCGTCCATGGTCCCACCATCCTGCTCTTCGGGTGGCCAGAGTTCACCAGCGGGGCGGGACACCACCGCCCAGAGTGAGGGACATCACGCCCGATAACGGGTCATCGGCGGGCATCCTCCCCCACCGGGGTGGGGCCGGCGGCGTACGGCACCCGGCCTTTCCACGCCCCTCGCCACCGCGCACGCTCACCCGATCGGAGCACTGCGGACCGGGGCCCGGGCAGCGCACCATGGGCTCACGCGCAGACCGCGCGTTCCGTTCCCCCACCGTGCCGCAGCCGAGGCTGCCGTTCGTGAGGAGCCCCCGTGCACCGTGACGCCACCCCTCGTCGCTATCTGATGTGCGCCCCGGCGCACTTCCGGGTCACCTACTCCATCAACCCGTGGATGGACCCCTCCAAGCCGGTCGATCTGCCGCTGGCGCGGACGCAGTGGGAGGACCTCCGCGACCGCTACCGCGCCCTCGGCCACACGGTCGAGGAGCTGTCGCCGCTGGCCGGTCTGCCGGACATGGTCTTCGCCGCCAACGGCGCCACCGTGATCGACGGGCGGGTGCTCGGCGCGCTCTTCGCGCACCAGGAGCGGCACGGCGAGGCCGAGGCGCACCGGGAGTGGTTCCGGGCGCACGGCTACGACGAGATCCGCGAGCCGGTGCACGTGAACGAGGGCGAGGGCGATTTCGCCGTCACCTCGTCGTTCGTGCTGGCCGGGACGGGGTTCCGGTCCAGCCCGCTCGCGCACGACGAGGCGCAGGAGTTCTTCGGCCGGCCGGTGATCGGCCTGGACCTGGTGGACCCGCGCTACTACCACTTGGACACGGCGCTCTGCGTGCTCGACGAGGCGGCGGACGAGATCATGTACTACCCCGGCGCGTTCTCGCCTGGCAGCCGTGCCGTGCTGGCCCGGCTCTTCCCCGGCGCCCTGATCGCCCGGGAGCCGGACGCCGCCGCGTTCGGCCTGAACGCGGTCAGCGACGGTCTGCACGTGCTGCTGCCGCAGGGAGCGACGGGGCTGTTCGACCCGCTGAGGGACCGGGGCTTCGAACCGGTGCCGATGGATCTGAGCGAGCTGCTGAAGGGCGGCGGCAGCGTGAAGTGCTGCACCCAGGAGCTGCGGGACCGCTGAGCGCGGCGGCTCCGTGAGCGGTGGTCCGGGTGGTCAGTCCTTCTCGGGGGGCGGCCAGGCGTCGCCCCAGTCGGTGTCCCGGGCCGCCCGGTACAGCGCGCCGTGGCGTTTGGTGACCGTCTCGCGCCGCAGGGCCTCGTCCCGGGTGCAGAGCTCCAGCAGCACCTGGCCCTTGCGGATCTGCGGCCGGCGGGTGACCCGGGCGGCCACCGGCTCGACGGGGAAGCGGGTCGCGACGACGTAGCTGAACTTCTCGTCCTCGTGGCTCAGCGTCCCGCCCTTGACCTGCCGGTGCAGGGAGGAGCGGCTGACCCGGGCGGAGAAGTGGCACCAGTCGGTGCCCGGTTCGATGGGGCAGGCGGCGCTGTGCGGGCAGGGCGCCGCCACGGTCAGCCCGGCGGCGATCAGCCGGTCGCGCGCCTCGATCACCCGGGCGTACCCGTCGGGGGTGCCGGGCTCCACGACGACGACGGCCTGCGCGGCACCGGCCGCCGCGTCGACCAGCTCGGTCCTGGCGGCGGGGGTCAGCTCCTTGAGGACGTACGAGACGGTCACCAGGTCCGTGGGGGCCAGCTCCAGCGCGGCGCCGATCCGGGCGCGCTGCCAGCGGGCGGTCCGCAGCCCGGGGAGGCCGCCGGCCTCGGCCAGCTCGCGGCCGAGCGCGAGGGCGGGCTCGGCCCAGTCCAGGACGGTGGTCTCCGGTCCGTCCCACGCCCCGGCGACGGCCCAGCTCGCCGCGCCGGTACCGCCGCCGACATCGGTGTGCGTGGCCGGCCGCCAGTCGGGGGCGGCCTCGCACAGTGCGTCCAGGGCGGCCCGTACGGCCTCGAAGGTCGCGGGCATCCGGTACGCGGCGTAGGCGACGACGTCCGCCCGGTCCCGCAGCACCGGCGCGTCGGTCGGGGTCGTGCCGCGGTAGCTGGCGATCAGCCGGTCGACGGCCTGGGCCGCCTGCTTGGGCGGCAGTCCGTCGAGCAGACCGGCGAGGGCCGCGCGCAGGGCTTCGGCGGTGGGGAGGGTGACGTTCACCGAGGAATTCTATTCGCGGGGCGCACCGCCCCGGCCCGGGAGGCGCACCACCCCGGCCCGGTGAGAGGCCCGCCGCGGGCGGGTGGTGTCCGCCGGGTCACGGGTGGGCGACAGCGACACGCGTAACTCCGCTTGCGCATGTGGCAGTTGCTACGCTGACCGCCGCGAGACCCGCGAAGGCCCGACGGGGGGACCCATGAGACAGAGGATCGTTCGACTGACTCTGGTCGGCGGGGTGGTCTTCCTGGCGCTCCTGCTGCTGCTGGCGACCTGCGGCGGAGGCTCCGCGGACAAGGACGGCACGGACGGCAGGGGCGGTGGGAAGAGCGCCGGCGCCACGACTCCGGCGGCTTCCGCTTCGGCCGCCGCGAAACCGGCGCCCGGCGCGTCCGGGGCGCGGACCGTGCTCAACGTCCCACCGCAGTACACGACGGACAGCGGGTGGGAGGTGGTCGGCGCCTCGCCCGACATCGCCTTCTCCTGGCCGACGGGGACCCTGGCCTATCTGGAGCGTTCGGCGGACCACCGCTACCGGGTGCGCACCCTCGACACGGCCACCGGGAAGCTGGGGTGGCGGAGCGACGCACGCCAGACGCTGGACCCGGAAAGCTATCCCCGGCTGCTGACCGTCTCCCGCGAGGACCGGCAGTTCTTCGTCACCTGGTCGTACGGGACGGCGGGCGACGGGCTCGCCCCTTCCGAGACGTTCATCTCACTCGACGTCTACGCGGCGACCAACGGCGACCGCCACCATGTGGAGCTGCCGTGGAACGGCGCTCCCTCGGTCTCCGCGAGCGGCCCGGACATCGTGATCTCCGACGCCGACGCGAACGTGGCGCTGATCGACCCGGTGACCGGCGAGACCTCGAAGATCGCCGCGTCGGAGCTGAAGTACCCCAAGGGGTGCACGGCCTGCCGGAAGTTGACGGAGGTGGCCGGCCAGACCTCGCGGGGGCTGCTGGTGAGCGGGGCGCGGGAGTTCTGGGTGCCGGGCGGCTGGTACAGCCGGAACGTCGCGCCGAAGGGGGCCGACCCGGCCACCGGGGTGCCGACGTCGGTGGCGGCGGGGCTGGTGCTGGCGAAGTGGCAGCCGGAGAAGTCCTCGAAGCGGGCGGCGACCCACGAGCTGTGGACGGTGCACGACGCGGCGAGCGGCAAGGCGCTGGTGTCGGTGGAGTGCCACCGTCCGGCCATACAGCCGGGACGGTTCCCGCAGGCGGTCGTCCCGCCGTCGGGCGACTACCTGATCGCCGGGAACCTGGCGTTCGACCTGGTGGCGAAGAAGGGGTACTGCCTGGAGGACGAGGACGGCTCGTCCCATGTGACGCTCGCCTCGGTGACGGACGACGGGCTCGCGTACGGCGCCCGGAACGTGCGGGACGCCGACGAGGCGCTCGCCGGGGGCGGGGTGCCGGTGGTGATGAACTTCGTCGACGGGTCGGACGAGCCGCTCGCCCGCAACGTACGGCTCCCGGTGGCGGAGACGACCGGGGTCGGGATCTTCCGTACGACGGACCGCGACGACCGGCAGCATCTGATCGGCTACCCGCGCGCCGGCTGACCGGCCGCCCCGGCCCGGATCCACGGCGACGGGCCCTGATGCACCCGGGGTGCATCAGGGCCCGTCGCCGCACGAGGCCGCGGTCGCGGAGCGGCGGTGGTGCTACAGCCCGCCGTCCGTCCGGCCGCGCCGCTCCCAGGGGCGGCACAGCACGAGGAAGCAGGTCATGGCCGCGGCGGCGCAGACGGTCTGGACGAGGGCCATCGGGACGGCCGTGTCCTCCCCCGCGATGCCCACCAGCGGCGAGGCGATCGCGCCGATGAGGAACGACGAGGTGCCGAGCAGTGCGGAGGCGGAGCCCGCCGCGTGCTTGGAGCGCATCAGCGCCTGGGAGTTGGTGTTGGGCAGGGAGAGGCTCATCGCGGACATCAGGACGAACAGCGTGCCGGCGATGGGGGCGAGCCCCACCTCGCCGAAGACCCCGCTGGTCATGAGCAGCAGCGCGACGGCCGCGGCCAGGATCACGGCGAGCCCGAAGAGCAGGACCCGGTCGAGGCTGACCCGGCCGACCAGCAGCCGGCCGTTGATCTGGCCGACGACGATCAGGCCGACCGAGTTGAGACCGAAGAGCAGGCTGAAGGTCTGGGGCGAGGCCCCGTAGATCTCCTGGATGACGAAGGGCGAGGCGCTGACGTAGGCGAAGAGGGCCGCGAAGGCGAGCCCGCCGGCGATCGTGTAGCCGATGAAGACCCGGTCGGCGAAGAGGCCGCGCATGGTGCGCAGGGCCTCGGTGACGCCGCCGGTGTGGCGTTCCCCGGGCGGCAGGGTCTCGTGCAGGCTCTTCCACACGACGACGGTCAGCAGCAGGCCGACGACGGTGAGGACGACGAAGACGCCGCGCCAGTCCGTGATCCGCAGCACCTGTCCGCCGATCAGCGGGGCGATGATCGGTGCGACGCCCGAGATCAGCATCAGGGTGGAGAAGAACTTGGCCATCTCGATGCCGTCGTAGAGGTCGCGCACGACGGCCCGGGAGATCACGATGCCGGCCGAGCCCGCGAGGCCCTGGAGCAGACGGCAGCCGATGAGCATCTCGGCGTTGGGGGCGATGGCGCAGATCGCGGTGGCGGCGACGTAGACGACCATGCCGGTCAGGAGCGGTCCGCGGCGGCCCCACCGGTCGCTCATCGGTCCGACGACGAGCTGGCCGAGGGCCATGCCGAGGAGGCAGGCGGTCAGCGTGAGCTGGACGGTGGCGGCCGGGGCGTGCAGCGCGTCGGTGACGTCGGGCAGCGCCGGCAGGTACATGTCCATGGAAAGGGCCGGCAGCGCGGTGAGGCCGCCGAGCACCAGGGTCACCAGGAACGCGGTCCGCCGGACGGCTGCCGCCGGGGCGGCCGGGAGGCCGGTGAGACCGGGAAGGGCCGGACCCTCGGGGGCCGGCGCAGGGTCGGGAACGGCGGGCCCGGTGATCAGTTGACCGGTTCCCGCCGTAGGTATGTGCTCTTGCTCTCGCTGGGCCCGGCTTCCGCCGCTGTCCGGCATGCTTCATCTCCACATCGTTGAAATCCGCATCTATGCTCTCAGCTCAGGCCGAGTGGTCGGAACCCGATATCAAGGGCGTGGCATGAGCGGGACTGTGCGTTGGGGCATATTGGCGACGGGCGGCATTGCCGCGACCTTCACCAAGGATCTGCTGGGACTGCCGGACGCCGAGGTGGTCGCGGTCGCCTCGCGCACCGAGCAGTCGGCCCGGGCCTTCGCCGAGCGGTTCGGGATCGGACGGGCCTACGGGAGCTGGGCCGAGCTCGTCGCGGACGAGGACGTCGATGTGGTGTACGTCGCAACCCCGCACTCCGCCCACTACGAGGCGACCGCGCTGGCGCTCCGCGCGGGAAAGCACGTGCTCTGCGAGAAGGCGTTCACGCTGGACGCGGGGCAGGCCGGTGAGCTGGTCGGGCTCGCCCGGGAGCGCGGGCTCTTCCTGATGGAGGCCATGTGGACGTACCTCAACCCGGTCGTCCGCCGCATGACGGAGCTGGTGCGCGAGGGCGCGATCGGCGAGATCCGCACCGTCCAGGCCGACTTCGGGTTCGCGGGTGACGTGGGTCCCGAGCACCGGCTGCGCAACCCCGCGCTGGGCGGCGGCGCACTGCTGGACCTGGGCGTCTATCCGGTGTCGTTCGCGCAGCTGCTGCTGGGCGAGCCGGACCGGGTGCAGGCGGACGCACTGCTCTCCCCCGAGGGCACGGACCTGAACACCGGGATGCTGCTGGGCTGGGACGCGGGCGCGACCGCCCTGCTCTCCTGCTCGATCGTGGGCCACCACCCCACGGCGGCGACCGTCATCGGCACCAGGGGGCGGATCGACTTCCCGCACAGTTTCTTCCACCCCGACCACTTCCTCCTGTACCGCGCGGACGCGGCGGACCCGGCGCCGGAGAAGATCGTCACGGGCCCGGGTCCGCAGGGCCTGTCCGGGATGCAGTACGAGGCGGTCGAGGTGATGCGCGCGCTGCGGGCGGGCGAGACCGAGTCCCCGCTGGTACCGCTGGACGGTTCGCTGGCGGTGATGCGGACGCTCGACGCGGTACGGGACCGCATCGGCGTCCGCTATCCGTCCGACCCCGTTGTGGAGCAGCGCGCCTGACGGACCGCCAGACACACGTGCTCAGGCAGGGGTCAGCCCCGGGTTGCCCGCCTCCGTCACGAAGGAACCAGCCGTCGTGACGGGGGCGCCGGGCGTGGTGACGGCGTCGACCGCGCGGAAGTCGGCGCGCGCGTGGTCGCTTTCGAGGGTGACGAGCGCGTAGCCGCGCCGGCCGTCGTAGAACTTCAGGTGCGGGTTGGCCGCCATCTGGTTGTTCCAGTTGGCGGGCTTCACCGAGCCGTTCTGGCCGCTGGTGACCGAGGTGGTGACGATCTCCGTGCCGACGGTGCGGGACGAGGGGTCGTCGAAGTCCTTCTTCAGGTCGAAGCCGTAGGCGACGTGCACGTCGCCGGTGAGGACCAGCAGGTTGTCGATGCCCGCCGACTCGGCGCCGTCCAGCACCCGTTGCCGGGAGGCCGGGTAGCCGTCCCAGGAGTCCATCGAGAACTTGTAGGCGGCGGTGGGCACGTCCTTGCGCTGGGCGAAGGTGACCTGCTGGGGCACCACGTTCCAGGTGGCGCGGGAGGTGCGCCAGCCGTCGATGAGCCACCGCTCCTGGGTGGCACCGGTCAGCGTGCGGGCGGGGTCCTCGGACTCCGGCCCGGGAACCTTCCAGCCGTCGCCGTACGCCTGGTCGCTGCGGTACTGGCGGGTGTCCAGGATGTCGAACTGCGCGAGCCGCCCGAACCGCAGCCGCCGGTAGAGACGCATGTCGGGGCCGGTGGGGCGCTGCGGGGTGCGCAGCGGCTGGTTCTCCCAGTACGCGCGGTAGGCGGCGGCCCGGCGGAGCAGGAACTCCTCGGCGGGCACGCTGTTCTCGGGGGTGTCGTCGGCGTAGTTGTTCTCGGTCTCGTGGTCGTCCCAGGTGACGACGAAGGGGTGCGCGGCGTGCGCGGCGCGCAGGTCGGGGTCCGACTTGTAGAGGGCGTACCGCAGCCGGTAGTCCTCCAGGGTCAGCGTCTCCCGGTTGAAGACGTCCGGCAGCACACGGTCGGTGTAGGCGCGGGCGCCGCCGGTGGCGGTGACGGCGTACTCGTAGAGGTAGTCGCCGAGGTGGAAGACGGCGTCGACGTCCTCGGCCGCGAGGTGGCGGTAGGCGGTGAAGTAGCCGTCGTGGTACGCCTGGCAGGAGACGGCCGCGAGCCTGACCGCGCGGTTGCGGGCGTGCGGGTCGGGGGCGGTGCGGGTGCGGCCCGTCTCGCTGGTCCAGCCGCCGGCGCGGAAGCGGAAGTAGAAGGTGCGGCCGGGTTCCAGGCCGCGGACCTCGGTGCGGACGCTGTGGGCGAACTCCGGGTGCGCGGTGGCGGTTCCGCGCCGGACGACCCGGCGGAAGCGCTCGTCGTGGGCGAGTTCCCAGCCGACCCGGACGCGGGCGGCGGGCAGTCCGCCGCCCGCCTCGTACGGGCGGGGGGCGAGGCGCGTCCAGAGCAGGAGGGAGTCGGGGAGCGGGTCGCCGGAGGCCACGCCGAGCGTGAACGGGTTCTCGCCGATCCCGCGGGGGTCGAGTTCGGCGGCGCTCGCCGTACCGGCGGCGGGCAGGTTCACGGCGAAGGCGAGCGCGGCGGCGGCGCCGGTGGTGGTGAGGAAGCGGCGACGGCCCGTGCCCTCGCGGTGACGGCGGGCCGCCGCGCGGAACTCGGCCTGACGATCCGGGTGTTCGGCGTCCGTGGTGGTCGGTGCGGGCGTCATGGGTCTCTCCCCTGGCAGACGGGTGTCGAGGGGGCCGGCCCTCGAACCGCCGGACTCCCCCTGGGCATTGGAGTGCGGAACGGCGTCCGCCACTTGTCGGGTGCACAACATTCGGATGGCGGGACGGTGAGCACCGGGTGCGGCGGGGAAGCGGCACCGGACGCGCGTTCCCGCAGGTGAAAAACGACTGTCCGGCAGGGCGCCGTGCTGTGATCATGGATGAGGAACCGACGCCGCTTCCGGGAGGACCGCCCGACGTGCCCGTACCCGCCGACCCGACCGTGCTCCATCCGATGCCCGGACAGCCCCGGGTGGTGCAGCTCCGCCCCCTGGTGAAGTCCCCGTTGATCGAGGTCGGGGAGTACACGTACTACGACGACCCGGACGACGCGACCGCGTTCGAGACGCGCAACGTGCTCCACCACTACGGACCGGAGAAGCTCGTCATCGGGAAGTTCTGCGCGCTCGGCACGGGGGTGCGGTTCCTCATGAACGGCGCCAACCACCGTATGGACGGCCCCTCCACGTTCCCCTTCCCCACCCTGGGCGGTTCCTGGTCCGACCACTTCGACCTGCTGGCCGGCCTGCCGGACCGGGGTGACACCGTCGTCGGCAACGACGTCTGGTTCGGCTACGGCGCCACGGTGCTGCCCGGCGTACGGATCGGGCACGGGGCGATCGTCGGCGCCGGGTCGGTGGTCACCTCGGACGTGCCCGAGTACGGCGTCGTCGGCGGCAACCCGGCCCGCCTGCTGCGCACCCGCTTCGGCCAGGAGGACATCGTCCGGCTGCTGGCGGTGGCCTGGTGGGACTGGCCCGCCGAGCACCTCTCCGCGCACATCCGGACGGTCATGTCGGGCAGCGTCGCCGAGCTGGAAGCCGCCGCGCCGGACCCGCGCGGCGCATGAGGGTGCCCGTCCCGCCGCCGAACCGGAAGGTGTGATCCCCGATGCCCCGTCGCCGCGCCCACCTCGCGATGACCGCACGCTGCGGGCCGCCGGCCTCGTCGAGGAGCTGCTGGGCGGCTGAGCGCGGGCGGGTGGGGCGGCGTACGGGCACGGGAATGCTCGCCGGCCGGGGCGTACGGGCACGGGAATGCGCGGGAGCACGCCCCGGTTGAGGCGTTGCATGAGTACAGAACACCCCGCCGCCGAGATCCTGCACTACACCGCCTTCTCCACCCGTCCGGAGGGCGGCAACCCGGCCGGGGTCGTCCTGGACGCGTCGGACCTCGACGACGTCGCGATGCTGGCCGTCGCGGCCGAGCTCGGCTACAGCGAGTCCGTGTTCCTGACGGAGGCACCCGGGGAGCGGACGTACACGGTCCGCTACTTCAGCCCGAAGGCGGAGGTGCCGTTCTGCGGGCACGCGACGGTCGCCGCCGCGCTCGCGCTGGCGGACCGCGACGGCCCCGGTGAGCTGGAGTTCCTGACCCCGGCCGGTTCGGTGCCGGTCACGGTGGAGTCGCACGACGGCGCCCTGCGGGCCACGCTGACCAGCGTGGAGCCGCACGTGACGGAGGTCGCGCCGGCCGATCTGGCGGAGGCACTGGCGGCGCTCGACTGGCCGGCCGCCGATCTGGACCCGGCGCTGCCGCCCCGTATCGCCTTCGCCGGAGCCCGCCATCTGGTGCTGGCCGCCGCGACGCGGGAGCGCCTCGCGGACCTGGCGTACGACTTCTCCCGGCTCGAAGCCCTGATGCGCCGGCTGGACCTGACCACCGTCCAGCTGGTCTGGCGGGAGTCCGAGCGGGTCTTCCACGCCCGTAACCCGTTCCCGGTGGGCGGTGTGGTGGAGGACCCCGCGACGGGCGCCGCGGCCGCCGCTTTCGGCGGGTACGCGCGTGAGCTGGGCCTCGTCCCCGAGGACGCCGTGCTCACGGTGCACCAGGGCGCGGACATGGGCCGGCCCGGCACCCTCACGGTGGAGCTGCGCCCGGGCGACGCACGCGTACGGGTGAGCGGCGCGGGGACACGGATCGGCTGACCCGGATCGGCGACCGGTGCCGGGCGGCCTGCCGCCCAGCGCCCGGTGAACGCCACTCGGCATCCGTACGACGGTTCGGAGTCGGGCGGCCCAACTCCGGGGCGTACGATCGCGGACACCGCAGCCGAGCACGGGAGTACCGATCTTGTCCCCATCCGCAGCCCTCGCACCACGCATCGGTGTCTCCATCGTCACCATGGGTGACCGCCCGCAGGCGGTGGAGGCCCTTCTCGCGTCGGTGGCCATGCAGGACGTCCGGCCCACCCGGCTCGTCGTCATCGGCAACGGCACGAAGCTTCCGGACTTCTCCGCCTTCCCCGGCCTGGAGGACCTGGAGGGCGGGGTGACCCTGATCGAGAACGAGGAGAACCTCGGCTGCCCCGGCGGCCGGAACGTCGGCCTCGCCCGCCTCGCCGAGCTCGGTGACGTGGACGTGGTGATCGAGCTGGACGACGACGGCCTGCTGGTCGAGAAGAACGTGTTCAGCACGGTGCAGAACCTGTACGCGGCCGACCCCGACCTCGGCATCGTCGGGTTCCGGATCGCCGACGAGCACGGCGAGACGCAGCGTCGGCACATCCCGCGCCTGCGCGCCTCGGACCCGATGCGGCGCGGGCTGGTCACCGCCTTCCTGGGCGGCGCGCACGCCCTCTCCATGAAGATGCTGGCGGGCACGGGCCACTGGCCGGCCGAGTTCTTCTTCACCCACGAGGAGACGGACCTCTCCTGGCGGGCGCTCGACGGCGGCTGGAACATCCTGTACGAGCCCGATCTGCTGCTCCAGCACCCGAAGACCTCGCCGGCCCGGCACGCGGTCTACTACCGGATGACCGCCCGCAACCGGGTCTGGCTGGCCCGCCGCAACCTCCCCGCGCCGCTGATCCCGCTCTACCTGGGTGTGTGGACGCTGCTCACCCTCGCCCGGACCCGGTCCGCGAAGGGGCTGAAGTCCTGGATGGGCGGTTTCGCCGAGGGTCTGCGCACCCCCTGCGGCCCCCGCAACCCGATGCGCTGGCGCACGGTGTGGCGGATGACCCGGCTCGGCCGGCCGCCGCTCGTCTGACCGGCCGCCCGTACCCACCAACCCCGCAGGACCACCGCTTCACCACTCTTCGCCTCTCCTCACCGATCGCCCGGACGCCTCGCGTTCCGGGCGATCGGCGTTTCCGGCTCCGGCGGTACGCCCCGGACCACCGCCGCGGGGGCCCGCCTTGACAGCCCCCCATCCCTCAGTCAATTATTCCATTAATTGACTCATGGAATTGGGGCGAGGCGTGGAACACCCGAACACACCGAGCGAGACATCCGAGCGATGGGCCCTGGAGGCCCGTGGCCTGGGCAAGCGGTACCGCCGCGGCTGGGCCCTGCGGGACTGCTCCTTCCGGCTCCCGGCCGGCCGGATCTGCGGTCTCGTCGGACCCAACGGCGCGGGCAAGAGCACCCTGCTGGGGATCGCGTCCCGGCAGATCGACCCGACCGAGGGCGGGTTGAAGGTCTTCGGCATCCCGGTCGACGATGCTTCGGCCATGCCCCGGTTCGCGTTCCTCGGCCAGGACAAGCCGCTCTTCAAGCGGTTCACGGTGGCCGAGACGCTGCGGATGGGCGCCGAGCTCAACCCCGGCTGGGACATGGCGGCGGCGGAACGGATCGTCCGCTCGGGCCGGGTCCCGCTGGACGCCCGCGTCGGTACGCTCTCCGGCGGCCAGCGCACCCGGGTCGCGTTCGCGCTCGCCTTCGGCAAGCGCCCGGACCTGCTGCTGCTCGACGAGCCGATGTCGGACCTCGACCCGCTGGCGCGCGACGAGATGAGCACCCTGCTGATGTCGGAGGCCACCGAGCGCGGCACCACGGTCCTGATGTCCTCCCACATGCTCGGTGAGCTGGAGGAGATGTGCGACTACCTGCTGGTGGTGTCGGAGGGCCGGCTCCGGATGGCCGGTGACACCGACACGCTGGTGCCCGCCCACGCTCTGGTGACCGGGCTGGCGGCGGACGGCGGGCTGCCGCCGGAGCTGACCCGCCACACCGTGATCGAGTCCCGCGTGCGGGGCCGCCAGTTCCAGGCGCTCGTACGCCCGGTCGGGCCGCTCGCCGGCGACTGGCAGATCAGCGAACCGAGCCTGGAGGAGGTGCTGCTGGCCCACCTCCGTTCACCGGACGCGCCCGCGCTCCTCACCCCGGGTGCCCGTACCGACGCCGAGGGGATCTCCGCATCATGACCACCACCACCCTGACCGACCCCGCCACGGGGGCGGGAACCGTCCGGCGCGGCCCGCTGCGCGGCCTGACCTGGCTGATGGTGCGTCAGCACCGGGCGACGCTGTACTCCGTGTTCGCGCTGGTGGTCCTCGGCTCGGCCGCGATCCTCTACCTGCGGGGGGAGATGACCGACACACTGAACGCGGCCGGCTGGCCGCGGAAGGAGCTGACGACACAGCTGGAACTCGGCCAGCGCTACAGCTATCTCATGCTGGCCCTCGGCTCCCTCCCGGTGCTCCTCGGCGTCTTCGTCGGCGCCCCGCTGATCTCCTCCGACCGGGAGCACGGCACCGCGCAGCTCGTCACCACCCAGTCGGTACCGCGGCGGCGCTGGCTGATCGCCAAGCTGACGGTGGGATACAGCATCGCCCTCGTCGCGGGTCTGGTGCTCTCCGCGCTCTACACCTGGTGGTGGAAGCCGTACCGCACGGTCTTCCCGGCCGCCTGGCTGGACGCGGCGACCTTCGACAACACGGGCCCGGTACTGCCCGCGTTCTGCCTCTTCCTGACGGCCGCCGGCGTCACGATCGGGGTCCTGCTCCGCCGCGTGATGCTGTCCATGACGGTGACCCTCGGCTTCTCCGTCCTCGCGAACGTCGCCTGGGACCAGATCCGCAACAGCCTCGGCACCAGCCATCTGCTCACCTACCCGCTGAACGGGGAACCCACGAGCGTCCCGAGGCGCCAGGTGCTCGACAGCTGGGTCGGCACCGCGGACGGCACGCTCTACGGCTGGGGCACCTGCGCCGAGGCCACCGAGACCGCGCAGAACGCCTGCATCAAGGAGAAGGGCATCGTCAACCACGTCATGGAGTACCTCGACTACGACCAGATGCCCTCCATGCAGTGGACCGGCGCGGGCATCCTGCTCGCCGCCACGGCCGTCCTCACGGTCTTCGTCGTGTGGCGTGTCTCGCGGCGCCCGCTGTGACGGAGCCCTCTCCGTGTCCGTAAAGTCTCCTCAGTCGAGCGGAAGGTGAAGAGCAGTGGTCGTTTTCCGCATCGACCGGCGCAGTGGCATCGCCACGTACCTGCAGATCGTGCACCAGGTCGAGCAGGCCCTGCGGATGGGCGCCCTCCAGGAGGGGGACAAGCTGCCCACGGCCGCCCAGGTGGCGGCCACCACCAAGGTCAACCCCAATACGACCCTCAAGGCGTACCGGGAGCTGGAGCGCCTCGGGTTCGCCGAGGTGCGCCAGGGGGCGGGCACCTTCATCACCCGTGACCTCGCCCGGCCCCAGTCGGGTCCGGACTCGCCGCTCCGCACCTCGCTGGACGCGTGGCTGGTCCAGGCGCGCACCGAGGGGCTGTCGGGGCACGACGTGAAGGCGCTGTTCAGCGCCGCGTACGAGACGGCGTACCCGCAGGAGAGCTGAGGCACGGTCCGGCTGACGCGGGGGCGCGCTCAGGAGGGCGTCCCCGCGGCGGCCGTCAGGTGGGCGTAGTCGGGCAGGTCGATGTCCCCTGCCTTGGCGAACTGGGCGGCGAGCATCTGCCGCATGGGCCAGCGGTTCATCGACCGCATCGAGGCGGCGCGCAGCCGGATGGCGAGCGCGCCGTTCGGTGCGTACCCGGAGGTGCCGCCGGGCGGGAGCTGCTGCGCCCGGGCGACGTAGGGGCGCATGATCCGGTCGTAGTTCCGGAAGGCCTCGCGGTGACCGGCGCCGGGCGTGGACAACTCGCCGGCCAGCACGTACGCGCCGACGAGGGCGAGGCTCGTCCCCATGCCGGTGAGGGGCGAGGGGTTGTACCCGGCGTCACCGAGCAGCACGGCCCGTCCGCGCGACCAGCTGTCGAGGTGCACCTGCCCCAGGGAGTCGAAGAAGAAGTCGTCCGAGGTGTGCATCGCCGCTACCAGGCGCGGGACTTCCCATCCCGCACCCTTGAACCGGGCTTCCAGCAGTGCACGTTGGGCGTCGATGTCGTGGCGGTCGTACGGGAAGGGCTCCGCGCGGAAGCTGAGTCCGGCCTTGATCTCGCCGGGGAGCCGGCCGGGGCGTGCGGACGCGACGAGCCCGCCGGGAGCGTTGAACATCCGGAACCAGCCGCCGAGGTCCCACTCCTCGTGGGCCGTGAACCACGCGGTGCAGCAGTTCAGCGGGCGGACGAAGTCGGCCTCGGGCCCGAAGGCGAGCGCCCGGACGGTGGAGTGCGGCCCGTCGGCGCCCACCACGATCCCGAAGCGGCGCCGGCCGGCCTTCTCGAAGGTGACCGTGATGCCGTCGCCGTCCTGGACGAGGCCGGTGAGGGTGTCGTCGAAGAGGTACTCCGTGCCGGGGGCGGCCGATGCGGCGTCCGTGGCCGGCGAGGTCGCGTCGTACAGGAGGCGGGCGAGATCGCCACGGAGTATCTCGATCTCGGAGACGATCCCCTCCCCGCCGAAAGCGGCGGTCGGCATCCCGGCGGTGATCCGGTCCCGGGCGTCCACCAGGGCGAGACCGCGCTGCTCGACGGCGACGGCGCGCGCCCGGTCCATGAGCCCCATACGGCTGATCACCTCCCGGCCCGCACCACGGAGATCCACCGTCTGCCCACCGGGCCGGGGGCTCGGCGCCCGCTCGACGACCGTGACCTGGAAGCCGGCCGCGCGTAGCCAGTACGCGAGGGCGGGGCCGGCGATACCGGCGCCGGAGATGAGTACGTCATTTCTTCCCATGGAGGCGAATGTACGGCGTACGCAGCGTATGAAGCAACCTTGAAATCCCCGAGAAAGCAAGGGATTTGGACGCCCGCGTACTAGTACGGAACAGTCGGGCACGCCCGTTCTCCCGGCGGTTTTCCGGAGACTGCCGCCCTCTGCCGCAGTCAGGCAGTACAGTGCGGACCGCAGAGGTGTACTAGTGCGGAGGGGTCATGGAGCGGCAGGGAACAGCGCACGGGGAAGTGCGGCGGGCGCTGCCGCAGGAGCCGCCCTACCGCCGGATCGCCGGGGTCCTGCGGCAGCGGATCGAGTCCGGGGAGCTCGGGCCCGGGGACCGCATCCCCTCCACCCGGGAGATCGCCCGGCAGTGGGGGGTCGCCATGGCAACCGCGACCAAGGTCATCGCCGAGCTCCGCCACGAGGGGCTGGTCCGCCCGGTGTCCGGCGTGGGCACCGTGGTCGAGAGCGTCGCACGGGCGCGCCGCCCGGCCTCCGTTCCGGCCCCTGGTTCACCTGTGGCCACGACCCCGGCCCCGGCTCGCGCCGCGGGCGGGCCGGTCGTCGCGCTCGCCCGGGAGCGGATCATCGCGACGGCCATCGCGGTCGCCGACGCCGAGGGGCTGGGCGCGGTCTCGATGCGGCGGGTGGCCAACGAGCTGGGGGCGGCGACCATGTCGCTCTACCGGCACGTGACCGACAAGGACGACCTGCTGGCGCAGATGATGGACGCCGCCTGCGCCGAGTGGCGCTTTCCCGCCGATCCCCCGGCAGGGTGGCGGGCACGGCTGGAACTCGCCGCCCGGCTGCTGTGGGAAACGTTCCGCCGCCATCCGTGGCTCGCGCCCGCGCTCTCGGTGACCCGGCCGCAACTGCTCGCCGGAGCCCTGCCCTTCACCGAGTGGGTGCTTCAGGCGCTGGGCGGGCGCGGACTCGGCGGCCAGACGCACTTCACGCTCCACATCACCTTGTTCAATTACGTGCGCGGTACCGCGATCAATATCGAGCCCGAAGCCGTGGCCGAGGAATTCACCGGCCTGACGAGCGACGAGTGGATGGACACGCAGAAATCACAACTCCGGGAGGCATTCTCGACCGGTGCGTTCCCGACGCTGGAGCGCATCGCCGCGGCCGGTTACGACTTCGATCTCGACATGCTTTTCGATTTCGGCCTGCAACGCCTGCTGGACGGTTTCGCCACCCTGATCGACGAGGCACCCCGGCGCCCCTGACGCGGGCCCGCGGAGCTTTTGGGCCTGCCGGACCCGGCTCACTCCGCCCGCGCCTCCGGCGCCGGACCGCGCCGGACCACGCCCGTCGCCTGCCCCGCGCCCGCGCCCGTACGGCGGCGGACGCCGGCCGGTCCCGGGAAGTCGGGGTCGTCCTCGGCGGTCGGCAGGGCGCGGTGCCCCTCCGAGTGGTCGTTGACCCAGCCGCAGCCCGGGCAGGCGTAGCGCCCGTCCAGACCGGCGATGAGCGTGCCGCACCGGCGGCACTCCGTGTACGTGACCTCGGGCGCGGCCATGGGGCCGTCGACGGCGGACCGCCCGGCGGGGCGCGGTCCCGGGGCTGCCGTGCCCGTACCGGACGGGCACTCGGCGGAAGAATCCATGCCGGAAGGCTACGCCGCGCGCACCCCCCGCGGCATCCTCCGCGGAGGGCCGGGAACGGAACCGTGCGACCGGAGAAGCGGACGGAACGGCACGGACCGCGCACAGAACGGACGCAATCGGCCGGGAACGCAAGAAAGCCCCGGACCGCATTGGCGTCCGAGGCGTCCTTCTGCTTAAACTGAATGTTTCCGTGCTTTCGATGCGTCAACTTCGCACCAGCTTCCGGCGACATCACGGAAGAAATTCACAGGGCTCACCTTATCTTTTCTGGAGTCACATTGTCAAGCGAGGAAATGGTTCGCGAGCAGGAATTCGTCACCCTGCTCCACGAACGTCTCGACGCCCTGCGGGAAGGGGCCGAAGGCGCCGTGCGGGGTTCGCTGGGTCAGCCCGTGCACAGCCGTCAGGCCCGGCTGGAGCGGGACGTCACGGTCGCCGAGCAGTCGGACCGCCTCGCCACACTGAACGCCGTGGAGGACGGGCTCTGTTTCGGCCGGATCGACCTCCGTGACGGCGCGCACCACCACATCGGGCGGCTCGGTATCCGTGACGAGGACGAGGCGCGCACCCCGCTGCTCATCGACTGGCGCGCCCCGGTGGCCCGCCCGTTCTACCTGGCGACGGGCCACACCCCCATGGGGCTCCGCCGCCGCAGACACCTGACCACGCGCGAACGCCGGGTCACCGCCCTGCACGACGAGATCCTGGATCTGGACGAGACCGCGCCCGCGCTCCGTACCGGCCACGAGGACCCCAACGGCGACGCCGTGCTGCTGGCCGCCGTGAACGCCACCCGTACCGGCCGCATGACCGACATCGTGCGGACCATCCAGGCCGAGCAGGACCGCATCATCCGAGCCCCGCACCGGGGTGTGCTCGTCGTGGAGGGCGGGCCCGGCACCGGAAAGACGGCGGTGGCCCTGCACCGCGCCGCGTACCTCCTGTACGCGTACCGCGAGCAGCTGGCGCGCCGTGCGGTGCTGATCGTCGGCCCCAACCCCGCGTTCCTCGGCTACATCGGCAACGTGCTGCCCTCCCTGGGCGAGACCGGCGTGCTGCTGGCCACCCCGGACGAGCTCTTCCCCGGGGTACGGGCCACCGGCACGGACACCCCGGAGGCGGCGGCCGTCAAGGGTGCGGCCCGGATGGCCGAGGCGCTGCGCGGGGCGGTCGCCGGCCTCCAGCGGCTGCCCGCCGACCCCGTCGGGATCGCCCATGACCAGGACACCCTGCTCCTCGACCGCGAGACGGTCGCCCGCGTCAGGGCGGAGGCCCGGAACACCGGGCTGCCGCACAACCTCGCCCGCCGGCCGTTCGCCGCGGGGATCGTCGACGCGCTGACCCGGCAGCTCGCGGACCGCATCGGGGCCGACCCGCTCGGCGGCCCCAACCTGCTCGACCCCTCCGACATCGAGCAGTTGCACGAGGAGGTGGCCGGGAACGAGGAGGTGCACGCGGCGATCGACGGCCTCTGGCCCCGCCTCACCCCCGGGGAGTTCCTCGCCGCCTATCTCGCCGCGCCCACCGGACTCCCGCCCGGCGAGGCGGAGGCGGTCCGCCGCGACGACACCGACCCCACCGGCCTGACGGACCGCACCGAGTGGACCCCCGCCGACATCCCCCTGCTCGACGAGGCCGCCGAGCTGCTCGGCGAGGACGACAGCGCCCTCCGGGCGGCCGAAGAGGCCGAGCGCCGCAAGCAGATCGCGTACGCCCAGGGTGTGCTGGACCTCTCGGAGGGTTCGCGCTCCACCGACTTCGAGGACGAGGACGACGCGGAGATCCTCTCCGCGCACGACATCATCGACGCCGAACGCTTCGCCGAGCGCCAGGAGGAGGCGGACCACCGCAGCGCCGCGGAACGCGCCGCAGCCGACCGGACGTGGGCCTTCGGCCACATCATCGTCGACGAGGCGCAGGAACTCTCCGCGATGACCTGGCGGTTGCTGATGCGCCGCTGCCCGACCCGCTCCATGACGCTGGTCGGCGATCCGGCGCAGACCGGTTCGGCGGCGGGGGCCGACGCCTGGGCGGACATCCTCGGCCCGTACGTCGGCGACCGCTGGGAGCACACCCGCCTGGACGTCAACTACCGCACGCCGAAGGAGATCATGGAGACGGCCGCAGAGGTCCGGCGCGAGGCCGATCCGTCCTTCGAGCCGCCCCGGTCGGTGCGGTCCACCGGTGTCGCGCCGTGGACCCTGACCGCCGAGCCGGAGAAGCTGGTACGTACGGCGGCCGAGGCCGTCGCCCGGGAGTCCCGGAACGAGGGGAAGCTCGCGGTGATCGCCCCGCGCGAGCTCCACATGGAGCTCGCCGAGGCCCTGCCGGGCGCATCGTTCGGACCGGACCCCGACCTGGCGGCCCCGGTGGTGATCCTGGACGCTCGGCAGTCCAAGGGGCTGGAGTTCGACTCGGTGGTCGTCGTCGCGCCCGAACGCATCAGGACCGGCTCCCGGCGCGGGGTCAACGACCTGTACGTGGCGCTGACCCGTGCGACCCAGCGGCTCGGGCTGATCGGGTTCGCCCCGGTCCTGCCGGAGGAGGACGCTTAGCGGCCTGGGCCCGGCTCTCAGATGCCGCCCACGATGCTGGGCGGGACGACCAGGTGCCGGGCCCGGTGCTCCAGGACCAGGGCCCGCGGCATCGTCGTGGACACCGCGTCCGAGGCGCACCGCCCGCAGGACGGAGCGGTGGCGGGTACGTGTGCCGTGTGCTCGTTGGCGATGTGCTGGGAGAGCCTGATCTGCGTGGTGATCACCTGGTCGAAGGGGTCGCAGTCGATGCCCGGCCCCACCTCCTCCCGGGCCGCTGCCGCGAGTTCGGGCGCTTCCCGCATCCGCCGGTAGAGGGTCACACAGTCTTCGCAGTCCCACATCCAGGGTGGCGGGAGAGGCCACTTGTCGGCTTCTTCGGCGTCGAGGTCTTCCACGGCGACCACGGTAGCGCCCGCCGGTCGTGAGCGGTGTGCAATGGACCATTTACTCACCGCCACGGGTCCTCGCCGGAAAGCACCGCCCGGGCCGGGCGATGCCCAGGTGGTGTTTGGGGGTCGGCCCCTCGTAGTCGTGCCGGAAGAGACCCGCGCGGCGCAGCGCGGGGACCACGCCCCGGGTCAACAGGTCGAGCCGTGACTGCCGGCTCCGTGCCGGCCGAGGCCGCCCTGCCGGCCGCCGATCCGCCTCCTCGGCACCCATGTCGTCCTCGGCACCCATGTCGTCCTCGGCGCCACCGAGGCCGAAGCCGTCGCCTACCTCCAGACGGTCGTCAGCGGCCGTTCGTACGGCAACACCCGCGGCAGGAAGGGTCGTACGGGGTGCACGGCGTGCACGAGGTGCACGGCCACGGAAGGCGATGCGAGGCACGACCCCGCCGTACGGCCTCCGGCGATCCGAAGGCCGGTGATCCATAGGCCGGTGATCCGAAGGCCGTCCGGCGGACTCAGCGCACCAGCCCGGGGTCCGAGGTGATCTCGACGACGCTCCACGGTTCGTAGGGCAGGGCGGTGAGCCCGTCCCGCAGCGCGTGCCGCACCCGGTCCTCGCCCGCGACGTCCCAGCTGTCCGGCGGCACCACGAAGGCGATCTCGACGTAGAGCTTCTGGCCCACCTTGCTGGTGCGCAGCACCGGTTCGGGGAGTCCTTCGGCCGCGCGCACGCGCTCCACCACCTCACGTACCCGCTGCTGCACGGCCGCTTCCGGGGCGGATTCCAGCAGTTCGGACGTGGCCTGCCGGAGCATGCGTACGGGCAGAGCGCCGAGCAGCGCGCAGGTCAGCAGGACCAGTACCGAGTCGGCGTACGCCTTCGCGGCGTGCCACACGGTCATGCCCAGAAGCACCGCCGCGACCCCGCCGACCGCGATGAGGAGACTGGTCACCGCTCCCGCGAGCCAGACCGTCGACTCCGTACGGATCAGGTCCGAGCGCGGGCCGCGGCGCGCCAGATAGCCGTACGCCGCGAGGCACGCGAGGCCGCTCACCGCTCCGTACGCGGCCAGCCCTGCCGCCGCCACCTCGGACCCGCCCCCGAGGATGACCCGTACCGCCTCCACCGCGGCGTAGCCGAACGTCCCGAGCAGCGCGAGTCCCTGTACCCCGACGGCCACCGGCACGAGGGACTCCCGCCCGAACGGGAAGCGCCGCGTCGGACCGGCCGCGGCGACGCGCGAGGCGCGGAGCGCGATCCAGGAGAGGACGAGGCCGAGGGCGGTGTAGACGCCGTCGAGCAGGATCGCCTGCGACCCGGCCACGAGCCCCCACACCAGGCCCGCCAGCGCGAGCACGACCGAGACGGCCATCGAGACGCGCAGGGCGCGCTGTTCCTGCCGCGCCGCCCGGGACGGCCCTCCGTCTTCCACTCCCTCATCGTCATGGGGCCCCGGCCGGGCGGCAACCGGACCTCACGGCGCCGGTGTCCGGGGGCACCGGGCCCGGCCCGCCGGGCGTGGCGCGCCCGGCCTCCGGCGTGCGGCCCGGGAGTTTCGGCCATTTCCCGCCGGGCCGGGCCCCTTGTGCCGCACGGGTTGATGCAGGCTGCACGTACGTACGGCCTGGTGTGCCGCGCCCCGGGCTCGACCGAAACACGCGCGTCCGTCGTCCCCGTCACGTCGTTGAACCTGATGCCCGTGCCCCGGCCGGACCGGCCACCGCACCTGACACCCCACGCCGTCCACCCGGAGGGAGAGCCATCCGTGGCAAACGCGAGGGCCGACCGGTCCGCGCACTTCGGCGGGAGGGCGCGGTACCCCCGACGAGCAACTCCCGCCGGGCGAGGTACTCGACAGGCCTTCCGCCCGGCTGGTTCACCAAGGCCCGGCCGCACTCCGGTCCGCCTGCCCGCGCCGGCCGCACCCTCCGCACCGTCCGCCCCTGGAGGCAACCGTGCCCGACACCCCGCCCCGAACCGAGGCAC
This sequence comes from Streptomyces sp. NPDC001770, assembly GCF_053596135.1. Classification (NCBI taxonomy): domain Bacteria; kingdom Bacillati; phylum Actinomycetota; class Actinomycetes; order Kitasatosporales; family Streptomycetaceae; genus Streptomyces; species Streptomyces sp. NPDC001770. Next base: position 79,136 of record NZ_JBSFFN010000034.1, on the reverse strand, counting down.
CCGCCCTCTGGGCCCCCTCGCTCTCCCCGGACGCCGCTGTCCTCCCGTCGGTGCTGGGGGTCTTCGCGCACCCCGACGACGAGAGCATCCTCGCCGGTGGTGTGCTCGCCCAGCACTCCGCCGCCGGCTCCCGCACGGCGGTCGTCACCACGACCTGGGCACCGGACAGCCCCCGGGCCGCGGAGCTCGCCGAGGCGCTGGAGGTTCTCGGCGCGGGCTCACCGCGGATGCTCGGATACCGCGACGCCCGCAACGATTCCTCCGCTCCCGGACGGCCCCGGCTGTGCGATGTGGACCTGGACGAGGCCGTCGCGCACGTGGTCGCGCAGATCAGGGGGTTCCGCCCCGCCGCCGTCCTCACCCATGACGCCTTCGGCCAGCTCACCGGTCACGCGGACCACCGGCGCACCCATCAGGTGACCCTGCTCGCGGTGGAGGCCGCCGGGCTCGCCGGCCTGTACCCCGAGGCCGGTGAGCCGTGGCGGACCGACGCCCTCTACGCGGGGACCCACCCTGCCTCCGGGGTGGGCGAGCTCGGGCACCTGCTGCACGGCGTCGGCAAAACGGCGCTGAGCGTGCCGGACGCGTACGCGACCGCAGCCGTGGACGTGACGGACCAACTCGCCCGGAAGTGGGCCGCGATCAGCGCGCACCGCAGTCAACTCCTGGGCGTACGACCGCTGCCCGCCGTCCTCTCCCGCCTCGACGCCGAGCGCCGGACCCGCATCCTGGGCCACGAGTACTTCACCCGGCTCACGCCCGGTCCCGTCCCCCACCCTCGTACCGGCGCGAACCGCACCTGCGCGTAAGCCTGTTCGCACCCGCCCCTTCGAAGACCGGAGCGCCGATGACGACGACTCCCCCGTCGGACGAGCGGTCCGGCTCGGCGACGGGCGACGAGGCGTACGGAGCCCTGCGCGCCTCGGCCGCCATGTGGGCGGGCACCTCCGTCGACCAGGGCGAGTCCCCGGCGCACGCCGCCGCGCGCCGACGTTGATCCGAAGAGGCACGATCCGGACCAATCGCTCGAACACCTGCGCCAGGACCCGGGCGGGTCCTAGGCTGCGGAACGCGAGTAAATACAGGCAGCCCCCAGGAGGAAAGACGTGCCGAACAGCAGCCGGAGGCGACGCGATACCCAGGTGGTCGCCGCTTGGATCGGTGGGGCGGCAATAGTAATTGCTGCCATAATCGCGGCGATTGTCACACTCTCGGGAGGCTCGGGCGGGAGCAACAACAATTGCAGCGGGACGAAGGTCGACTGCAGCATCGAAAACTCCACGGGCAAGTGAGCACGGGACGAGAGATCCCCTCCATGATTTCCGTCAGGCGTTCACTGGCACTCACCCTTGCGGCTTGCCTCTCTTTAGCACTGCCGGCCTGCCAGGGGGGCACCAGCAACAGCAATAAATGCTCGGGTGAGGCGGACTGCCGCATCACATACAACGCACCGGTTCCTCCGACACCAGACGATTCACCTCTGCACTTGATAGGCTCACTCGAAGGCTGCCCCACGGGCTGGTATCTGGATCGAACCCCCGAGGAAATGGAGAAATCTCCGGAGAAGCTTTCGTTCGAATCGCTGGCGAAAGAGGGAATCCCCATTTCAGGGAGCGGAGGAATGGCCTTCCTGCTGACCGCTACGACACCGAGCGAGGAAGCCTCGCTCATCACGGGCCTGCATGTGGAGGTGTCCCGCCGGGAGAGACCCAGGAGTGGGCTGGTGGTCGTCAACACGCAGGGCTGCGGAGCGAACTCGAGCAACAGGCTCATGGATATGAATCTGGACCAGGAGCCCGTGCAACTGGGGGCCTACGACAACAGCTGGGTCGACCCGATGGTCCCTGCGGTGCGCTTCCCCGTTCAGCTCACCACCAGGGATTCCGAGGCGTTCGAGTTGTTCGCCTACACAGATTCCGTCGTCAGCTTTTCAGTCAAGGTCGACTGGAGAGTTCAAAGCAAAGAAGGCGTCAGCCTCTTCGACAACAAAAAGAGGGGCTACACGGTGGCAGGCTACGGAAATCTGCCGAAATACAGCCTCGATACCGATGCGAAAACCTTGACTCCGTACGGAGATGCACTGACAGGCACCAGCACCACCCCGAAGGTGTGCGGAGAATTCCCCTTCGATGGCCAACGGGTTCAAATATTGGACGTTTCGGGTGACGTCGGGTGCGCTACGGCGGTGAAGGTTGCCGATGCCCGTGCCACCGGCAGAAAATTCCACAATTGGAGTTGTTCGACCAACTCCCAGGATGCGATACGGAGCACTGGAGTGTTCAGCCGCTGCACTGACCAGAAGGCGCGTGTCGTACTGGTTCGCCCCGGAATCGTTCGAGGCGCTCTCACGGATTCATGAAGAAGTCACATATTCTGCGCGGAGGAGTTCTGCGAAGTGGGCTCGATCACCCTCCGCTCACCGAGGGACTCCGCACTCCCTGAAGCGGCGAGCCACCGGAGAGACGGACAGGGCCGCCGACGCGGGGCCGGGGGCCCTTTCCGCGGCAGAGCCGTAGTGAGAGGCAGACGAGTCGGGCTGTACGCCGGGTTCTGTCGCCCGGTCGCCTCGCGGCGGCCGGGGAGACGGCCATCCATCTAGGACCGGCATTGCTGCAGGCCTCCTGCGGTCTACCCGCGAACTCGGGCGGGCCGCCCTCGAACGTTCGCGCAGGGCCGTCTTCCGACGGTCCTTCTTGACCTTGCTCCGGGTGGGGTTTACCTAGCCGCCTGAGTCACCTCAGGCGCTGGTGGTCTCTTACACCACCGTTTCACCCTTACCCGGGACCTGGGTCTCGGGCGGTCTGTTTTCTGTGGCACTGTCCCGCGAGTCACCTCGGGTGGCCGTTAGCCACCACCCTGCCCTGTGGAGCCCGGACGTTCCTCGGGGAGATCCGGAGATCCCCACGCGGCCGTCCGCCCGGCTCGTCTGCCGTGGGGCCATCGTACCCGGCGCGGAAGGGCTCCCGCCTGCGGCACCTCGCCGCTCCGCCCCGCGGGCTCAGCCGGTGAAGGCGGTGATGCCTGCGGTCCATGCCTCGGCGAGGTCGGTGTCCGGCGGGAAGCGGCCGTTCAGTTCGAGGACGACCATGCCGTGCGCGAACGCCCAGGCGGCCCTCGCACGGTCCGGATCCCCGGCGACGGCCCGGTAGAGAGGGGCGGCGGCCTTGCGGCGGTCGGGGACGAGGGCCGGGAGGTCCGGGCGGCAGCCGGTGGCGAGCAGGTAGAGGTGGGGGTGGGCCAGGGCGTACGTGCGGTAGGCCGTGGCCAGGACGGGGAACGAGCCGGGCGCCGACGCCTCGGCGGCGGTCAGTACGGCCGCCGTCTCGCGGTACATCTCGGCCGCCAGGGCCGCCACCACCGAGGACTTGTCGGGGAAGTACTTGTACAGGGACGAGGCCCGGAACCCCACGCGTTCGGCCAGGCGCCGCATGGTGAGGGCCTCCGGGCCCTCCTCCTCCAGCAGGGCGCGGGCGGCGGCGACGATCTGCCGGGGGCGGCTGGTGGCGGGACTGCCAGGGGCGGCGCGGACGGCGAGGTCGGTCACGCGGTCGGGGCCTTTCATTTGGATCGGGCCGGGTCGGGGAGCGTCCGCGGCGGCCAGCGCGATGGTACGAGATCCGGCCGCGATGGCTGAAAGGAGATCCCTCTTGGAGGCCCCGCCCCGGGCTTGGAGGACCCACCCCCGGGGCGCCCGCGACCGGCCCGTGGTCCTCCCCGGGCCCCGTAACCTGGTTGTTCCGCCGCCGTACGAAGGAGAACCGCCGTGCTCGTGCTGTTGCCGCCCTCCGAGGGCAAGGCCGCCCCGGGGCGCGGAGCACCCCTGAAGCCCGAGTCTTTGTCGCTGCCCGGGCTCGCCCCGGCGCGGGCGGCGGTGCTGGACGAGCTGGTGGAGCTGTGCCTGGCCGACGAGGAGAAGGCGCGCGGCGTGCTCGGGCTCACCGAGGGGCTGCGCGGCGAGGTCGGCAAGAACGCGGAGCTGCGTACGGCTCCGGCCCGGCCGGCCGGCGAGATCTACACGGGGGTCCTGTACGACGCCCTGGATCTGGCCACCCTGGACGCGGCGGCCCGGCGGCGGGCCTCAGCCTCGCTGCTGGTCTTCTCCGGGCTGTGGGGCGCCGTGCGGGTCGGTGACCGGATTCCGTCGTACCGCTGCTCGATGGGCGTGAAACTGCCGGGCATCGGCTCGCTCGCCGCGCACTGGCGTGCGGCGATGGAGCCGGTACTGCCGGAGGCCGCCGGCGACGGGCTCGTCCTGGACCTGCGGTCCTCCGCGTACGCGTCGGCGTGGAAGCCGAAGGGGGAGCTCGCGGGGCGTACGGCGAGCGTGCGGGTGCTCCAGTCGCAGCTGGTCGACGGGGTCGAGAAGCGTTCGGTGGTCAGCCACTTCAACAAGGCGACGAAGGGCCGCATGGTCCGCGACCTGCTGGAGGCGGGCGCCGCGCCGGCGAGCCCGGAGCAGCTCGTGGAGGTACTCCGGGACCTCGGCCACGTGGTGGAGGCGCAGGCACCGGCCCGCGCGGGGCGACCGTGGTCGCTCGATGTCGTGGTGACGGAGATCCACTGAGCGAGAGCGCCCGGGGAGGTCGCTGACGGAGATCGCCGAGGGAGATCCAACGAGGGCCCGCCGTCGCTCGGTACGGGGCTGCGTTGCAGCATGCGCAACGGCCGTTGCAGGGAGTGTGGTCCGGCGGCAGGATGACGCCATGACCGTCTCCCCCGCGCCCGCTGCCGCCGCTTCCACCCCTGTCCACTCCGTGCTCGATCTGGCCCCCGTCGTCCCCGTCGTCGTGCTGGAGGACGCGGCGGACGCCGTACCGCTCGCCCGGGCGCTCGTGGCGGGCGGTCTCCCGGCGATCGAGGTGACACTCCGGACGGCCGCCGCACGGGAAGCGATCGCGGCCATCGCCCGCGAGGTGCCGGGGGCCGTGGTGGGCGCGGGCACGGTGATATCCGCGGCGAACGTGGCGGAGACGGTGGCCGCCGGGGCGCGTTTCCTGGTCAGCCCGGGGTGGACGGACACCCTGCTGGCGGCGATGCGGGCGTCCGGTCTGCCCTTCCTGCCGGGCGTCTCGTCCGCCTCCGAGGTGGTCGCGCTGCTGGAGCGCGGGGTCACCGACATGAAGTTCTTCCCGGCGGAGGCGGCCGGCGGCACCGCCTACCTCAAGGCGCTCGCCGCCCCGCTGCCACAGGCGCGCTTCTGCCCCACCGGGGGCATCTCCGCCGCCTCCGCCCCGCACTATCTCGCCCTGCCCAACGTCGGCTGCGTGGGCGGCAGTTGGATGCTCCCGGGCGACGCCGTCGCCACGAAGGACTGGGCGCGGGTGGAGCGGCTGGCCGCCGAGGCGGCAGCCCTGGGCGGCTGAGCCGAGCGCGCCCCGGTCACGGCGACCGGGGCGGCTACCGCAGGTACGAGGTGTCGTTGAAGAGGCGTACGGACGCGTTGCCGTCGGCGTAGTACGCCACCTCGGAGAGCGACGCGGCGGCCAGCTCCATCCGGAACATGGACTCCGGCGGGGCACCCAGGGCAAGCCTGACCAGGGTCTTGACGGGCGTCACATGGCTGACCAGCAGCACGGTGCGGCCCGCGTACGCGGCGGCCAGCCGGTCACGGGCGGCCGCCACCCGGTCCGCGACCTCCACGAAGCTCTCGCCGCCGCCCGTGGGCGCCGCATGGGGGTCGGCGAGCCAGGTCGTGAGGTCGGAGCCGTACCGTTCGCGGACCTCGGCGAAGGTGAGTCCCTCCCAGGCGCCGAAGTCGGTCTCACGCAGCCCCTCGTCGATCGCCACGTCGAGGCCGAGGCGGGCCGCCACCGCGCCCGCCGTCTCGCGGCACCGGCGCAGCGGTGAGCTGACGATCTCCTGGACCGTGCCGAGGGCCGCGAAGTGCGCGGCGGCGCGTTCGGCCTGCTCGCGGCCGGTCGCGGAGAGTTCCGGGTCGGTGCCGCCGCTGCCGGAGAACCGCTTCTCCGGGGTCAGGACGGTCTCTCCGTGCCGGAGCAGCAGGAAGGTGGCGGGGGCGCCCATGTCCGGCGCCGCGGCCCACCCCCTCCGGGGAGCGGCGGCCGGGGCGGCGTCCGCCTCGGGGGTACGCGACGCGGCGGCACCGGAGGTGCCCGTGGAGCCGGTACGGGCGGCGGCGAGGGCGGCGCGCACCTTGGCCGCTCCGGCGGACGCGTCACCCACCTCGCCGGGCGGTACGTCCCCGAACTCGCCGACGGCCGGGCGGGCCGGGGCGTCCAGGCCGGCGGTGGAGGCGGAGGGCTCCCACTGCTCGCCCCGGCGTCCCGCGTCCATCGCCTCGTTGGCGAGCCGGTCCGCGTGCTTGTTCCGCTCGCGCGGCATCCACTCGTACGTGACGGCGGACGGCGGGAAGACGGTGGCCGCCTCCGCCGCGAGGGGCTTCATGTCGGGGTGCTTGATCTTCCAGCGGCCCGACATCTGCTCCACCACCAGCTTGGAGTCCATCCGCACGTGGACCCGGACGGAACCGTCCGCCGCCTCCGGGAACAGCTCCTTCGCGGCCCGCAGGCCGGCGATCAGGCCCCGGTACTCGGCGACGTTGTTCGTCGCGATGCCGATGTACTCGGCGGCCTCGGCGAGGGTCTCGCCCGTCGCCGGGTCCACGACGACGGCACCGTAACCGGCGGGCCCCGGGTTGCCCCGGGAACCCCCGTCGGCCTCGACGACGAGCTGGTGGGCCGAGGTCATTACAGGCCCGAATCCGAGGTGCGCACCAGGATGCGGTGGCAGTTCTCGCAGCGCAGCACGGTGTCGGGGGACGCCGCCTTCACGTCGTTGACCTCGGTGATGTTCAGCTCCAGGCGGCAGCCCTCGCAGCGGCGCTGGTAGAGCCGGGCGGCACCGACACCGCCCTGCTGGGTGCGGAGCTTGTCGTACAGCTTCAGCAGGTCGGCGGGGATGACCTCGGCGACGACCTCGCGGTCCTTGGTGATCGTCTCGGTCTGGGCGTCGAACTCCTTGAGCGCGGCGTCGCGGCGCCCGGTGGCGTCGTCGACCTTGGCCTGGACGGCGGCGACCCGGTCGGTCAGCTCGGCGACGCGCTCCTGGGCGGCCTCGCGGCGCTCCATGATCTCGAGGACGACGTCCTCCAGGTCGCCCTGGCGCTTGGCCAGCGAGGTGATCTCGCGCTGGAGGTTCTCCAGGTCCTTCGGCGAGGAGACCGCGCCGGAGTCGAGACGCTGCTGGTCGCGGACGGCGCGCTGGCGCACCTGGTCGACGTCCTGCTCCGCCTTGGTCTGCTCGCGGCTGGTGTCGCTCTCCTCGGTCTGCGAGGCGACCAGCAGGTCGCGGAGCTGCGCGAGGTCGTTGTTGAGGGACTCGATCTCCGCGTGCTCCGGCAGCGAGGCACGCTTGTGCGCGGTCTGCGCGAGGCGAACGTCGAGGGCCTGGACGTCGAGGAGTCGGATCTGGTCGGCGGGCGCGGCGTTCAGTTGGGGGCTCCAGAAGAGTGGTGGGTGGTCCAGGGGTCGGTGACCTGCTTCGAGACGTGGACCCGCAGGTCCCATCCGTGGCGGTCGGAAATCGCGTCGAGCTGTGCCGCCGCCTGCTCGCACCAGGGCCACTCGGTGGCCCAGTGCGCGGCGTCGACCAGGCCGAGCGGGGAGTGCTGCACGGCCTCGGAAGCCGGGTGATGGCGCAGGTCGGCGGTGAGGAAGGCGTCGACGCCCGCCGCGCGCACCGCGTCGAAGAGGCTGTCGCCGGAGCCGCCACTGACGGCGACCGTACGCACGGTCGTCTCCGGGTCTCCGGCCAGCCGGATGCCCTGCGCGGTGGCGGGCAGCCGGGCGGCGGCGCGGGCGGCGAAATCACTCAGCGTCTCGGGGTGGTCCAGCTCGCAGATCCGGCCGAGGCCGCGACGGCCGTGCTGATCGGTGGGGTCCGGCACCAGGGGGCCGGTGATCCGGAGGCCGAGCGCTCCGGCCAGGGCGTCGGAGACCCCGGGGTCGGCGGTGTCGGCGTTGGTGTGCGCCACGTGCAGCGCGATGCCCTGCCGGATGAGCGTGTGCACGACCCGGCCCTTGAAGGTGTCGGCCGCGACGGTCGTCGTACCCCGCAGGTAGAGCGGGTGATGGGTGACGATCAGCTGGGCGCCGAGCCGTACCGCCTCGTCGACGACTGTCCCCACCGGGTCGACCGCGAACAGGACCCGGTCGGTCTCCGCGTCAGGATCGCCGCAGACCGTACCCACCGCGTCCCACCCCTCGGCCCGCTCGGGGGGCCAGAGGGCGTCGAGTTCGGCGATGACTTCAGACAGACGGGGCACGGGGAAAGGCTACCTGGCCTGCGCACCCCACCGGTCATGGCTGCGCGTACCCACCCGTAGCGGTCCGTTCCGATCACGCATCGTCACCCCGGACGGGCGTCGGACGGGGGTCTGGCGGTTCCGCGGCACCGGGAGAGCGGCAGAAGCACAGCTCCGGAGCGCCTTACGGGCAAATCGGGTTTACACCATCCTTACGTGTGAAGCGGCGCGTGTGGCGTTGGTCGGGGGAAAGCGCGAAAACTAGCTTCGGTCGCCGGAGGTGACACACCCATGACTGCCTGTGTCGAAGAAGGTCCGACCGAAGGGGGCGTCGGGGCTGCCGGGGAGCCGGAACCCGCCTCCGAGGAACCCGAAGATCCCGGGACGCCGGGGAAGCCGCAGAGACGTGAGGGGCTGGACGAGCGAGGACCGGGAGGACCGGTGGAATCCGGACGGATCGCCACGCCGTACGCCGCACCGGGCGCCGGCGGCTCGCTGCCCGTGCCCGGCCCCCGCGCGTCCGTCCCCGGCGGGTCCGGCGCCACCGAGTCCGATGCCGGTGGGTCCCTCGCCGAGGAGGGGGTGGGGCGCATGGCCATCCGGGTCGTCGTGACCGGGCGGACGGTCGTACCCACGGGGGCCCCGGTCGGCCGGGGCGTCGACGCGACCACGCTCGTCCCGCTGGTCGGGGCGGTCGTCGGCTCCCCCGCGGCGGCCTCGTTCCACACGTCCACCGGATCATCGGCGTCCGCCGGGGCGGCAGCCACCACCGGCGCGAAGGCCGGCGGTGCCACCACCGGCGCGAAGGCCGCTTCTCCCACCACCGTGCCCAGGCCCGCGCCGGGACTCACCGCCGCCCACGCCAACCCCAAGGCCCCCGCCAACGCCGCCGGGATGTCGGTCACCCGGCGGCGCCCGGCGTCCCCTGCCGGGGGCGCTCCCCTCCCCCGCCGCATCCCGCCCCCGCCCGCCGGTCCTCTTGCGGCGGCGGCCCACCGGGCCCCGCACGCGGCGGGCACGCTGACCCTCTCGGCGGACGGCGCGTACGCGGCGCGGCTCACGATGGGCGGCAGCGAGGCGCTCGGCCGGGGCTGGTACCCGGAGCGGTGGACGCTCGACGGCCCGGAGCCGTACGCCGTACCGCTCCCGCTCGACCAGCCCGAGGAGCCCGACTCCCAGGTGGTGCCGCTGGCGGACGGGCGGGTACTGATCCGGCGGCGGGTCGCCGGCCGGCACGCGTTCTCGCTGCTCTACCCGACCGGCCCCGGGACCGGCGAGCTCTCCCTGGGGACCGTGGAGTGCGAGCGGATGACGCTCCTCCCGCCGGCCCCGGACGGGGTGAGCGTCTACGCCCTGGCGCCCGGCATCTTCACCACCTCCGTCTGGCGGGTGGCGGGCGCATCGTTCGGACCCGAACACGTGGCCGACGTGCCGGGGCTCTGCTCCGGCGGGGTCTGGCTGGACCGTACGGGCCGGGTGCTGGCGCTCGACCGCCGGCCGCCCGGCAGGGGGCCGGTGAAGACGGTCGCCGTCGACCTCGAACGCCGCGGCGAGGTGACTCCGCTCCTCCAGATCGCGCCGGAGAGCAACGACCGGCTGCTGATCGCCGAACCGGACAGCGGGCTCTTCCTGCTCCGCTCCGACGCGCCCGGACACGACCGGCTCGGCTGGGGCGTGCTGGGCAGCGCCCTGCCCGTACGTTTCCCGGAGTGCCTGCGCCTCGCGGACGCGGCCGTCACGCCGTTCGCGGTGCAGCCGGGGCAGATGCTGATGCCGGAGACCTGCGCGGTGGCGTTGCGGATCGACGGGGCGGCGGGCAGCCGGCTCGGCGTGTGGCGCCCGGCGGGCCGTCGGCTGCACCAGTTCGTGGCCCCGGCGGGCTGGTCGGCCGGGGCGGGTTCCTGGAGCCGGGAGGGCGTGCTGAGCCTGCCGTACGAGCGCCCCGACACGCCCTGCGGGCTGGTGCGGCTGGAGGTTCCGGAGGACGTCGCCCCACAGGCGTACGGCGGTGCGCGGTGCGGTCCCGGACTGGTGGACGGATCCGGAATGCAACCGTCCGTCGACGGATCATCTCCTGAGGGGTGCAGGCCGGTTCCGCTGGGGCAGGCGCCGTTGCACGGCGGCCCGCCCCGGGAGGACCGGTAGCGGCACGACGGGCCGACCCTGTCGGTCGCGGCACTAAGCTTTCCTCGGGGGCTACGCAGTCGTTCCGTACGGGTGCGCAGTGTGACCGTGTGCCCAGGTTGCTTTCCGGACACGTGGGACGAAGTCCGGGAGGAACCGGAACGGGCGGCGGCGGGCCCCGGTACACACGCAAGCGAGCGCAACGGGGTGACTTCCCAGATGTCTGAAGCCCGAACCGACACGATGCAGACGTGCCCGCCGGGGGCGGACACGCAACGGGCCGACGCAGGCGGCTCCGGAAAGCACCGAGGGGGTGTGTCGGCGGAGACCTCCTCCGCGCAGACGCACGGCCGGCACCGCCGGCCCACCCACGGGGACTCCGGGATTTCCTGAGGCAGCAGCACCGGGAGGCGGGGGTCGTCCGGGCCGGTGACGGCCGGGACGACCCCCGCCTTTCCGTTCGCCGCGGGAGGCGGAGGCATCGCTCCCGTTCGCTCCAGTACCCATGACATTTGTCCTGCCGCAAGCCGTACGCACGGCTCTGCCGCCGGGTCCGGCACCCCCCGTACCGTCGCCACCATGACGACAACGGGAAGTGCGAGCGGGGGGCCGGCCCCGGTGGGGACGGTTGCCGGAGTCTCGGCGGGGGCCCGGAAGAGCGGAGCCCGAAGGAACGGGAACGGCGCCGGAGCGCCGGCGGTGAGTTTCACCGGAGTGTCGAAGTCCTTCCGGACGGACGGGCGTTCGGGCGGGATCGTGCGCGCCGTGGACGGCATCGATCTGACGATCGGGGCCGGTGGGACGGTGGCCCTGCTGGGCCGCAACGGCGCCGGGAAGTCGACCACCATCGGGATGCTGCTGGGGCTGGACGACCCCGACGAGGGGGCGGTGGAGCTGTTCGGCCGACCGCCGGGGCAGGCGGTGCGGGCGGGGCTGGTCGGGGCGATGCTCCAGGAGGGCCGGCCCATTCCCCGGGTGACCGTGAGGGAGTTGGTGACGTTCGTGGCGTCCACCTATCCCGCGCCGATGGAGATCGGCGAGGTCCTGGGGCTCTCGGGCGCCTCGGCGTTCGCGGACCGTCGCATCGACAAGCTCTCCGGCGGCCAGACGCAGCGGGTGCGCTTCGCGGTCGCGCTGGCGGGCAACCCCCGGCTGGTGGTGCTGGACGAGCCGACCGCCGCGCTGGACGTGGAGGCCCGGCGGGCATTCTGGGACTCCATGCGGGCCTTCGCGGAGCGCGGCAACACCGTGCTCTTCTCCACGCACTACCTGGAGGAGGCGGACGAGAACGCCGCCCGCATCGTCGTCCTCGACCGGGGGCGGATCGTCGCGGACGACAGCGGGGACGGCATCCGGCGCACGGTGGGCGGCGGTCTCGTCGGGATCGACCTGGCGGGCCGCACGGCCGACGGGCTGGACCGTCTGCCGGGGGTGGTCGGCGTCGAAGTCCGGGGAGAAAGAGCCCTGTTGCGTTCGGGCGACCCGGACGCCACGGTCGTCGCCCTCGCCGGAATGGGAGCGGTACGCGGGCTGCTCGTGTCGCGCGCCACCCTGGAGGACGCGTTCCTCGCCCTGACCGCGGGCTCCGCCGCCCCGCCCGAGGAGGGACGCTGATGTACGCGTACGTGATGCTGGAAGTACGCCGGACCTTGCGGGACGGCGCGTTCCTGGTCTTCGGCACCGGCATGCCGGTGCTGATGTACCTGCTGTTCACCAACATCGGCGACACCTCGGGGGGCGGTACGGGTGCGGACGACTGGCGGGCGTACTCGATGACCGGCATGGCCGCGTACGGGGCGCTCGGCTCGGCGATGGCGGTCGGTACGGGGATCGCGTCCGACAAGTCGCTCGGCTGGCTGCGGCAGTTGCGGATCACGCCGCTCGCGCCGTCGCGGATCGTGGTGGGACGGGCTGCCAGTGGTTCGGTGACCGTGCTTCCCGCGCTGGTCGGGGTACTGCTGGCGGGAGCACTGGTGAACCGCATCCAACTCGGCTGGTGGCAGTGGGGGTTGCTGGTGGGCATGCTGTGGCTGGGCACACTGCCGTTCACCCTGCTCGGCATCGGCAACGGCTACCGCCTGAGCCCGCAGGGCACCGGCGTGGTCAACATCGCCTGCATGACGGGGTTCGCGGTGATCGGCGGGCTGTGGTTCCCCCTGGACTCCCTGCCCGGCCCGCTGCGGGCCGTCGGCGCCCACACCCCGGCGCACGGTTTCGCCGATCTCGGCTGGACGACGGTCGCCGGACAGGCGCCCCACCTCGCCTCGGTCGCCGAACTGCTCGTCTGGACGGCCCTGTTCGGCGCCTACGCGGTCGTCTCGTACCGGCGCGCGGCGAGGACCCCGTGAAGACGCGCACCGCGCACACCCCGGGCGCCGGCGGCGTGGAGCAGCCGGACCCGGGGTGCGGGGAGTACCAGCCCGGCCGGTGGTGGCGCCCCCCGCGCCGGAACAGGGCGGGCCGGCGACCGGCGGGCCCCGGCCCGTACGCGCTGATGCCGTGGCTGCTGCTCGGGCTCGGAGCCTTCTCCAACCTCTGGAAGGGCGAGACCCCGAACCCGGTGGTGGGCGCGGTGGGCGTCCTGCTGTTCAACTCCCTCTACATCCAACTGGTGTTCCGGAGCTTCTCTCCGGCGCGCCGAACCACCGGGTCGTACGTACTGCTCGGTGTCCTGGCCGCCATCACCTTCGGGCTGGCGGCCGGGTACGGCGGGAGCTGGCTGCTCTTCTTCCCGTTGCTCTCGCTGGCGATCGGCACGATCCTGCACGGCCGGCCCCTCACCTTCGCGCTCGTCGGGCTGTCCGCCTGCGGCGTGGCCGTCGCCGTGTGGCGCGGCGACCAGGCGTCGGACCCGTGGACGATCGGGTACGGGACGTTCCTCTCCGGCGCGGTGACGGCCTCGATCCTCGCACTGTCCGAGACCGTGCGGGAACTCCGCGACGCGCAGGCAGAGTTGGCGCGCACCGCGGTGGAGCGGGAACGGCTCAGGTTCTCCCGCGATCTGCACGACCTGCTGGGGCACACCCTGTCGGTGATCGTGGTGAAGTCGGAGGCGGCCCGCAGGCTGGCCCCCCGGGACCTGGAGGCGGCACTCGGCCAGATCGTGGACATCGAGTCGGTCGGCCGGCAGGCGCTCACCGAGGTCCGGGAGGCGGTGACGGGGTACCGCGAGGGCAGCCTCGCCGGTGAACTGGACCGTGCCGTATCGGCGTTGACCGCAGCCGGGATCGAGGGTGCGGTGCACCGCACCGGTCCGCAGCCCGCCCCGCGCAGCGAGGCGCTGCTGGGCTGGGTGGTGCGCGAGGCGGTGACCAATGTCGTACGGCACAGCGGCGCCACCCACTGCGTGTTCTCCGTCACGTCCGGGGGTGGGCGGGTACTGCTGACGGTCGCCGACGACGGGCCCCTCGCCGGGCCGGGCGGCGGGGACGCCGCGGGGGCCCGCCGGGGCCCCGGGGCGGACGGCCAGGAGCCCGCGTACGCCTACGGGGGTACGGGCCTGGCGGGGCTCTCCGAGCGGCTGGCGCTGGCCGGCGGCTCGCTGCGGGCGGGCCCCGGTCCGGACGGCGGGTTCGTCGTACGGGCGGAGCTGCCCGAGGAGCCGGGGCGGTGAGCGGGGACGGGTACGGGTGTGTCCGGCGTCACCCCGAACACCGGTACACCGATGGCACACTGACACGATGGTGCCGCTGACTACGATCCCGGAACCGATAACGGCCGACCCTCCCCACACGGCGGACCGTCCCGTGCTCACCCAGTCCTGGCTCGACCTGGCCTTCCTCCACTGGGCCGTCGACCCGGCCCTCGTCGCCCCGCTGCTGCCCGCCGGTACCCGGCCGGACACGCTGAACGGTGCCACCTACGTCGGGCTCGTCGCCTTCCGGATGCACCGGGTGGGGTGGTTCGGACTTCCGGGCATCCCGTACCTCGGCTCCTTCCCGGAGACCAATGTCCGCCTGTACTCGGTGGACGCCCACGGCAGGCGGGGTGTGGTCTTCCGTTCGCTCGACGCCTCCCGTCTCCTTCCCGTCGCGGTCGGCCGGAGCGGGTTCGGCCTGCCCTACGTGTGGTCGAAGATGGAGGTCCGGCGGGAGGGCGACACGGTGACGTACACCAGCCGGCGGCGGTGGGGCCGGCCTGCGGGCGCGTACAGCCGGATCTCCGTACGCGTCGGCGCCCGGGTCGAGGAGCCCTCCGCGCTCGAACACTTCCTGACCGCGCGCTGGGGCATGCACAGCGCCTTCTTCGGCCGCTCCCGCTACCTGCCGAACACCCACCCCCGCTGGCCCCTGCACCGTGCCGAACTCCTCGACCACAGCGAGAACCTCGTCGCCGCGGCAGGGCTGCCCGCACCGGCCGACGAGCCCGTCAGCGTGCTGTACTCGCCGGGGGTCCCGGTACGGTTCGGGCTCCCGCCCCGCACCCCGGCCGGCGTCCCCACGCCCTGACCGGACGTCGTCGCACCCAAGACCCGGGGTCGTACGCGACGGGACACCGAGGTCGCACGCACGGGACCCGGAGTCGTACACGCGGGCCCCGAAGTCGTACACCCGGGCCACGCGCGCGGGTCCTACCCTCTTACCCGTGACCGAGATGCCGCAGGACCACCGCCCCGCCGCGTCCGTACGCGTGCTGCTCGCCGAGGACCAGGGCATGATGCGGGGCGCGCTCGCCCTGCTGCTGGGGATGGAGCCGGACTTCGAGGTGGTCGCCCAGGTGGGTTCCGGGGACGAGATCGTGCCCGCGGCTCTCACCTCCCGTCCCGATGTGGCCCTCCTCGACATCGAACTACCGGTGCGCAGCGGCCTGGACGCCGCCGCCGACCTGCGTGAGCAGGCGCCGGACTGCCGGGTGCTGATCCTGACGACGTTCGGGCGCCCCGGGTATCTGCGGCGGGCGATGGAGGCGGGCGCCTCGGGTTTCCTGGTCAAGGACGGCCCGGTGGAGGAGCTGGCCGGGGCGATCCGCAGAGTGCTGGCCGGGGAGACCGTGGTCGATCCGGCCCTCGCGGCGGCCGCGCTGGGGGCGGGGCCGAGCCCGCTGACCGCACGCGAGCGGGACGCCCTGAACGCGGCGTCCGGCGGTGCGACCGTCGCGGACATCGCGCGGAAGCTGCACCTGTCGGAGTCGACGGTGCGGAACTACCTCTCCTCCGCGATCGGCAAGACCGGTACCCGTAACCGCACGGAGGCCGCCCGGGCGGCCCGGCAGCAGGGCTGGCTCTGACGTCCTTCCGCGCCCCCTCAGCGCCCCTCGGCCACCCGCCCCGCCTTCGCGCCCGGCAGCCAGAGGAGCACCAGCAGGGCCGCAGCCAGCAGCACCCCGGAGGCGGTACGGAAGGCGAGGGCGTATCCGGCGGTGAGGCCGGCCGGGGTGGTCGAGTCGCCGGTGCGGGCGGCGGCGACGGTGGAGAGCACCGCGAGCCCGAGCGCCCCGCCCATCGTGCGGGAGGTGTTGACGAGGCCGGAGACGAGGCCCGCGTCCCCGGGCGCGGCACCGGAGGTGGCGAGCGACGCGAGCGGGGTGGAGACGAAGCCCATACCGAAGGCCATCAGGACGCCGGGGAGCAGGATGCCGGCGGCGTAGTGGCTGTCGGCGCCCATGGTGGACTGCCGGGCGAAGCCCGCGATGGTGAGCAGGATGCCGGTGAGGGCCATCGGCTTCGCACCGGTACGCGCCATGAAGCGCGGGGCGAGTTTCGAGCCGAGGACGATCGCGGCGGAGGTGGGCAGGAGGGCGAGTCCGGCTTCCAGCGGGGTGTAGCCGAGGACGTTCTGCGCGTACACGGTCATGAAGTACCACATGGAGAAGGTGGCCGAGCCGAGCAGCAGCATCGACGCGTTGGCCGAGACCACGGCCCGTACGCCCAGGACCCGCAGGGGCATCAGCGGGACAGCCGTATGCCGTTCCACCAGCACGAACGCGCCGAGCAGGGCCATGCCGCCGAGCAGCGGCACGAGCGTCGCCGGGGCCGTCCAGCCGGCCGCCTCGGTCTGCACGATGCCGTACGCGAGGGCGGCGAGGCCCGCGGTGACGAGGACGGCGCCCGGCAGGTCGAGCCTTCTCCGTTCGCCGCCCCGGCCCTCGGCGAGCAGGAAAGCGGCACCGGCCAGGACCAGGGCGCCGACGGGTACGTTGATCAGCAGAACCCAGCGCCAGGAGAGCAGGTCGGTGAGGACCCCGCCGATGAGCCCGCCCGCCGCTCCGCCGCCCGCGCCCACCGCCATCCAGGTACCTATCGCACGGACCCGCGCCGGGCCCTCCGGGAGCGCGGCGGTGAGGAGGGTGAGAGTGGCCGGTGAGAGAACGGCGGCGCCGAGCCCCTGTCCGGCGCGGGCGGCCAGCAGCTGCCAGCCCTCCTGCGCCATTCCGCCCGCGAGCGAGGCAGCGGTGAAGAGCCCGAGGCCGACGAGGAACATCCGCTTGCGGCCGAAGAGGTCGGCGGCCCGCCCGCCGAGCAGCATGAACCCGGCGAACGCGATCGAGTAGGCGTTGAGGACCCAGCTGAGCCCGGAGGCGCTCAGCCCCAGGTCGGTCCGCATCGAGGGCAGCGCCACATTGACGACGGACACGTCGAGCACGACCAGGAACTGACCGGTGCACGCGGCGGCCACCGCCGCCCAGGTGCGGGGTCTCAGGCGGCGGGGAACCGTGCGGGGGACGGCGGATATGTCGTCCGGAGCGATGCCGCCCGGGGAAACGTCTGTCATGTCCGCCATCGTCCCTGGCGCCGCGTCGCGCGTACACGGGGCGCGGTCGGAGCCCGGATCGGCCCTTGGGCGTACGCCCTCGGAGCCGGCGGAGCCCCCCGAGCCGCCTGAGCCCCCCGAGCCGTCGGCAGCGTCTGAACCGTCGGCATCGGGCGGGACGGGACGCAGCGCCGATGGAATCGCCGGTCATGGCGGGCAAGGCAGCGACCACTCGGCGCCGGTCGGATCGCGGCGGACCTCGTCACCCCGCCATCGCCGACCAGCCATCACCAACAGGCCAATAACGCAACTGAGTTCGAGCACCCTTGCCCCGGGAATACACCCGCCCCCAGAAGCGTTCGGTATGCATGCACTTGGGGGGTACCTCCGGTGATCGCTGCTGCCCGGAAGGCATACGTATGGACCGGACGACGAACGAACAGACCACCGGGGGAAACCCCGGTCCGCTTCGGGAGATCAAGGAACCCAGGGGAGCGCTCGTCCCCGTACTGGCCTTCGCGGGCATCACCGTCGCGGTGATGCAGACCCTGCTCGTACCCGTCATCAAGGATCTGCCCACCCTTCTCCACACCGCCCAGTCGAACGCGACGTGGGTGATGACGGCGACGCTGCTCGCCGGTGCCGTGTCCACCCCGATCATGGGGCGGCTCGGCGATCTCTACGGCAAGCGGCGGATGCTGATAGCCAGCCTCGCCGTGATGGTGATCGGCTCGCTGGTCTGCGCCTTCACCGACGATCTCGTCATCATGATCATCGGCCGGGCGCTCCAGGGATTCGCGATGGGTGCGATCCCGCTCGGTATCGGCATCATGCGCGACGAGCTGCCGCCGGAGAAGCTCGGTTCGTCGATGGCTCTGATGAGCTCCTCGATCGGTGTGGGCGGCGGCCTCGGTATGCCCGGGGCGGCGCTGGTCGCGCAGCACGCGGACTGGCACGCGCTGTTCCTCGGTTCGGCGGGGGTCGGTGTGGTGGCCCTGGTGCTGACGGTCTTCCTGGTGCCCGAGCCGCCGCTGCGCGCGCCCGGCACCTTCGACTACGCGGGTGCCTTCGGGCTCTCGCTCGGGCTCGTCGCTCTGCTGCTGCCGATCACCAAGGGCAGCGAGTGGGGCTGGACCGCGCCGCTCACCCTCGGTCTGATCGCCGGCGGTCTGCTGATCCTCCTGGTCTGGGGACTGTACGAGCTGCGGATCGCCGCACCCCTGGTGGACCTGCGGACGACGGCCCGGCGCGAGGTGCTGCTGACCAACCTGGTCTCGATCATGGTCGGCATCTCGTTCTACGCCGTGTCCCTGGTCGTCCCGCAGCTGCTCCAGCTGCCGAAGGCCACCGGGTACGGCCTCGGCCAGTCCATGGTGGTCGCCGGTCTCTGCATGGCGCCGCTGGGGCTGACGATGATGTTCACCGCTCCGGTGTACGCGCGGATAGCCGCCCGGCGCGGCCCGAAGGTCTCCCTGATGACCGGCATGCTGGTCATCGCGATCGGCTACGGCGCCGGGACCCTGCTGATGGACGCCGCCTGGCAGACCCTGGTGATCTCCACGGTGCTGGGCGCCGGCATCGGGCTCGCGTACTCCTCCCTCCCCGCGCTGATCGTCGGCGCGGTGGACGCCTCGGAGACCGGGGCCGCGAACGGTCTCAACACGCTGATGCGGTCGATCGGCACCTCCGCCTCCAGCGCCGTGATCGGCATGGTGCTGGCGAACACCTCGGTCCACATGGGCGGGGTGGCGGTTCCCTCGATGCACGGGTTCCGGCTGTCGTTCATGATCGCGACGGGGGCGGTGCTGCTCGGTCTCGTCCTGGCCGCCTTCTTGCCCTCGCAGCGCCCGGCCCCGCGGCTGGTGCTGGTCGCCGACAGCGAGAGCGAGGCGCTGCTCGCGGAGGCCGAGGCGCTGGTGGCGATCGACGCGGTGCTGCACGGTGAGGCGTCCGCCCCGCGGGCCGGGGCGCCCGCGCCTTCCGCCGGGGGTTCCCGGATCGTCGCGGGTTCGGCCGGTTTCCACGGCCGGGTGCTGGACGCGGCGGGCGCACCGGTGGCACGGGCGACCGTGACCCTGGTCGACCGGCTGGGCCGGCAGGCCGGTCTGGCCGTCGCCGACGACGCGGGGAGGTACGCACTGGCCGCCGCCCCCGAGCCGGGCCATGTGCTGGTCGTGACCGCGGCCGGGTACGCGCCGCGCGCCCGGCCCGCCGTGTGCGCGGCGAACGGGCGGCCGGTGGTGACCGATCTGGTGCTGACCGCCGCCGCTCCGGAGCGGCAGGGTGCCGGGGTGTCCCCGGCGTCCGACGCGGTTCAGGTGGCGGCCGAGGGGCGCGTGGACGAACAGCCCGCCTGACCGGCCCCGCCCGGCCGTCCGGCCGGGAGCCGCCGGAAAGAAACACCCGCACGCCCCCGCCGGTCCGTCCGGCGGGGGCGTGCGGCACGATGGGGCCGCCGTCGACAGACCCCCGTCGGCAGACCCCCGCCGACGCACTGCCGCCGTCGACACACCCGCACCACCTGGAGGAACCCGTGGCCGCCGAGTCCGACGCCCCCGCCGCCGCCGCTCCCGTCGCCGATCCCGGCGTCCGTCCCGCCGACGCGGTGGTGGCCGCCTTCGAGCAGGCCAAGGGGTTCATGCCGGTGCACGAGGGACTGGCGCTGTACGCGGCGGCCGTCGACGCGGCCCGGCTCGGGCTGCCGCTGCTGGAGGTCGGCAGCTACTGCGGGCGCTCCACCGTCCTCCTCGCCGACGCGGCCCGTGGTGCGGGACTGACCGCGCTCACCGTCGACCACCACCGGGGCAGCGAGGAGCAGCAGCCGGGGTGGGAGTACCACGACGCGTCCCTGGTCGACCCCGAGGTGGGCCGGATGGACACGCTGCCGGCCTTCCGCCGGACCCTGCACGCGGCCGGTCTCGAGGACCACGTGGTGGCGCTGGTGGGGCGCTCCCCGCAGGTCGCGGCGGTCTGGGGCGGGCTCCTCGGGCTGGTCTTCGTCGACGGCGGGCACACCGACGAGCACGCGAACGGCGACTACGAGGGCTGGGCGCCGCACCTCGCCGAGGGCGGGCTGCTGGTGATCCACGACGTGTTCCCCGACCCGGCGGACGGCGGGCAGGCGCCGTACCGGGTGCATCAGCGGGCGCTCGCCTCGGGTGCCTTCGCGGAGATCTCGGTGACCGACTCGCTGCGCGTGCTGCGACGCACGGGGCAGGGCATCTGAGACCGGGAGGCGGGACGGGGAGTCCGGACCGGGACCAAGGACGGGAATCCGGGGCCGGGCTCCTGGTCCGGGCTCCCTGGCTCGGGGGCCGGGGCCGTGACCGGGACCGGGACCGGCTCCGGGACCGGGACGGGGATCCGAGGGTCGTCGGTACCATCGCCCGCGTGCCGTACTCCAGCGTTCCCCCCACACCGCCCTCCGTCCGCACCGCGGCCGGCCGTACCGTCCGCAGCGCTTCGTTCGCCACGTTCGCCGTCCTCTGCCTGCTGCCCCTCACCGGGTGCGGCGGTGCGGAAGTGAAGGCGCAGCCGCCCGCGGGGGCCCCGGCGACCAGCGCTCCCTCCGGCGCCCCGAAGCCGCCCGCGTCCCCGGCCGCCGGTGCGAAGGCCCGGCCCGAGGGGCCGCTCGCCGGCCGCACGGTGGTGATCGACCCCGGCCACAATCCGCACAACCACGAGCACACCCGTGAGATCGCCCGCCAGGTGGACATCGGGACGGGGCACAAGGAGTGCGACACGACCGGGACCTCCACCGACGCCGGTTACGCGGAGGCCCGGTTCACGCTGGACGTGGCGCACCGGATGCGGGACCTGCTGGAGGCCGAGGGCGCGAAGGTGCTCCTCACGTACGACGACGACCGCGCGTACGGTCCGTGCGTCGACGAACGGGCACGGATCGGCAACGAGGCGAAGGCGGACGCCGTGGTCTCCGTCCACGCGGACGGTTCGGCCGTGGGCAACCGGGGGTTCCATGTGATCCTGCCCGCGCTCGTACGGGACGGGGTGGCGGACACCTCGCGGATCGTGGGCCCCTCGCGCGACCTGGGGACCCGTATCGCGGGCAAGTTCGTGGCGGCCACCGGGAGCGCGGCGTCCAATTACATCGGCGGGGGAACGGGGTTGGACGTGCGCGACGACCTCGGCGGGCTCAACATGTCAACCGTTCCGAAGGTGTTCATCGAGTGCGGCAACATGCGCGATCCGAAGGACGCCGCGCTGCTGACGAGCGCGCGCTGGCGGCAGAGCGCCGCCCAGGGGATCAGCGACGGCATCAGCAGCTACCTGAAGGGGTAGTTCCGCCCCGGTACGGGGTAGTTCTGCGCTGATACCGGCGGGATGACGGGCCGTCGCGCAAGCCGGGGGCCAACCCGCCCGGGCAGACGATAGATTCATCCGTACGATGGGGAGCCGCCCCGGGCTTCTCGGCGCGCCCGAGGGACGGTCCCGGGCGCAGCGACGACCGTCCCCGACGAGACGACCGACTAAGGACCTTCACGTGAATATCCGCTCCCTCACTAGAGGCGACGGCGTGGTGATCGGAGCAGCGGTCGTGCTGTTCATCGCCTCCTTCCTCGACCTCTCCGGTTACGAGTGCCCCAGCAACATCGACTGCTCGGGTTACGACAGCGCGAGCGCCTGGGATTCACTCTCGCTGCTCATGAGCATCTTCCTCGCCGGTGTCATCGGAGCGGCGCTGGTGATCGTGAGCCGCTCGGCGCCGGGCCGCAAGATCGTCGGTCTGGACCTCGGGCAGTTCGGCGTGGCCCTCACCGTCTTCGCGCTGTGGACGGCGTTCTGGACGACCATCGACGCCGGTGACGCGGGTGCCGGGCTGATCCTCGGCCTGCTGGCCTCCCTGGTGCTCGCCGCCGCGACGGTCGCCGGACCGCTGATCCCCGCGCTCAAGGCCCCCCTCTCGGCGGGCCCCCGCCCGGCTCCCGCCACCCAGTCGCCGTACGGCGCGCCGTCGCAGGGCCAGGGGTACGGCTACCCGGGCCAGCCGTCCTTCGGTTCGCAGGCCGGTGCGCCGCAGCCCCAGCCGTACGGTACGCAGCAGGGTCCGCAGGCGGCCCAGTCGCCGCAGGCGCCCCAGTCCGGCGGTGCGCCGGCGGCCGACTTCACGCCGTTCTGGTTCGCGGTGCCGGTGCCTCGTCCGCTGTACGGCGAGGACGGTTCGTCCGGCCAGATCGCCGAACTGGCGCCCGGTACCTGGTACCTCGCGGTGGAGCAGCGCGGCCAGAGCCTGATCGCGCAGACGCAGGACGGCCGTCGCGGCGTCCTCCAGGACACCTCGGGCATCCAGCGCGGCTGATCCGCACGCCCGTTCGCCACGAAGGCCCCCGACCGCGGGAGTTCAGCGGTCGGGGGCCTTCGCGTCGGAGCCTCCGCGTGGGGGGACCTTCGCACGCGGCCTCCGCGTGGGGGGCGCCTTCGCGCAAGGGCCTTCGCGCGGCCGTCCAAGGCCGCGCGTCATCCCGCCAGTTGGGAGACCGACGGCACCTGGTCCTTCACCTCGGCGCCGGCGCTCTTCCCGGCGTCCTTGACACTGTCGATGATGCCTTCGAGGGTGCCGATGTCGGAGTCGCCCGCCTCGCCCTTGCGGAACTTGGTGGCCAGTTCCTTGAGGGATTCGATGCCGGCGGTGAGCGGGGCGACGGCCTGGGAGAGGAGCGGGTCGGCCTTGGCGTTGCCGGCCGCCGCCTTCAGCCGGTTGTACGCGAACCCGCCCGCGAGGCCCGCCTTGGCCATGGCGAAGGTCCGGCCGTCGGCGCCCTTCTTGAACTTGCCGGAGCGGTAGGGCTTCACGATCCACTGGTAGGCGGCGCCCGCCGCGAGGCCCGCGTTGGCGACGAAGCGGGTCTTGGCGAGCCGCTGCTTCTCGGCGGTCGCCGTGGGGGCGACGATCGAGGCGTCGGAGGAGACCATCTGCTTGTCGTTGCCGCTGTCGCAGGCGGTGACGCCCGCGAGCAGGGCGCAGACGAGCAGCAGCGCAGCCGGCAGGCGGCGGGGCGGTACGGGACGGAGCACGGCGGGCCTTCCTGACCGGGCGGCGAAACGGGCTGTCCGGCGGAGACCGGCACTTCCCGCCAGGCTCGCCCCGGACGAGCCGCCCCGCCACCGGGTTCGGCCGTCCGGGTTTCAGGCCGGAGACAGCGGCAATCCGGTGTGCATGTCCTACAGACGAGGCTCAGGAAGCAGTACCGCGGGGCGCGCGATCGCCGTCGTCGCGGACGTCATGGCCTTCATCATCATTCTGTGGATCCTGATGTACCTGCTCGACGCCAACAGGGGCAATGAGCTGGTGCAGTTCGTCCAGGACTCCGCACGGTGGCTGGCCGGCTGGTCGTACGACCTGTTCACCTTCGACAAGGCGTGGGCTCGGGTGGTCGCCGGATACGGGCTGGCCGCCGCCGTCTACCTCTTCGTCGGTCACGCGGTGGCGGGCCGTCTGCGTCGTACGTGAGTTCCGGCGGCCCGGCCCGGTCAGGAGCAGCAGTCCGGCTCCAGGCCCCTCGGCAGCCGCTCTCCCCCGAAGACCGCGGTGGTCGCCTCGTCCCCCCCGAGCGCGGCCACCGCGAGCAGCAGTGATCCGGCGGTCCAGGTGGTGAGTTCCTCGGGCCAGAAGGCGCGTTCACCCTCGAAGACGTATCCGGTCCAGTAGAGGCCGCCGGGCTCGCGCAGGTGCTGGATGGACTGGAGGATCTCCAGGGCCCGGTCGGACTCGCCCATCGCCCAGAGCGTGAGGGCGAGTTCGCAGCTTTCGCCGCCGGTGACCCAGGGGTTGGGCAGCACGCAGCGTACGCCGAGGCCGGGGACGACGAACTCGTCCCATCGCTCGTCGATGCGCCGCTGGGCCTCGGCTCCGGTGACCGCGCCGCCGAGGACCGGGTAGTACCAGTCCATCGAGTAGCGGCTCTTGTCCAGGAAGCGTTCCGGGTGTGCGACGATCGCGTGCGCCAGCGCTCCGGTCGCCAACTCCCAGTCGGGCTGCGGCTCTTCGCGCCGTTCGGCGAGTGCGAGGGCGCAGCGCAGGGCGTGGTGGACCGAGGAGGAGCCGGTCAGCAGCGCGTCGGTGACGGGGGTGCCGTCGGCTTCGCGCTTCCAGCCGATCTGGCCGCCGGGCTGCTGGAGTCCGAGGACGAACTCGACGGCCGCGAAGACCATCGGCCACATCCGGTCGACGAACGCGTCGTCGCCGGTGGCGAGGTAGTGGTGCCAGACGCCGACGGCCACGTACGCGCAGAAGTTGGACTCCCGACTGCGGTCGGTGGGCCGCTCCGGATCACCGTCGTGGTAGGCGGCGTACCAGGAGCCGTCCTGGTTCTGGCTGCGGGCCAGCCATTCGTAGGCGGCTTCGGCGGCCTCGTGTTCGCCGGCCGCGTCGAGGGCCATCGCGGCCTCGGTGTGGTCCCACGGGTCGAGGTGGTGGCCGCGGAACCAGGGCAGCGCGCCGTCCTCGCACTGCACGCCGAGCAGTGCGGCGACGGTCGCGGATGCCTGATCCGGCGTCAGGACACCGGGCAGTACGAGGTGTTCGGTCCGTTCGGGGAGAGTCACGCCTCTGCCTTCGGGAGGTGCGGCTTCGTCGCGTACGCCACGAAGCTCTTTCCGACGACCGGGTTGAGCAGCTGCTCGGCGACCCGGGTCACCGCGGGCTTCTTCATGATGTCCCACACCAGCAGCTTGTGGTAGGCGCGGACCGGCAGAGCCTTGTCGTTGTCCACGCCGAAGGCGCACTTGAGCCACCAGTAGGGCGAGTGCAGGGCGTGCGCGTGGTGGGTGCCGTACGGCTTCAGTCCGGCTTCGCGGATCTTGCGGAGCAGTTCGTCGGCCCTGTAGATGCGGATGTGGCCGCCCTCGACCTCGTGGTAGGCGTCGGAGAGGGACCAGCAGACCTTCTCGGGGCCGTAGCGGGGCACGGTGATGGCGATGCGTCCGCCGGGCTTGAGGACGCGGACCATCTCGGCGAGGACGCCCTTGTCGTCGGGGATGTGCTCCATCACCTCTGAGATGATGACGACGTCGAACGAGTCGTCGGGGAACGGCAGGTTGAGGGCGTCGCCCTCCATCGCGGTGGCGGTCGCGCCGGCCGGGGCCTCGCCCTCGGCCTTCATCGCGGCGAACCACTTGGCGACCTCGCGGATCTCCTCGCCGTTCTGGTCCAGGGCCACGACCTGGGCGCCGCGCCGGTAGCACTCGAAGGCGTGCCGGCCTGCGCCGCAGCCGAGATCGAGCACACGGTCACCGGCGGCGAGCGGGAAGCGGGTGAAGTCGACGGTCAGCACGGGGGCCTGCCTTCGATGTCGGTGGTACGGGCACGGGCGGGAACGGAGTCCGGTGGGGTCACCTGCGGGCTCCCCGGGCGGCGATGGCCCGGCGGTAGAGGTCGGCGGTGCCGGCCGCCGCCCTGGCCCAGGTGAAGTTGGCGAGCACCCGGTCGCGGCCGGCCGCACCGAGTCGGGCGCGCAGCCCCGGGTCGTCCAGCATCCGGGTGAGGGCGGTCGCGAGGGCGTCGGGGTCGCCGGGCGGCACCGCGAGGCAGGTCTCCCCGTCGCGGCCGGTGACCTCGGGGATCGCCCCGCCGGTGGTGGCGACGAGCGGGGTGCCGGTGGCCATCGCCTCGGCGGCCGGCAGCGAGAACCCTTCGTACAGCGAGGGGACGCAAGCGACCTGGGCGCCGCGCACCAGGTCGACGAGTTCGGCGTCGCTGATGCCCTTGACGAACTCGACGGCGTCGCCGAGGCCGAGGCGTTCGATGGCCCGGGCGACGGGGCCGTCCTCGGCGCGCCTGCCGACGACCACGAGGTGGGCGTCGGGGTGGCCGGCCCGGACCTTGCCGAGCGCCTCCACGAGGTGGACGAGCCCCTTGAGGGGGACGTCGGCGCTGGAGGTGGTGACGATCCGCCCGGGCACCTCGGGGACCGAGGGGTCGGGCGACCAGAGGTCGGTGTCGGCGCCGATGTGGACCACGTCGACGCGGCCGGGGCTCACTCCGAGGTCGTCGACGATCTCCTGGCGGGACGAGCCGGAGACGGTCAGGACGTGCGGCAGCCGGCGGGCGACCCGTTTCTGCATGCGGGTGAAGCCGTACCAGCGGCGTACGGAGAGGGCGCGCACACGGGTCGTGGCGGCGGCCAGGTCGAGGCGGCGGTCGACGGTGATGGGGTGGTGGATGGTGGTGACGAGCGGGGCGCCGAGGTCGCCGAGCAGCCCGTAGCCGAGCGTCTGGTTGTCGTGGACCACGTCGAACTCGCCGCGCCGGGACCGCAGATGGCGTCCGGCACGCAGCGAGAAGGTGAGCGGTTCGGGGAACCCGCCGGTCCACATGGTGGCGACCTCCGCGAGGTCGATCCAGTCGCGGTACTCGCCACGGCCGGGGGTCCGGAACGGGTCGGGCTGCCGGTAGAGGTCGAGGCTGGGCAGCTCGGTGAGCGGGACGCCCTCGTCGAGCACCGGGTAGGGCTGGGCGCCGATCACCTCGACGCTGTGGCCGAGGCGTGCCAGCTCGCGGCCGAGGTGGCGGACGTAGACGCCCTGGCCGCCGCAGAACGGGTTGCCCTTGTACGTGAGGAGGGCGATCCGCAACGGGCGGTCGTCCGCTCCGGCGGGGGCGCCGCGTCCCGCGCCGGGGTCCGTCTCCATGGCCTCGGCGGTCACTCCCGGCCCCCTTCATCACTGCGTTTTCCGGAGCGTAACCGCTGCCGATAATCTGGAACAAGTTTCAGACCGACCCGTCCAATGAGGATCGAATCTACCGGCAGGTAGCGTCGGTGTGACGACCGGATCAGGTGATTCACGCCACGGCACGGAGGTGACCTCATGACCGCTGACGCCCGGCCACCCGCACTTCCTCTGACGGCGGGCCAGCGGGCCCGCCGCGCCCGCATCCTGGGCGCCACCGCGGAACTCGCCGGACGGGGCGGCTTCGAGGCCGTGCAGATGCGCGAGGTCGCGGAGGCCGCCGGGGTCGCCCTCGGCACCCTCTACCGCTACTTCCCGTCCAAGGTGCATCTGCTGGTCGCCACCCTGCACGACCGGCTGCGGCTGCTGAGCACCACACTGGCCGACCACCCGCCGGCCGGGCGCACCCCCGGGGAGCGGGCCGCCGCGACGCTGCTGCGCGCCTTCCGGGCGCTGCGCCGCGAACCGGAGCTGGCCGACGCCATGCTGCGGGCACTGACCTTCGCGGACCGGGGCGTGAGCGCCGAGGTGGACGCCGTCTCCCGGCTGGTGACGGAGATCGTCCTGGACGCGGCGGGGCTGACGGACCCGGACGCCGGGCAGTTGTCGGCGGTGCGGGTGGTCGAGCACACCTGGCACTGCACCCTCACCTCCTGGCTGTCCGGCCGCGCGGGGGCCGAGCAGGTGCGGACGGACATCGAGACGGTCTGCCGGCTGCTGGACCCGGTGACGCCCGGCTGAGACCGGCGCCGCGGCCCGCCCCGCGGCCCGGGCCCGCCCCCTGACCTGGGTGCCCGTCCCCGTGGCCATGCCCCGGGAGTCCGGCCCGCGGCCCGGGGCCCGCCCCGTGGCCCGGGGCCCTCAGGGCGACCGGCCTCGGGGCCGGCCCCGGTTCCCCCGGTAGAGTGAACCCGTCGTTCATCACGCCCGTACGGGGAATTCCGGCGCAAACCGGTACCGCTCTCCACCGGGCCCCGGTCCGCACCGGGCCGTGGCCGTCCGTGAACCGCCCGCACTCCGGGCGGAATCCGGGGCACGGGCGCGAACGGCCGATGCCGCCGGGAGGTCCGGTGGTCCGCATCCGTCGCAACAGACGGAGCCGAGCCCGGCACCGGTCACGTGCCCGCGCCCGGCCCCCGCAGGAGAGGCCCTCGCCAGTCATGACCGTACGCCGCAGCGCAGCCGCGCTCGCGACCACCGCCGTGCTCCTGGCGTCCGCCGCCCCGGCGGCGCTGGCGGACTCGTCCTCCGGCCCGTCGCCCTCCCCCTCCAGCTCCGTCTCCGTGCCCGCCGACCCGCACGCCGGTCTCTACGGCACCTCGGACCCGGCCTACGACGGGGTCTGGCGCCAGTCGCTGGCCTTCCTGGCCCAGAAGATCGAGTTCGTCACCCCGTCCGTGGAGGCGGTGAACTGGCTGAAGCTCCAGCAGTGCGACAGCGGCGCCTTCCCCGCCTACCGCGACTTCCACAAGCCGTGCGACGCCAAGACGATGACGGACACGAACTCCACCGCCGCCGCCGTGCAGGCGCTCGCCGAGCTGACCGGTGAGAAGACGGCCGTGGCGAACGGCATCGACTGGCTGGCGTCCGTGCAGAACGACGACGGCGGCTGGGGCTACACCCCCGGCAGCCCCAGCGACGCGAACTCGACCGCGGTGGTCGTCGGCGCCTTCGCCCGCGCGGGCAAGAAGCTGACCGACGTGACCTCGCCCGCCGGGCACACCCCGTACGACGTGCTGCGCGGGCTCGCGCTGCCGTGCGGCGGCAAGGACGGCGGCGCGTTCGCCTACCAGCCGGACAAGAAGGGCGTGCTCGCCGCCAACGCGGACGCCACCGCGGCGGCCGTGCTCGGCACCATGGGCAAGGGCCTGGCGGCCGGCAGCTACAACCCGGGCAAGGCACCCGTCTGCACCCCCGGCACGGGCCTCACCGCCGAGCAGGTCGCCCAGAACGGCGCGCACTGGCTGACCGCCGCGCTCGCCTCCGGCCACCTCGACCAGGCGCCCATGCCGGGCTCGGAGACCACCGAACCGCAGCCCGACTTCGGCAACACCGCCGACGCCGTCGTGGCGCTCGCCGCCTCGGGCCACCAGGACAAGGCGGCGTCCGCCGTCACCTGGCTGGAGAAGAACTCCGCCGCCTGGGCGAAGCAGTCCGGCCCGGCCGCGTACGCGCAGCTGATCCTCGCGGCGCACGCGACCGGCACCGACGCCCGCGACTTCGGCGGCGCCGACCTCGTCGCCCAGCTCAACGCGACCGGCCCGGCGCCCGCCGCGACCGCGGTGCCCTCGCCGACCCCGACCGGCGCACAGCCCGCCGCCGCCTCCACCGGCAGTTCCGGCTTCAGCGTCTGGTGGCTGATCGGCGTCGGCCTCGCCGTCGGCGCGGGCATCGGCTTCCTGCTCAGCAACCGGCGCAAGGACAAGGACGGCCGGTGACCACCCCCGCGTTCCGGAGCACGCCCGGCGGAGTCCTCCGCCGGGCTGCCGCGCTCGTGGCGCTGACAGCACTCGCGGCGGTCGTGACGCTCTGCGTCGCGGGCACCGCGCAGGCCGCCGGGTACCGCTACTGGTCCTTCTGGGAGGGCGACGGCTCGCGGTGGACGTACGCCACCCAGGGGCCGTCCCTGGTCCGCCCCGAGGACGGGGCGGTGCAGGGCTTCCGGTTCGCGGTGAGCGAGGACTCCGGCGACGCGGCCCGGCCGCGCCACGCCCCCGGCTTCGCCGCCGTCTGCGGGGACACCCCCGCGCAGGACGGCAGCAAGCGCGTCGCGCTGGTCATCGACCCCGGCACGGCGGCCGACGCCCCCGCCGGGGAGCAGCCGCCCGCGCTCCGTACCGCCTGCGCCCGGGTCGCACCGGACGCGAGCACCGCCGATGCGCTGGCCTCGGTGGCGAAGCCGCTGCGGTACGACAGCGCGGCGCTGCTCTGCGCCATCTCCGGCTATCCGCAGACCGGCTGCGGCGAGCAGATCTCGGGCGGCACCTCGCCGGCGCCCACCGGGACGGCTCCCGCCGCGAGTTCGCCGGCCGCCTCGTCCGCCGCCTCCTCCAACGCGTCGGGCGGTGACGGCGGGGGCCCCTCCGTCGGTGTGCTCGCCGGTATCGGTGCCGTCGTGGTCCTCGGCGCCGCCGCCGTCCTCCAGGCGCGCCGCCGGCGATGAGCCGCCTTCCCGCCGCGACGGGCCGCGCGCGCGGCCTGCGCGCGCCCGGGGCGCACCGGAGCAACGCGCTGCCCGCCGGCGCGTGGTGGCTGTGGGCGCTGGGCCTGGCGACCGCCGCCTCCCGCACCACCAACCCGCTGCTGCTCGGGCTGCTGGTGGGGGTGGCCGGTTATGTGGTGGCCGCCCGGCGTACGGACGCGCCGTGGGCCCGTTCGTACGGGGCGTTCGTCAAGCTGGGCCTCTTCGTCGTCGGGGTGCGGCTCGTCTTCTCGGCGTTCCTGGGGTCGTCGATCCCGGGCACGCACACCCTCGTCACGCTCCCAGAGGTGCCGCTGCCCGGCTGGGCCGAGGGTGTCCGGATCGGCGGCCGGGTGACCGGGGAGCAGCTCCTCTTCGCGCTGTACGACGGGGCGCGGATGGCCGCCCTGCTGATCTGTGTCGGCGCGGCCAACTCCCTCGCCAGTCCCGCCCGGTTGCTGAAGTCGCTGCCGGGCGCGCTGTACGAGGCGGGGGTGGCGGTCGTCGTCGCCATGACGTTCGCGCCGAACATGGTCGCGGACGTGGCCCGGCTGCGGACCGCCCGGCGGCTGCGGGGCCGACCCACCGGCGGGATCCGGGCGGTCGCCCAGATCGGCCTGCCGGTGCTGGAGGGGGCGCTGGAGCGGTCGGTGGCGGTGGCCGCATCGATGGACGCGCGGGGGTACGGGCGGACCGCCCGGGTGCCCGCCCGCGTCCGGCACACCACCGACGTCCTCACCCTCGGCGGCCTGCTGGGGGTGTGCGCAGGTACGTACGGGCTGCTCGCCGCCGAGGGCGCGGTCTACGGGCTGCCGCTGCTCCTCGCGGGGCTCGTCGCGGCGATGGCCGGACTGCGGCTGGGCGGCCGGCGCTCGGTGCGCACCCGGTACCGCCCCGACCGGTGGGGTGTGCGGGCGTGGCTGGTGGCGGGGTCGGGTGTGCTGGTGGCCGCGGTGATGATCCGGGCGGGTTCGGTGGACCCGGCGGCGCTGCGGCCCGGGGTCGTCCCGCCGGCCCCGCCGGTGCTGCCGCTGTGGCCCGCCGCGGGCATCCTGGCCGGGCTGCTGCCCGCGTTCGCCGCCCCCGTACCGCCGCATCCGAAGGAGGACCAGTGATCCGGTTCGAGCAGGTATCGGTACGGTACGAGGGCGCGGCCGAGCCCACCCTGTCGGGCATCGATCTGACCGTGCCCGAGGGCGAGTTGGTGCTGCTCGTCGGCCCGTCCGGGGTCGGCAAGTCGACGCTGCTCGGTGCGGTGCCGGGGCTGGTGCCGCACTTCACCGGCGGGACGCTGAGCGGCCGGGTGACGGTCGGCGGGCGGGACACGCGTACCCACAAGCCGCGCGAACTCGCCGATCTGGTGGGCACGGTCGGCCAGGATCCCTCGGCGCACTTCGTCACGGACACCGTGGAGGACGAACTCGCCTACGGCATGGAGTCGTTGGGGCTCGCCCCGGACGTGATGCGTCGCCGGGTGGAGGAGACCCTCGACCTGCTGGGGCTCGCGGAGCTGCGGGACCGGCCGATCGCCACGCTCTCCGGCGGCCAGCGGCAGCGGGTCGCGATCGGCTCGGTGCTGACCCCGCACCCGAAGGTGCTGGTGCTCGACGAGCCGACGTCCGCGCTGGACCCTGCGGCGGCCGAGGAGGTCCTCGCGGTGCTCCAGCGCCTGGTGCACGACCTGGGCACGACCGTGCTGATGGCCGAGCACCGGCTGGAGCGCGTGGTGCAGTACGCGGACCGGGTCGTGCTGCTGCCCGCGCCCGGCGCCGCGCCGGTCGTGGGTGCGCCGGCGCAGATCATGGCCGTCTCACCGGTCCGGCCGCCCGTCGCCGAACTGGGGCTGCTGGCCGGCTGGGACCCGCTGCCGCTCTCCGTACGCGACGCCCGGCGGCGGGCGGCGGGGCTGCGGGAGCGGCTGGCCGGCCGGTCGCCCGCCGTGGCGGCGCCGCTGCCCGGGTGTCCCACGCACCCTGTACGCCTCGCGCCCGGCGCGCACGGCGCGTCCGGTATGCCTGCCGATGCCCCCGCTCCGACGCCTGCTCCGGCGCCCAGCGTGCGCACCGGTCTCTTCGGCCTCCGGCGCGCACGCCGGGCGCAGACGGTTTCCGCGCCCGCCCCCGACCCCACCGCGCCCCTGGCGCGGGCCGAGGGGCTCGGGGTGCGGCGCGGCCGGGTGGAGGCGCTGCGCGCGGTGACCCTGGACGTCCGGGCCGGCGAGACCGTGGCCCTGATGGGGCGCAACGGCGCCGGGAAGTCCACCCTGCTCGGCGCGCTCGTCGGTATGGTCCCGCCCACCGCCGGGCGGGTCCGCGTGGGCGGCCTGGAGCCGTCCCGCACCGACCCGCGCACGATGGTGCGCCGGGTCGGGCTGGTGCCGCAGGAGCCGCGCGACCTGCTGTACGCGGAGACGGTGGCGGCCGAGTGCGCGGCGGCCGACGCCGACGCGGGCGCCCCGGCGGGCAGCTGCCGGGCCCTCGTCTCCCGTCTGCTGCCCGGAGTACCGGACGGCACCCACCCCCGTGACCTCTCCGAGGGCCAGCGGCTGACCCTGGCACTGGCCCTCGTCCTGACCGCCCGGCCGCCGCTGATCCTGCTGGACGAGCCGACCCGGGGGCTCGACTACGCGGCCAAGTCCCGGCTGGTCGGCGTGTTGCGCGGCCTGGCGGCCGAGGGGCACGCGATCGTGCTGGCCACCCACGACGTGGAGCTGGCGGCGGAACTGGCGGACCGGGTGGTGATCCTGGCCGGCGGGGAGGTCGTCGCGGACGGCCCGACCCGGCAGGTGGTGGTCTCCTCCCCCGCGTACGCCCCGCAGACCGCGAAGATCCTCGCCCCGCAGGAGTGGCTCACCGTGAACCAGGTCCGCACCGCCCTGGAGGCGGGCGCGTGACGGGCCCCGCGCGCCTCGAAGCCTCCCCGCACCCCCAGGGCGCCGCGACCGGCGGCCGGCGGGTCCGCCCGGTCCGGCTCGGGCCGCGTTCGGTCGTGGCGCTGGTGCTGGTCGGCGCGGTGGGGGTGGCGGCCTTCGGCTGGCCGCTGCTCGCCGGGCCCGCGTTCGGCACCGCGCACGCTCAGGACGCGCCGTGGCTCTTCGGCGCGCTGCTGCCGCTGCTGGTGGCGGTGGCCGTGGCGACGATCGCGGACGCCGGCCTCGACGCGAAGGCGGTCGCGATGCTCGGGGTGCTCGCGGCGGTCGGTGCCGCCCTGCGCCCGCTGGGGGCGGGGACGGCGGGGCTGGAACCGATGTTCTTCCTGATGGTGCTCAGCGGGCGGGTGCTCGGGCCCGGCTTCGGCTTCGTGCTGGGTGCGGTGACGATGTTCGCGTCGGCGCTGCTCACCGGCGGGGTGGGGCCGTGGATGCCGTTCCAGATGCTGTCGATGGCCTGGTTCACCATGGGCGCGGGTCTGCTGCCGGGGCCGGAGCGGCTGCGCGGCCGGGCGGAGACCGCGATGCTCGCGGCGTACGGCGCGGCGGCCTCGCTGCTCTACGGCACGGTGATGAACCTGTACGGCTGGACGATCGTGCCCGGCCTGGGCTCGGGCATCTCCTTCGTGGCGGGCGACCCGGTGCACGAGAACCTGGTCCGCTTCCTGGCGTACTGCCTGACCACCTCGCTCGGCTGGGACCTGGGCCGGGCGGCGCTGACCGTGGTGCTGACGCTCGCCGTGGGGCCGGTACTCCTGCGGGCGCTCCGCCGGGCGACCCGGCGCGCTTCCTTCGAGGCCCAGGTCACATTCGAGGGTCCCGGCGGCGTGAGGACACCCACAGGCACAAGGTCCTCCCCCAAGCCGGATAGTAGCGACACCAGTGACTGAATCGCCCCTTTCGCACCGTCCCTGAGCTGCCTCAACTCCCCTTTGTCCTGGTTCGGGACCTTGGGCCCGAGGTCCGAGTCGGGGTCGTACGGCCGCCGTCGGGAGGGCATTGCCAGCGCCGAACGACGGGGCTAACCATGGTTCTTGTCGCCGAACACCTCGGTGGCCCGCTCGACCGTCATCCGGTCACCAGGGCCCAGGTGGGGACGCCCGGATCATTCACCACGGACCCGGCCCGCGACGCCACCTGCCCCCGACGTTAGGTTTCTTCGTGTCGTTCGCCAGTCGTTTCTCCGCCCAGCCCCGCATCGCAGGCCGCAAGACCGTCCTCGTCGGTGCCGCCGTACTCCTCGGTGGCAGTGGCCTGGCCCTCGGCGCCGGTACGGCGTCCGCCGCCACGCCCACCGCGACGACCGCCGCGACCGGCGCGCAGGCCACGGCGCAGCAGATGATCGGTGACAGCGCCCAGTTCCAGTGCTTCAGCAACATCGTCTCGCACGAGAGCGGCTGGAACCCGAGCGCCACCAACGCCTCCTCCGGCGCGTACGGCCTGGTCCAGGCCCTGCCCGCCTCCAAGATGTCGTCCGCCGGTTCCGACTGGAAGACCAACCCCGCCACGCAGATCAAGTGGGGTCTGGACTACATGAACAGCCGCTACGGCAGCCCGTGCGCCGCCTGGGACTTCTGGCAGGCCAACAGCTGGTA
The DNA here is from genome assembly GCF_053596135.1 of Streptomyces sp. NPDC001770. Lineage (NCBI taxonomy): Bacteria > Bacillati > Actinomycetota > Actinomycetes > Kitasatosporales > Streptomycetaceae > Streptomyces > Streptomyces sp. NPDC001770. The sequence continues at coordinate 44,668 of NZ_JBSFFN010000034.1, read as the reverse complement.
CTGAGCCGGCCCGCGCAGCAGCCCGCATGGACGAAGCCCGGGCCGGGACCTCTTCACCGAGGTCCCGGCCCGGGCTTCGCCGTGTCCGCCCGCCCCGTCCCTCACGGTCCGGTGCGCCTGCGCGGTGCCCCTCCGAGGAGAGCCACCGCACAGGCCGCGACCGGGAGGAGGCCGCCTGCGAGGAAGGCGCCCCGCACGTCGGCGTGGGACAGGACCAGTCCGCCGAGTGCGGCGCCCGCCGCGATACCGGCGTTGTAGGAACCCGAGTTCGCCGCGAGTGCGAGGTCCGTGCGGCCCGGGGCGCAGTACAGCATCGCGTTCTGGGTGGCCATGAACACCGGGCCGAGCGCACCGCCCATCAGCACCAGGAACACCACCGCCGCCACCGGCTCGGTACCGGCCGCGTACAGGCCGAGCAACCCCACCGCCTGCATGGCCAGGGCGGCGCGCAGCGTGGCATGGGGGAAGCGGTCCAGCAGCACCCCGGTGACGGTCACCCCGGCCAGGCACGCCACGCCGAACACCATGATCAGGACACCGACCGCGGCGGGCGGGAAGCCGCTCACGTCACCCAGGAACTTCACGACGTACGTGAAGCCCGCGAACGCCCCGGTGGCGGAGAGGCCCCCGGACACCAGCACGACCGCGAACCGGCGGACGTCGGGACGGATTCCGTAGGCGGCGGGCTCGTCCTCGGGACGCGAGGTCGGCAGCAGGACGGCGATCGTCACCAGGGAGACGGTACCGGCGGCGGCCGTCAGGGCGACCGGCACCTGCCAGCCGCTCTGGCGGCCCAGCCAGGAGCCGGCGGGCACCCCGAGCACGAGGGCGAGCGAGCCGGCGACGGAGAGCGCCCCGATCACCCGGCCGCGGACCTCGGCCGCGAAGAGGCCCACCGCGACCGGCCCCATCACCGCCCAGAACAGCGCCTGGGCGAGCGCGGTCACCAGTCGCGCCCCGAGGAGCATCCCGTAGGAGGGGGCCAGCGCGGCGGCGAGGCTGGACACGACCAGCGCGGCCAGCAGACCCGTGAGCACATGGCGCCGGGGCACGGCCCGCACGGCGTGGGCCAGCGGCAGGGACGAGACGGCCACGGTCACGCCGTACCCGGTGACCAGCAGCCCGACCGCCTGCACCGGCACCCGCAGATTGCCGGAGATGACCTCCAGGAGGCCGACGGGCAGGTTCTCCGCCGTGTTGAAGGTGAAGGCGGCCAGTATTAGGGCCGCGAGCACGCACCAGGGTGCCCGCCGCGGGGCGGCCGTGCGCTCGCGTCCTGGCCCCGCCCGGCGGCGTACCGGCTCCGTGGTTCCGTCCATGGAGGTAGCCCACCGGGCTCACCGGGCCGGCACAACCCGGTTTCCGGCCCCGTCGGGGCCATGACGAAGGGGTGCCCCGGGCGCCCATCGCCCCGGCACCCCCTCGTCACACCCGGGCACCTCGTCACACCCCGGCACCACTCGTCACACCCGGGCCCGCCTCGTCACACCCGGGCCGCTCCGGGGCCGTACCGGCTCACTCCCGGGCCGCGCCCGCGCCCGTACTCGCCGCCGTACCTCTGCCGGCCAGGGTCCGGGCGTCCACCGGCTGTCGCCCGCCGCTCTCCGGCCCCGGCCCCGGCCCGCGGTCGCGGTCACGGTCGTCGTCCGGGCTCCGCAGCTGTCGCGGTCCGGCCAGGGCGTACGTCAGCAGGAAGCCGAGCGAGACGACCAGCGCCCCGCCCGCCGCGTCGAGGATCCAGTGGTTGCCGGTGCCCACGATGGCGCAGATGGTGAAGAACGGGTGGAGCAGCCCCAGCACCTTCATCCAGATCTTCGGGGCGAGGATCATGATCATCAGCCCGCACCAGAGCGACCAGCCGAAGTGCAGCGACGGCATGGCCGCGTACTGGTTGGTGACCGAGGTCAGCGTCCCGTAGTCGGGCTTGGAGAAGTCCTGGACGCCGTGCACGGTGTCGATGAACCCGAGGCCGGGCATGAGCCGGGGCGGGGCCAGCGGATAGAGCCAGAAGCCGACCAGGGCGAGAAGGGTCGCGAAGCCGATGGTGGAGCGGGCCCAGCGGTAGTCGGCGGGGCGGCGTACGTAGAGCACGCCGAGGATGGTCAGCGGGATGATGAAGTGGAACGTCGAGTAGTAGTAGTCGAAGAAGTCCCGCATCCAGCCGATTCCGGCGATCTTGTGGTTGAACCAGTGCTCGACGTCGATGTGCAGCCACTGCTCCAGCGAGTGGACCTGCCGGCCGTGCTTCTCGGCGGTGGGGCGGCCCGCGGTCGCGGCGAGCCGGACCTTGGCGTACGCGGAGTAGACGACCCGGATGAGCAGGAGTTCCAGCAGCAGGTTGGGACGGGTCAGCACCCGGCGCCAGAACGGCAGCAGCGGTACCCGGCTCCAGCGCGCCGGCACCGGCCGCGCGTAGTCGGTGGGGACCGGTTCGAGCCAGTACGGCGAGGTGCGCGGCAGGAACGGAACGGCGCAGGCCGCGGCCAGCGCCGTGAGCAGCAGCACGTTGTCGCGCACGGGGTGGAGCGCCCCGATGTTCGGCAGCAGCATGGTGCCCGGCAGGGTGAGGACGAGCACCACCACGGCGGGCCAGACCAGCCGGTCCGAGGCCCGCTTCCCGACCCGGCCGACCACCGCGAGCAGCACCCAGAGCAGCTGGTGCTGCCAGGCGGTCGGGGAGACGACGACGGCCACGCAGCCGGTCACCGAGACGGCGAGGAGCAGCTGCCCGTCCCGGGCGTACCGGGCGGCGCGGCGCAGTCCGAGCACGGCGACGGCGACGGCCAGGACCAGCAGGACGGTGATCTCCAGCGGGCCGTGGAGGCCGAGGCGGAGCAGCGCGCCGTGCAGCGACTGGTTGGCGAGGCCGTCCGGGCGTTCGCCGAGCCCGGCTCCGGCGACGTGGTGGATCCAGTACGTCCAGGAGTCGTGCGGCAGCGCGGCCCAGGCGACGGCGGTGAGCGCGACGAAGGTGGCGCCGCCGGTCAGCGCGGCGCGTCGGCGCCCGGTCAGCCGGAGGAGGACCGCGAAGAGCAGGACGGGCGGCTGGAGCGCCGCCGCGATCCCGACCAGGATCCCCTGGGCCCGGTGGTCGCGGACCGTGAGGCAGCCGACGAGGACCAGCAGCACCGGCAGGATGCTGGTCTGGCCGAGGTGCAGCGCGTTGCGCACCGGCAGCGAGACCATGAGCAGGGCGATGGCGGCCGGGGCGGCGAACAGCGCGGTGCGGCGGCCCACCGGGGAGGGCAGCGCGCGGGCGGCGACGAGGCCGAGTGCGACGACGAGCAGCAGGGAGACGCTGGTCCAGGCGATGCCGAGGGCCTCCTCCGCCGACGCGCCGAGCGGCTTGAGGACGAGCCCCGCGAACGGTGTGCCGGTGAACCGGTCCGGGTCGTAGAGCGAGCCCTTGACGCGCAGGACGCCGTTCTCCCCGGTCCACGTCTCCAGATCGGTCAGCCGCTCACCCGGCGGCTGTCTCAGTACCACCGTCATCTGGCGTACGGCGAGAGCGGCGACGACCAGCCAGAGCACGATCCGGGCCGTCCCGGTCCTCGTCTCCGCGTCCGTCGCCACGCTCCCGTGCACGCCGTGTTCCGCATGTGTCACGCTGCGCCGACCCTCCCACCGCTTCTGGCACATTCCCGTGGATACGGGCCGTGCCCATGAAGCCTCGCATTGCCCCTGGGGATAGACACCATCAACCCCCACTTCGCCTGACCGTCACATCGTTTTGCCCAAAAGAATGCCAGCCGCGTCCCACGGGCCCCCGGATTCCCTCCGGTCCCGGGCGCCCCGGCCGCCCTCCGCGAAATTCGTTTCCTTCCCGATCCGTACGGTGATCGGATCGGCCCATGACCTGGACTTTGACCCCGGAACGGTTCGACACGCCGGACGCGGCGCGACTGCTGCGGGACTACTACGACGAACTCGCCAGCCGCTACTGGAAGCGGCAGGCGACCGAGGCGGAGATCGACGAGGGACTGACGGACGACGGCGTCGACCGCCTCGCCCCGCCCACCGGCCGGCTCCTGGTGGGCCGGTGGGCGGGCGACCCGGCGAGCTGCGTCGGGGTGTTCCTGGACCCGGCGACGGCCGTCGCGGAGCTGACCAGGGTCTACGTACGCCCCGCCTTCCGGCGCACCGGAGGCGGCGGGCTGCTGGTGGCGGCGGCCGAGGAGGTGGCGCGGGAGGCGGGGATGCGGGTGCTCCGGCTCGACACCCGGAGCGATCTGGTGGAGGCGCGGGGGCTGTACGCGAAGCACGGGTTCCGGGAGATCCCGGCGTACAACGACGGCCCGTACGCCGACCACTGGTTCGCCAAGGAGCTGTGAGGCGCCGAGAAGGGGCTGAGCCGGGGCGGGGGTTCACACTTCTGCCCCGGGCTCCGGAAGAAGGCCCGGTCGGCGACGAGGGCCTTCTTGTCCGTGCTCCGGGCGACGCGTCAGCCGCGCTCCCGACGCAGATGGCGGGAGGCGGCAAGGCAGGAGGACAGCCACGACGCCTCGGCTCGGTCGATGATCAGGTCGCCCACGGTGACCACCCCTTCCATCAGGGTGCCGACCCGTATCGAGTGGTCGTCGACCCGGAACATCTGCCACTCGGCATCGCTGTGCCAGAGCCGGGCGGTCTTCTCGCTCCGGCACTGGGCGAAGACGAGCTCTTCCCCGTGCTCGTTGAGGAAGTAGCCGACGTAATCCTTGTCCGTGATCTCGCCACCGCAGAGTCGGGCCAGCAGCCTCTCGATCGCGGGACGCTCGTCTTGGGTCATGACGTGGGCTCCTCCGTCCGGTCAGCCGGGTCCTGCTGCGCCGACGCGAGGGCCAGCATCCGGGCTGCCGACTCCAGCAGGGTCTCGTACGTGATCACTTCGATGCGCGTGGCGTGCGTGTTGTAGGTCCGCAGCGTCTCCGCGATCTCCTGGGGGGTTACGTCCCCTCTCACGTATCTCGGGTGCCCGATCACGACCGTCGCCGAGGCCCTGCGCGTATCGACGCCGTGCTTCGCGAGGATGGCCCCTCGGTTCTCGTCCATGGTGCGGAGGTAGTTCTGCGCCTGCGACACCGCGTGGTGGGCCGCCGCACCCAGCATGAGGTGGCCGCTGCGGCGAATCACCAGATCCTTGATGTTGGCTCGTTTGAGTTCCACCACGTGCAGGGACCCGTCACCGCGCAGGAGCGGGATGTCCAGAATCGTGTCCTCGGTGTACTGGCGCCGTGTCAGCTCCGCGACGTACGCACCACCGAAGATCCATTCCTGATTCTTCAGACGGGCGTGGAGGGCGCTTTCGGAGCTCGACTCGTCCTCCACCACGGCCCGGAGAGCATCGAGACCCGCGCTCCGGGCCTTCAGCTCCAGCATCTGGGCGAGCAACCCCGCGTCGGCGTCCTCCAGGAAGTCACCCACCAGCCGCGCGGCCTCGGCCGAAGCCGGTCGCGGCAGGTTCCTCAGAACCAGCTCCATGTGCCCGTACTCCTGGAGTCGCCTCCTCTCGCGAGAGGGCAGCCGGATTCCTCCCTCCCCCGTACCGATGCCCAGGTGGTCCACGGACAGGGCTATCCCGCGAAAGAGGTCCCGCGCGTCGGCCACCGTCGCCTCGGGGCTGTCCTTGGTGAGAGCTTCCAGGACGGAAACCGCCCGGTCGGCGCCCATGGCCACCATCCTGCGCATGCTCTCCTCACTGCGACGCCGTGCCTTCTCGTCGTAGTAGTTCTCCAGGATTTCGAGGAAGAGGTCGCCGCCGGCGTAGGCGGCGAAACGCTGGAACCGCTGTGCGAGGGCAAAATCCCCGCACAGCAGCGACTCCTGGGCTACGGCCTCCAGGGCGTTCACCAACGGCCTGCCCTTGCCGTACCCCGTCCCGCCGAAGGCAGGACCCATGATGTCCAGCACCGCATCGATACGCTCAAGCACGCCCGAGTGCTCGGTCAGCTCGCGGGCTCCGCTGACCAACTGCCAGAGCGTGAACCCGGAACGGAAATTCGTCATGCGGCAACCCTAGGAGGGGGCACTGACAACGGCACCGTGCATGTGCCCGGAGCTCCGACACGCCAGGTCCGCGCGTCTCCGCGGAGGAAGGAGATCCGTCCCCACCCTGTGCCCCATCGCTCGGTATCGGCCGGGGGACCGGGGCCGGGGTCGGCGGCCCGGTCCCGGTGTGGCGCGGGAACTTGAGCGGCTCAGTCGGACGGTGCGGCTCGGGCGGACGGCCATTCCCTCAGCGGGCGGCCCTCCACCAGCCAGGCATGCACGCACGACGGCAGCAACGACGGGTCTGCGGAGCACTGGTACGGCCGGTGAGGGCCGTACGGCACGAGGACCACGGACCGGTCGGGGCCACCGGCCAAGGCCCAGCCACGCGCGCCTCCGGCCCCGGCCACGGGCACCGCGGCGATGCCGCAAGCCGGGTGGGCCGAGGCCAGTCCGGCCAGCCGGCGCAGTGCTCCGGGGGCCGAGTACGCCAGGCTTCCCTGGAGTACATCAGCGCAGTCCAGCAGGGAGGCGTCCCGGCAGGCGTCCACGTCCACGACGAGGTGCTCGTCGACGACCTCCGGATTGTGGGCACGGCGCCCGGGGCGCAGCCGGACGGTGAGTGAGGCGTCGGCGCATCGGGCGTGCAGTACGTCCCGGAACGCGGGCGCCTCGACCACGACGAAGCGCTTCACGCCGACACCTCCCCGCGCCCCGGCGCCGGCGCGGTCAGCGGGAGGGGATCCGGCAGCGGGACGGTCGCCGGCTCGTGCGCGGGCTGCCCGATCCCCAGGAGCTCGTACATCAGGCGGCGCATGTTCCGGTTGAACCGGCCGGGCTCCGAGGTGATGCGCGATCTGACCGCGGCGTACTCCTCGTGCCGGTGCTCCCGTGCCACGTAGTCGAGTTGGTCCAGGAGCGGATGGGTGGGGGACAGTGTGGGCGCGTGAGCGGCGAGGGCCGCGGCCGGCGACGAGGGATTGATCTCGTGCGCGGGCGAGGCGGCGAGCAGCATCGGCGCCCCGGTGAGCGTCCCGTAGAGAGTGACCGAGCCGTGATCGCCGATGATCCAGTCCGCGGCGATCAGGACGCTGCGCCAATCAGCTTCGGGCGGCACGATCCCGATTCCGAGGTGGGCGCAGCGCGCCAGCCACGACCTGACCTGATATGCCCCGTGTCCCGCCCACACATTGGGGTGGACGAGCAAGGCCGCACGGTAGCGTGCCGCCGGCAGTTCGCCGATGAGCCGCGGCAGCAGCGCGTCGAACCTGCCGAAGGAGGAGTGCGCTCCCCACGTCGAAACCGCGACGACGAGTTTCTGTCCCTCGGCAATCCCGAGCGCGCGGCGGTACATGGCGCGCAGAGGCAGACTGGCGGCGATCCTGTCGTGCGCGGGATCACCGATCACGTGTGCCAGCGGGAGTGCCTCCGGGCAGGTACGGGCCAGCTCGCTCAGATCGGCGTGGTGCGGTACCACCACGGCGGCAGGCGGCCGCCCACCGGGCAGCAGGTCCTGTCTGCGCAGCCCTGCCACGCCCGCGTCCGCCCCTTCGGTCACCCTCTTCAGGTAGTTGGCCCCGTGCGGCAGCGTGATCAGCGGGGCATCGATGTGCTGCACGCCGCGCGGACCTGCGGCGAGCGCGAGATCGAAGGTCATGCCGATCGCCTGGTCCCACGGCAGCACAACGCTGCCGAGCCCCGCGAGGAAGGCTGGCACGCCGTCGCCGAAGTCGTGAGGCGGCGCCGTGAAGACGACCTGGAGCCGGAAGTCGCCTTCCAGCAGGGAAAGGACGTCGAGCAGTCGTTTCCCGTACGTCACCGTGTGGACCACCGCCAGTACCCGCTTGCGGCCCACCAGCGTCAGCCACTGTCGTGACCCGGTGACGCTTCCCTCGATGGTGCCCGCGCCGAATCTGCTCGCCGCGGTCGTATTCAACGCCGTCATGGCGTCCCCCTGTTGGCTTCTCCTCGAATGCCACGAACTGCTTCTGCCGAAGAGATGCCCCGCAGTGGAGACGGAAGGCTCGACGGAGCCTTGCCAGAACCTTGCAGGGTTCTGCCGGCGGAGCCCGGCGGTATGTCGTACGGGCATGGAGCACCCGCCCACGCGTTTCGGGGCACGGCGAAGCGACGCGGCCCGGCGCCGGGATGAGGGGCGAGCGCGCCGACGGAACCGCGGTTCAGCCGGTATCGGCACGAGGGCGGATGGGCGCCCGAACGGACGGCGCGCGCGACGGAGGGGCCGGCGGAGACGCGCACCGCCGGCCGCGACGTATGGCAGTGCGACTCGCCTGTCCCGGTGTTCCCGCCGACACCGCCGGGCCGTGTCGGCGGGAAGTCGGGCGAGGCGTCAACGGTCCCTGTGTTCAGTCACGTTGAAGGTCAGATTCGAGAAGTCCCTGCCCTGGATCACCGGGCCGTGCTGGGTGCCCCCGCTGATGCTGTTGCGCACCGCGTCGCCCGCACCGCTCCGCGCTGCCTGCCACCACTCTTCGAGGGAGGCGCGGAACTCCTCGTCCAAGGCGGCGCGTACGCCGAGAGCCGTCGCCAGCGCCTGAGCGCGCAGCGGATCGGCCGGATCACTCTCCAGTTCAGCGATCTCCCGTTCGCCCGAGCTGATGCCGGGCGGCACCTCGGCGCGGGTGTCGTCCGCCGAGCCACGAAGGAACGGACGCCTCACCAGCGCGGTGAGCCCTTGCCATGCCTGGCGGCCGGCGTCGCCGCCGACACCGCCGGCGAGGGCGGTCAGTGCGGCCAACGTGATCTGGTCCATTTCAGGCTCCCTGGGTCGGTGTTCCACAGCCACGGGTCGGGTGCTGTCGCGCGGACGGATGGTTCTCCCGCGCGGGCGAATCACCCGCCTCCGCCGAGCCGACGCGCGTCGGCGGGGCTCGTGCTCTCGAACAGAGCGAGGGCACGCGCGAGAAGGTCGTCCGCCACCGTCCCATGGCCGTGCTCCGCGGCGCTCCGGCCGAGCATCTCCAGGGTGCGCGCCTGCCAGAAGACCGCTCCGGAGCCGGTGAAGACGGCCAGAGCCTCGTTCATCCTCGCCACGCCCTGCTCGTACGCCCCCGTCCGGACGTTGGCGCGCCCGAGGAACGCGAGGGCCCGCGCGGCGTCGTGGGAGTCGTTCACCGCCACCATCGCGGCATGGGCCCGGGCGAAGCAGTCGACCGCCTCGTCCGCGGCGCCCGTCTCGAGTGCGATCTCACCGAGCGTGGTGCGGGCGAGGGCCGCGCCCCGCGGGTAGCCGCAGCCCTCCCAGACGGAGATCGCCTGTCTCAGGCGGGTCTCGGCCTCGGCGTACCGCCCGGCCTCGCGGTGGCAGGCACCGAGGCCCAGCAGCGCCTGCCCCTCGTCCCGCGGGTCACCGGCTTCGCGTGCGGCCAAGAGTGAGTCCTGGTACCAGGCGGTGGCTTCCTCGGTGCGGCCCGCGGCGCTCAGGCCGATGGCTCCGGAGTTGAGCATCTGACGCTCGGCCGCCCTGTTGCCGGCCTCGCGTGCGGCCACCAGTCCGATCTCGTGGGCCTCGATCCAGTCGGAGTAGTGACGCAGCCTCACGAAGAGGGGCCACAGGGCATCCACGAGCATCCAACTGGTGTCGTACCAACCGCTGTTCGCCGCCAGCCTCACGGCATCGAGCAGTTGGCTCCGCCGCGAGTCGAGCCAGCCGAGCGCCGTGACGTCGTCGGCGAACGGGAGGGGCAGGTCCGGCCGGTGGCGGTAGGAGCGGGCCAGCGTGAGCTGCACGGGCGTCAGCCGTTCCTGAGCCGCTGTCGCCGCGTACAGGCACCAGTCGCAGAATCGGCGCAGGGCCTCCTCGCGGGCGGCAGCGGTGTCGTCCTCCATGGCACGGTGGTGCGCATGCATCCGCAGGAGATCGTGGAAGCGGTATGTCTCCGGACCGACGTCCTCGACGAGGTTCGCCTCCACCAGCTCGTCCAGCCGGCGCTCCGCCCAGTCCAACGACTCACCGCAGGTCGCCGCCGCGATGGCCGCGTCGAAAGTCCGCACGGGAAGCAGACCGAGCCCCCTGTACAGCCGCGCGGTCCCGTCTCCCAGTACCGCGTACGACGCGTCCAGAGCCTTGCTCACCGAGGTCTCCCCCTCCACTTCGAGCGCGGCGAATCGATCACCGCCCGCGTTCCGTGCGAGGGCGTCGGCCAGCGCCCCCACCGACTGTCCCGGCCGCGTCGCCAGCCGGGCGGATGCCAGGCACACCGCGAGCGGGAGGCCTCCGCACAAGTCCACCAAGCGTTGGGCCGAAGGGAGTTCATCTTCGACACGCTCCGCCCCGATCACCCGCGTGAGCAGTTCGACCCCGGCGGCCGGACCGAGCGCCGCGAGCTGATGGAAACCCGCTCCCTGCATACGCAGGCCGGTCAGCCTGTGACGGCTCGTGACGACCACGAGGCCCCCCGGACCACTGAGCAGCAACGGCCGTATCTGGGCGGCCGTGAACGAGTTGTCCAGCATGATCGCGATACGCCGGTCGGCGGTCAGAGACCGCCACAGCGACGACAGTTCGGCCATGTCGTTGGGCGGTGGCCCTGCGCCCAACGCCCGGAGGAACTGGCCAAGGATCTCCGTCGGCCCTACCGGCTCGTCCACCGAGTGCCCGCGCAGGTCCGCGTACAACTGCCCGTCGGGGAATTCGGCGCTCAGCGAATGCAGCCACCTGGACGCCAGAGTCGTCTTGCCGATTCCGGCCGGACCACTGACGACGATCAGCGGTAATCCCGTGGAGCGCAGATCGTCCAGTGTCGCCAGATCACTTCGCCGATCGGTGAAGTTCGCCGGAACGGGCAACAGTTGGCGCGGTCGCGCCGGCCGGGCGGGCCCCGTGGACACGGAGTGGAGGTGAATGCCTCCGTGCACCTCACGAGCCTGGATGGTGGGGCCGTACAGGCTCGCCCCGCCACTGATCTCGTTCCCGTGGGGCCCCGGCGCGGCCCTGCTCGAATCATTCATCCATCCGCCCCCGAGATGATCGATTGGCCCATTGCCCGAGCTCCTTCGCGTTCTACCCCGGCACGACCGGAAACGACCGTCCGGAATGAGCCGATCACGCCAAGTGCCTCAGAGTTGTATGGCGGAACTCCGCGCGCGATGTCATGCTCGTGAACCATCCGACGGACCGGCGGGGGCGCTGGTGGAAATCCAGATTCTCGGACCGGTGGGGCTTCGGCTCAACGGGCAGTTGCTGAGCTTGGGCTCGGACAAGGAAAGACTTCTGCTGGCCGCACTGGCCCTCGAGGCGGATCGTCCGGTCGCGATGAGCGAGCTGGTGGAACGCCTCTGGGACGGCGACCCACCCGTGCGTGCCCGCGAGAACACGCACACCTACGTCTCGCGTGTCCGCCGGCGGTTGCGGTTGGCCGGAGCGGGGCCGGAGGCGCCCGCCATCGTCGGGAAGGCGCACACCTACACCCTGCGGGCCGGACACGACTGCGTGGACCGGCAGCGTTTCCAGCACTTCGTCGACGCGGCGTCCACGTGCGACAGCGACGCGCGGGCGATGGACCTGCTGTCCCGGGCGGAGGACCTGTGGCAGGGCGAGGCCCTGGCGGGGCTGCCCGGGTTCTGGGCGGCCACCGTGCGGCGGGCACTCGGGGAATCGCGGCTCAGCGCCACCGCGTCGCGCGTCGCCGCGGGACTGCGATTGGGCCGGTACGCCGAACAGGTCGGCGAGCTCTCCGCTCTGGTCGCACGGCATCCCGGTGACGAGACACTGATCGGGCAGTTGATGCTCGCGTACTACGGCAGCGGACGGTACACGGACGCCCTCCGTGTCCACCAACGGGCCCGGCAGTCCTTGATGGTGGAGTACGGGGCCGTCCCGGGGGCGGAGTTGAACGCGATCCACCGGGGTGTGCTGGCCCGCGTGCCGGCGCGCGACCTGGTACACGGGGCCGGTGCCAGGCCGGCAACCGAGTCGCTCACGTCCGTCGCCGGTGCCCCTCCCGCTCCGCCTCCGGAACCGCCCAAGGCCGCCGGGCCGCCACCCCCCGGATCGCCGCCACGCCGAAACCTTCCCCAGCAACCGTCGCTCATCGGCCGCCGTGCGGAGTTGCGGGCCCTCACCTCGATGATCACCGACAGGAGCTCGCACGAAGGTTTGATCGTCACCGTGGAAGCGGTCTGCGGGATGGCAGGCGTGGGCAAAACCGCCCTGGCCGTGGCCAGTGCCCACCTGCTCTCCGACAGATACCCGGACGGCCAGCTGTACATCGATCTGCACGGCCACTCACCCACTCAGGAACCGCTCACCGCGAGGGCCGCGCTCGCGACACTGCTGAGACTGCTGGGTGCCCCGGCCTTCTCCATTCCGGCCGAGCTGGAGGGGCGTTCGGCCCTGTGGCGGACCATGCTGGCCGAGCGCCGGGTGGTCATCGTCCTGGACGACGCGACCGGCCCCGAGCAGGTCGGCCCCCTGCTGCCGAGCGGGTCACCGTCCCTCACCATCATCGCCAGCCGCCGCCACCTGACCGGCATTCCTCAGGCGCTGTCGGTCCCGCTCGACGCCCTGCCGGAGGAGGACGCCGTCTCGCTCTTCCGCGGCTTCGCGGGAGAGGAGCGCACCCGGGACCTCGCGGAGACCGCACGGATCGTGGGACTGTGCGGATATCTCCCTCTCGCGATCGAACTGGTGGCGCACAGATTCCGGGCCCGTACCTCCTGGACGCTGTCCGTCCTCGCCGAGCGTCTGGCACGGGCCCCCGGGCGGCTGATGGAAATTCACAGCGCTGACCAGGAACAGGAGATGACGCGGGCGTTCGCCCTGTCCTACCGAACTCTCACCGCCAAGCAGCGGACCGCGTTCCGCTGCCTCGGGCTGCATCCCGGACCCGAGTTCACCGCCGACGCGGCCTCCGCCCTGCTCGGGCTGGAGCAGGACACGACCGAACGGCTGCTCGAATCCCTGTTGGCATGCCACCTGCTCAGGGAGCCCGTCCCGGATCGTTATCGTTACCACGACCTGCTGCGCGAGTACGCCCACGGCCTGGCCGTCTCGGAGGACAGCGAGGAGGAACGCCGCCGGGCGGTGACCCGGCTCATCGACTTCTACACCGCGACCGCCGACCGGGCGGATCGACTGGCCTATCCCCGACGCATACGGCCCGCCTCACCGGAGCCACCGTCGCCGACGCCTCCGCCGCCCCTCCCTGATTCCGCCGCCGCACGATCCTGGCTGATCGCGGAGCGCGGCAACCTCCTCGCCGTCGAAGAGCATGCCCGGAACTACGGCGCACCCGAGGCGGCCGCCCGGCTCTCCGGCGTCCTGGCGGGGTTCCTGCAGTCCGAATGCCACTGGCAGGACGCCAAAAAGCTTCTGCGGCACGCCGTTTCCCACTGGGACGGGACGGACGACGCGTCAGCGCTCTGCCGAGCCCTGATCGATCTCTGTGCCGCGGACGCGAGCATCGGCGACTACCCGGAGGCCGCCACGGCAGGTGAGCGAGCGCTGGAACTGGCGCACTCACTGGGGGACGAACCGGCCGAGGCCGAGGCGCTGAGGGTCCTCGGCACACTGAACTGGCATCTGGGCGAGAACCGCAAGGCCCTAGCCCTGCTCCAGCGATCCCTCGCCATAAAGTCGCGAGCGGGGGACACCTGGGACAAGGCGCGCAGTCGGAACAACATCGCGGTGACCATGCTGCTCCTCGGGGAGCGCGGGCAGGCACTCGTGCATTTCCGCGAGGCCCTGACGGGATTCCGGAAATCACTCGACAAAATCGCGTCCGCGCAGACTCTCAACAATATCGGCGAGTTACAGATGCAATCGGGAGAGCTGACATCGGCCCGTCGCTCGTTCGAAGAGTCTCTATCTTTTCTGGACAACGAAGGAAGTCGATACGACCGCGCTACCGTTCGAAGGAATCTGGCTGAAGCACTCACCGAATCAGGAGAACCCGGAGCGGCCCTCTCCATGTTCGAGGAAGCGCTCTCGGAATTCCGGTCGCTCGGCGACCGGAAAAGCCAGGCCGAGGCGCTGATCGGGATCGGCGAGGCGCACTGGCGTCTCGGGAGCACAGGGGAATCCGGTCGCGAACTCCTGGAGGCTCTGAAGATCGCACAGGACATAGGGGCAGCTCACCACGAAGTCCAAGCCCTGCACCAACTCGGACGGGCGGACTTCTCGGACGGTCGCTTGGACGCCGCGACGGACCGACTGCGAGCAGCCGCAGCCGTCGCCGCCCGCACGCACGACATCGACGAGGAGACCGCGGTTCGAATGCTACTGGCGGAGGTACGACTCGCGGCGAGTGATGTCGGCGAAGCCAATACCCTATTGCATCAAGCATTCGAATTGGCGCAGGCTCGGGACCCTTCCAGCGCACGTCGGATCGGCAGTCGACTGGCAGAAATCGAACTCATGCTCGACAGTGATGCGGGAATCGGCCTGCCGCAAACCGACATCTAATTCTGAATATCCCTCTGGCATATTCATCCGGCATACACAAGTGCACCACCCGCCCCCGGCGCACTCCGGCGGACTGCGGGACTGCTAACCTCCCGATCTCCATTAGTCGAGAGGAAATGTGCACGTGCGCACCTTCGTGGCGATCAGCATTGCTTGCGCGACCGTCCTGACGGCAGGACTAACGACTGTCGTCGACCAGAAGAACGGCTGCATCATGATTTGGATCCGTTCGTCCGTTTCGGACGCGGCGTAGAGGCGCGCGCCACCCGAGCCTGCGAACGAATCAACGGTGGGGCGCCGCTACGGCGTCCGCGGCTCACTGCCGCCGGGTGCCGATCAGGGCGGTAAGCGCGATCAGCACAAGCCCTCGGCGCCGATGAACACGTCGTTGCTGTCGAGGGCATCACCCCAGGCCGGAGGAGGTGCTGACATTCCGACCTCGGAGTGATGCGGGCCCGAGCAGCTTCAGCAGTACGAACGCAGCCGAAGCCCGAGTTCGACCCCTGTCACTCGCTTCACGAAGTGCGCTCCAGGTCGAAGGGACCTGGAGCTCCCTTGTTTCCGGCCCCGACTGCTTCCGGCCCGGCATCGCGGGACAGGCAGGGCATTCACACGCCTGCATCCCACGCCGCTGCCCGTGAAGGCCGAAACCGCCACGGCGCCGGAGCCCGGGATCCGGCGGTCAGACAGCAGGGCCGGTGTGGCGCGGCTCGGCCGCGTGGTCGCGGGGTGCCTCGGGCAGGTGGGGCCGTTCCTTCCGGGAGCCGCTGACCTCGGCGGTCAGCTCGGAGACCAGGGCGACAAGGTCGGTCGGCCGGTCCGGCCCCCACCAGTCGCCCAGCATCTCGGCGAGCGAGTCCTCCCGGGCCCGGGAGAGCCGTACGACCGCCTCCGCGCCCGGTTCGGTGAGCACCAGCTGTACCCCGTCGCGGCGCGCGAGCCCGCGTTCCTCCAGCTGCCGGGAGGCATCGGTGATGACCTTCAGCGGCAGCGGGGTGACGCCGGCGAGCCGGGCGGGTTCGACCGCCCCGTGCCGCTTGATGCGCAGCAGCAGCCAGCTGGCGGCGGGCAGCAGGTCGTACCCGGCGCGGGCGGTGATCTTCTCGTAGATCTCGCGCCGTCCCTCGCGGGTGGCGAGGACGGAGAGGGCGCGGGCGCACTCGTCGTAGGAGGAGCGCTCGACCGGGTTCGAGGCCAGGGTCTCGGTGGTGTCGGGTGCGGTGACCGAGCCGCGCAGCTTGTCCTCCTTGAGGAACCACGCGACGACGAAGGCGATCAGTACGACCGGGGCCGCGTAGAGGAACACGTCGGTGATGGAGGTCGCGAACGCGTCGAGGACGGAGGGGCGCAGGCCGGCGGGGAGCTGCCCGATGGAACGGGGGTCGGCGGCCAGTCGTCCGGCGTCGACGCCCGGTGGCAGCGGCTGATCGCTGAGCGCGTCGGCCAGCCGGTCGTTGAGCAGGCTGGTGAAGATCGTGCCGAAGATGGCGACCCCGAAGGAGGCGCCGATGGACCGGAAGAACGTGGCGCCGGAGGTGGCGACGCCGAGGTCCTCGTAGGGGACGGCGTTCTGCACGACCAGCACGAGGACCTGCATCACCAGGCCGAGCCCGGCGCCGAAGACGAAGAAGTAGGCACTCATCTCCCAGGTCGAGCTGTTCACGTCGAGCCGGTGCAGGAGCAGCAGCCCGATGGCGGTGACGGCCGTGCCGACGAGGGGGAACACCTTCCAGCGGCCGGTACGGCTGACGATCTGGCCGGAGCCGGTCGAGGTGAGCAGCAGTCCCAGCACCATCGGCAGCATGTGCACGCCGGACATCGTCGGGGTGATGCCCTGCACGACCTGGAGGAACGTCGGCAGGTAGGTCATCGCGCCGAACATCGCGAAGCCGATGACGAAGCTGATGAGGGCGACGAGGCTGAAGGTCCTGATCCGGAAGAGCTTCAGCGGCAGTACGGGTTCGGCGGCGCGCCGCTCGACGGCCACGAAGGCGACCAGGAGCACCACCGCGAGGACGGACAGCCCGATGATCTGCGCGGACCCCCAGTCCCAGGTCGTACCGCCCAGGGAGGCCACCAGGACCAGGCAGGTCGCCACGGCGGCGATGAGGAAGGTGCCGAGGTAGTCGATGGTGTGCTTGGTCCGCCGGACCGGGATGTGGAGGACGGCGGCGATGACGAGCAGCGCGACCGCACCGATCGGGAGGTTGATGTAGAAGACCCAGCGCCAGGAGAGGTGCTGGGTGAAGAGGCCGCCCAGCAGCGGGCCGAGCACGCTGGTCACGCCGAAGACAGCCCCGAAGAGGCCCTGGTACTTGCCGCGCTCCCGGGGCGGCACGATGTCGCCGACGATGGCCATCGAGAGCACCATCAGCCCGCCGCCGCCGAGGCCTTGGAGCGCGCGGAAACCGATCAGCTGGGGCATGTTCTGCGCGACCCCGCAGAGCGCCGAGCCGATCAGGAAGATGACGATGGCCGTCTGGAAGAGTTTTTTACGTCCGTACTGGTCGCCGAGCTTGCCCCAGAGCGGGGTGGCCGCCGTCGCCGCCAGCATGTAGGCGGTGACCACCCACGAGAGGTGCTCCAGGCCGCCGAGGTCGCTGACGATCGTGGGAAGCGCCGTGGAGACGATCGTCTGGTCGAGCGCCGCGAGCAGCATGCCGAGCAGCAGTGCGCCGATGGCCACCAGAATCGTCCGCTGAGACCGCACCTCCCCGGGCGCGAGCGGCGGACTCGACTGCTGGGCCATGGGCGTCTCCTCGGATCTCCGGGTAGACACCATCCTTACCTCTATGTCCGCTTATGGCCTGCTGAGCGGTGACACCGCGTCGAACGCACGCTCGGGGACCTGCATAATCCAAGACAATTCAAGGGGAGGGGACCCACGATGACGGGACAGACGTGCCCGAACTGCGGCGGACTGCGCGACAGCAGACCGCCGGGACCCGGGCCGGGCGAGGCACCGGCCTGCGGATGCGCCGCCGCAGGCGCGGCACCGGACGGGGCGGGGGCCACCGGTGGGAACGCCGCTGGTGGCACCGGAGGGAAGGCCGGCGGGAAAGCCGCCGGGAACGCTGCCGAGGTGGCGGCGGCCGAGGACTTCGACCCGCTGCGGATCAGGCCGTACGTGACGCTGCCGAATTCCGGGGAGCCGGAGCGGGGCGAAGGCGCGGAAGCCGGCGGAGCCACCGTGGCCGGCGGAGCCACCGTGGCCGGCGGGGCCCCGGTCACCGGCGCCGAGGCGCCTCTCGCGGGCGGCACGGCAGGCGCGGGCGGAGCGGGCGGAGCGGGCGGCACGGCAGGCGCGGGCGGCACGGGCGGAGCGGGCGGTACGGGCACCCCCGCGCCCGCGCCTGCCCCCGCCCCCGCCCCCGCCCCCGCCGACACGACGATGCGGCTGCCCGCGGTGCCTCCGGCCGAGCGCGGGGCGAACCGGCCCGCCGGGCCGATGCCCCCGGCCGCGCCCACGCCCGCCCCCGGGGCCGCGCCTGCGGGTGGTGGGGCCGGGGCGGCGAAGCCCGACCCCGTCCAGCCCCGCCGCAGGAGTCCGTTCGTCGCGCTGGGGGTGGCGGCGGCCGTCGTCGCCATGATCGGGACCGCCTCGGTCCTCGGCGGCGTCTTCGACGGGGACGAGGCCGCCCGGCAGGAGAGTCTGCCCGACACCACGACGAGCGTTCCGGACGTGACCGCCGACGCGACGGACGCCCCGACGAGCCCGTCCGCCTCCGCGCCGGCCTCCGCCGCGGCCTCGCCTTCCGCCTCGGCCACCTCCGCCTCCCCGTCGGCCTCGGCCTCGGCGTCCCCCTCGGCCACCGAGGTGAGCGCGGCCCCGACCGCCTCGGCGGGAATGCCGTCGCCCACGCCGAGCAATCCGACCTCCGCCCCGCCGGTCGACGCCTCACCGTCGGCCACGACCGCACCACCGGCGGTCGCCGCCACCCTGCAGCGGGGCGACTACGGACCCGAGGTCGCCGAACTCCAGAACCGGCTCCGGCAGGCGCACCTCTTCTACGGTCCGATCGACTCCAACTACACGGACCGGGTCCAGATGGCCGTGGCCACGTACCAGTCGATCCACCGCATCCAGGGCGACCCGTCGGGTGTGTACGGGCCCAGCACCCGGAGCGTGCTGGAGGCGGCGACGAGCGGGAAGAGCACGCACTGACCCGACCGGCCGGTGTCCTTTCCGGGTGGGATTGGCATTCCGGGGCAGGTTTTTGTATCGTGATGGAACAAAGTGGCTTCGCCCGCACTCCCTGACCGGCGGGCGGGGCTGCTCTTGTTCTTCGTGCGCCGCACGTCTTCGCGCCCGTGGCGCACGCGTCCCCTACGCACTTCCGTGCTCTGGAGCTCGCTCATGCCGGCCACCGTCCTCGCAGCCAACGCCGTCCTTCTCGACATGGACGGAACCCTGGTCAACTCCGACGCGGTCGTGGAGCGCTGCTGGCGCCGCTGGGCCGTGGAGCACGGGCTGGACCCGGAGGCCGCACTCAAGGTGGTGCACGGACGGCAGGGGTACGCCACGATGGCGATCCTCCTCCCAGACCGCCTCATGGAGCAGAACCACGCGGACAACCGGGTGATGCTGGCAGAGGAGACCGCCGACACCGACGGCGTCGTGCCGGTCGGCGGGGCCCCGGCGTTCATGGCCGCGCTCGTCGGCCTGCCGCACGCCCTGGTGACCTCGGCCGACGCGGCTCTCGCCGGAACCCGGATGGCGGCGGCCGCGCTGCCGATGCCCGTGGTCCGCGTCACCGCCGAGTGCGTCGGCGCCAGCAAGCCCGACCCGGAGGGGTTCCTCAAGGGCGCGGCCGAGCTCGGCTTCGCCCCCGCCGACTGCATCGTGTTCGAGGACTCCGAAGCGGGCATCGCCGCCGGCCGCGCGGCCGGCATGCGCGTCGTGGGCGTGGGCCCGCGCGCGGCGGCCCTCTCCCCGGACGCCCACGTCGACGACCTGACCCAGGTCCGCGTGGAGGCCCTGGCCGACGGCTCGTTGAAGCTGCACATCCGCGAAGGCCACTGACCCACCGGGCGTACGCCCCGAAGACCACCGGCCCACCGGGGCGCGTACGCCCAGCCGCACGACACGTCCGAAGCCCGCCGGGGCGCCCATGGCCTCCGGCGGGCTTCGGCATGTCCGGACGGAGGGCACACGCCCGGACAGAGGGCACCACCCCGAACCAACCCACCCTCGCGAGTGCCTGATCGAACGTCAGAGCCCCTTGTTCGACCCCTTGATGTGACGTGCTCATGTCGTCACGCTGTTACCTGGTGCCCACCCCACAGAAACCTGGCACCGCGACGATGACCGGGCTCCACCCCAAGCAGCCCGGTCAACGCACCCCCACATCAGAGGAGTTCGCATGTCAAGGTTCTACGCGCGTCGCATAGCCGTCGTCGCCGCCTCCGCCGCGCTCGCCGCCACCACCGGGCTGCTCACCGCTCCGTCGGCCCAGGCCGCGATGCCGACTCCGGTCAGCGCCGCCACCGCCCGTACGTACCTAGGCCAGTTGACGGTCGCGGCGGCGGGCACCACGAGCGGCTACAGCCGCGATCTGTTCCCGCACTGGATCACCCAGTCCGGCGCCTGCGACACCCGCGAGACCGTGCTGAAGCGCGACGGAAGCGGAGTCGTCACCAACACCAGCTGCTCGGCCACGAGCGGCAGTTGGTACTCGGAGTACGACGGCGCGACCTGGACCGCCGCCTCCGACCTCGACATCGACCACATGGTCCCGCTGGCGGAGGCATGGCGTTCGGGCGCCAACTCCTGGACGACCGCCCAGCGCCAGGCGTTCGCCAACGACCTGACCCGCCCCCAGCTGATCGCCGTGACGGACAACGTCAACCAGTCCAAGGGCGACAAGGACCCCGCCAACTGGCTCCCGTCCCGCGCCGCTTACGTCTGCACCTACGTGCGGGCCTGGGTGCAGGTGAAGCACTACTACAACCTGACCGTCGACTCCGCGGAGAAGACCGCGCTGACCACGACCCTCAACGGCTGCTGACCCACCGGCCGCGGGCCGACCGCCACCCCGGGCCGGTCGGCCCGCGCCCGTTCCGTACCGCCGCGTTCCTTACCGCCCCGTTCCATACCACCTGATTCCGTACCGCACTGTTCCGGACCACCGCCCCGTTCCGTAGCGCCACTCCGTTCCGTACGGTACGGAGAAGATCCGTACACGACGGCCACGGAGCGAGGAGGGCACAGATGGCCGGGCTCCGCCTGGGACCGCTGCTTCGGTATGTGGACCACTCGTCCGGGACCACCGCCACCGTCTGGGTGGAGGCAGACCGGCCGTGCACGGTCACGGTGCGCTGCGAGGACGGGGCGTCCGGGAGCTCGCCGACGTTCGCCGTGGCCGGCCACCATTACGCCCTCGTGGTCGTCGACGGGCTGACCCCCGGCACGACCACCCCGTACGAGGTACTGATCGGCGAACGGAGCGTGTGGCCACCGGCCGGCTCACCGTTCCCGCCCAGCACGATCACCGCCCCGGCACCCGCCGCCGACCGGGCCCCGCAGGCCCCGTTGCGCGTCGCCTTCGGCTCCTGCCGGTGGGCGGCTCCGCCCGGCGGTAGCAGCCCCTTCTCACCGGGCTCCCCGCTGCGCCCACCGGGCGACGATCCCATCGGCCCGGACGCGCTCGACGCCCTCGCCACCCGGCTGGCGTCCGACCCCACCGCCGCACGCCCGGACGTCCTGCTGCTCCTCGGCGACCAGATCTACGCGGACGAGACCTCCGGGGCCACCCAGCGGTGGATCGCCGGGCGGCGCGACCTGAGGGAGCCGCCGGGACCCGAGGTCGCGGACTACGAGGAGTACACCCATCTCTACGACGAGTCCTGGCGCGACCCGGAAGTGCGCTGGCTGCTCTCCACCGTCCCCAGCTGCATGATCTTCGACGACCACGACGTCGTCGACGACTGGAACACCAGCGAATCGTGGCAGACGGACATGCGGGCCACCTCCTGGTGGCACGAGCGGATCGTCAGCGGGCTGATGTCGTACTGGGTCTACCAGCACCTCGGCAACCTCTCCCCCGCCGAGCTGGAGTCCGACCCCCTGTACGCGGAGATACGTTCCGTCGCGGACGGCACCGAGGCGCTGCGCAGGTTCGCGGCCACCGCCGACGCGGACCCCTCCGGGGTCCGCTGGAGTTACCGGCGCGACTTCGGCCGGGTGCGGGTCCTGGTGGTGGACAGCCGCGCCGCCCGGGTCCTCGGCGAGCAGCACCGGGCGATGCTCGACCCCGGGGAGGCCCGATGGGTCCGCGAGGCGGCGCTGGACGCGCCGGGATCGTACGACCACCTCCTGATCGGGACCTCGCTGCCGTGGCTGCTCCCGTCTCTGATCCACGACGCGGAGGCATGGGACGCGGCGCTCTGCCGGGGCGTGCGGGGTGGGCCGGACGGCCGCTGGGCCCGGTTCGGCGAGAAGCTGCGCCGCGCGGCGGACCTGGAGCACTGGGCCGCGTTCCCCGGATCGTTCCGGGAGCTGACGGACCTGGTGCGGGAGGCGGGCGGCGGTCCGGGAGCCCCGGCGACCGTGTGTGTGCTCTCCGGCGATGTCCACCATGCGTACGTCGCCGAGCCCCAGTGGGCCACGGGTGGGCCGGAGGCCCGGGTGTTCCAGCTGACCTGCTCGCCCGTCCACAACTCGATTCCGGCCCTGATGAGGGTCGGCTTCCGGTTCGGCTGGAGCCGGGCCGGAACATGGCTGGGCTCGCTGCTGGCCCGCCACGGGCGCACCGACGAACCGCCGGTGCGGTGGCGGCGGACCGGTGGCCCCTGGTTCGGGAACCAGCTGATGACACTCACCCTGACCGGCCGGAGCGCGCGGCTGGATCTGGTGCGGGCGAGGAAGGCGGGGAAGGCCGGGCACCCGAGGGAATCCGCACCTTCCACCGACGGCGTCCGACTGGAAACGATCATGGAACGCTCGCTCACCGAGGAGTTGTAGCCCTCTTCCATCAGCCCCGGATCTCCTGCCGGAGCCCCGCACCGCGGCCGGTCCGCCGCCGTGCACGCCCGGCCGGACACTCTTCCGGACCACCCGGACCACTCCACGAGCCGGGATTCACCGTGTCCCCCTGGGCCCGGACTCTTGCGCGCGTGGCCGCCCGGACCCCGGCCGCAGCACCCCCGACGGTGCGCGTGAGCTGGACAACACCGACTCCCCCGACTACGTACAGGTGAACCGCAGGCGTACGCTGTACAGCTGGCCCTGCCGCTCCTGCCGCTCCCCTGCGACGTCGCGGCGTTGATACGAACCGGGGAGTAGGACGTGTTTGAGAGTGTGGGTGCGCTGACAAGCAGCCCATGGGTCTACCTCGTGGTGGGCCTCTCGGTGCTCCTGGACGTGTTCCTCCCCGTCCTTCCCAGCGGTGTCCTGGTGATCACCGCGGCCACCGCCGCCGCCGCGGGTTCGACCACGGTCGCCGGTGCCCCCGGCGCGGCGACCCACGCGGCGCCCTCCCTGCTCTTCCTCGCGTTGAGCGCCGCGGCCGCCTCGGTCCTCGGCGACCTCGTCGCGTACCGCCTCGCCTGGCGCGGCGGCGAGCGGCTGGACCGCGCCATCGCCCGGTCCCGGCGCCTCACCTCGGCGCAGGAGCGCCTGGGCGCGGCGCTCAACCGCGGCGGCGGCGCGCTCGTCGTGATCGCCCGGTTCGCCCCGGCGGGCCGGTCCGTGGTCTCGCTGGGCGCCGGCGCGGCACACCGCAAGGTGAAGGAGTTCCTGCCCTGGTCGGCCGTGGCGGGTGTCGCCTGGGCCGGTTACAGCGTCGGGCTGGGCTACTTCGGCGGCCAGTGGCTGGGCGCGACCTGGTTCGGCACGGCCATCTCCGTCCTCGCGCTCTTCGTCGCGGGCGGCCTGGCGGCGTTCGTGATGCGCCGGCCTGCCGCCGCGGCCCAGCAGGCACTGGCCGGGGCGGCCGCCTCGGCCGCCCCGGCTCCGGCCGGTCTCACCCCGGCCCCCTGACCGGCCCGGAGGCCGGTCCCTCAGCCGTACGGCACCCTCCTCAGCCGTGCGCGGCCGTGTGGGCGCCCCGCACCTCCAGGCCGTCGAGCAGCCGGTGGGTGGCAGCCGTGATCTCTTCCACGGCCCGGTCGAACACCTCCTGGTTGTGCGCGGCGGGGGCACGGAAGCCGGACACCTTGCGGACGAACTGCAGGGCGGCGGCTCTCATGTCCTCTTCGGTGGCCTCCTCGGGGAGGGCCGGCGGTCGGAGCGTCTTGATACTGCGGCACATGACTCCAGTGTGACCCCCACCACTGACAACCGGCCCGGGACCGGGCCCCGTGGCCCGGCCCACCGGCTGTCCCGGCACCCGAGGGCTGACCCGCGATTCCTGGTCCTGGGGGATCGGAGCAGGGCGTCGGATGCGGTGCGCGGCAAGGCGGAGAGACGCCCGGAGCGGGGCCTTCGCCACACGCCTCAGATCACGGCGCCCCGCCGGTCCGTGCACAGGGCCCAGATGACCACCGCGTCGATGCCGATGGAGATGAGAGCGGTGATCGGCGCGTAGGGCAGCCAGAGGAAGTTCGCGATCAGGTTGATGGCGGCGAGCACCACGCCCGCCCCGCGCGCCCAGCCCGCGCCCTTGAGGATGCTCCAGCCGACGATGACGAGGATCACCCCGAGGGCCAGGTGGATCCAGCCCCACGCGGTCAGGTCGAACTTGAAGACGTAGTGGTTGATGCGCGCGAAGACGTCGTCGGTGGCGATGCCCGAGACGCCCTTGAGGATGCCGAGCACACCGTCCACGAGCAGCAGTACGCCCGCGAACATCGTTCCGGCCGCAGCCCAGTTCCCTCCCTGCCGCGGACTCTTCCCGCTCCCGCCCTGTGCGCCGCCGGGCCCGCCCGCGCGCCCCGGTCCCCCCGCCCCGTCGCTCGTCTCCCGCGGTCCTCCGGGGGTGGATGCCGACTGCGTCATGAACACTCCTTCGTGCGACGGAACGCGGTGGGTGTACGGAAGCCGCACCGCGGCGCGGAATCAGCGAGGTAGGGGGGACACGGACCCGGGTATCCGGGTATCCGGGTATCCGGGTATCCGGTTCAGGACGTGGCGACGACGGTGACGACGTGCCCCTGCGCGTCCACGGTGAGGACGGCCCGCTCGACCTTGTTGACCAGGGCCAGCACCAGCCAGACCGGGCCCCAGAGGAAGCAGGTGAAGACCCTCAGGAGGGCGTGCAGCACGTGGTTGACGGGCTGCCCGCGTACGAGGACGGCCTGCGCGCCGGAACGCGATTCCACCCGCCACCCGTCGGCGATCCGCTGCGTGACGGCCCAGTCGAGGACGAGGCTGCGCTGTGCGTCGTCCGGCGGGGTGGCGTGCGGGGTGTAGTAGCCGGGAGGCGGCTCGATCGACGTCCGCGCCCGCGGAGTGCGGTGGAGCTTCACGGGCTCACCTCCAGGTGTCGAGGTCTCCGCCTCGCCACTCGATCAGGTCGGGCTGATCGAGGTCGGCTCCCTCCCCGTCCGGTACGAGTCCTGCCGTACGGAGAAGCGCTGCCACCTCTCCCCGGCCGTGGGCGAGCCCGACGATCCGCCCGTGGACCGTCACTCTCCGCGCGCCGTTCGACGACGGCGGAAAGACGATCACGGGCGGGTTCACAGCCATGCGTCTACGGTGCCCCGCACGCGCCGAGTGCGCATCCCGGGGGCGACAGGCCGCGCGGAACGCGTCGAACAGGTCGAGCAGGTCGGGCTCGTGGGACAGGCCGGGCACGCGGAAGGGAACGGCGGGAGGGAGTCCGGCGCGCGGATCGATCGGCCTTCGACGCGGAGGCGGCGGTACCGGGGCGGCGGGGCGCCGCCGGGTCAGGCCGCCTCCGCCATGTCGGCGTGCATCGCGGACGCCCATTCGACCAGCAGACGCTGATACGTCGCTTCGCCCTCCGGCGACAGCCGTCCGCCCGAACACTGCCACAGTGCGCGGATGTCCGCGTTCACCGCGTCAGGTGAGCGCACGGGAGCAGGCGCCGGAGGAAAAGTGGACATGCGTACAGATTACGGCGCCGAACTGACAACCGAGTCCACGGCATCGAGCGCCAATGTCCACGGAAACTCCTCGGGTCTCCCCTCGCCCGGCCGGTTCGGCTCGAATCCGCCGGGCCCGAAGAGCACGTTCACGCCCGCCTCGCGGAGAGTCTCCAAAGACCGTCTGAACTGCGGATGTCGCACGTAGGCGGCGTTTGCGCAGGGCATGGCCACGATCGGTATGCCCTTGCCGGTGCCCTCGGCGACCACGCCCACGACGAAGGTCGAAGTGATGCCGAGCGCCCATTGGTTGAGCGTGTTGAAGGTGGCCGGCGCGACGAGAATCACATCCGCCGGTGGCCAGACGTCCGGATCGCCGGGCATCTTGTAATCGGATCGCACTGGGCGGCCGGTCGCCTCCTCCAGTGCGGGCAGTTGGGGTGCCAGCCATCGCGCGGCCGTCGGCGTGAGGCCCAGACAGACATTCCAGCCGCGAGCCTGCGCATTTCTCACTACACGTAATACGTCGAACACCGGAGGGGCAGCAGAACAGAACACGTACAGATTCGTCATGCAGGCCATACCACCCCGCACTCCTCCCCGGATGCAAACGCCCCCGGAACGGGTGGTATCGCTACCGATGGCACTCGCGCCCACAGCGAGCGCGGGTACCTTCCCGGTGACTCGTGTAGAAACGGAGAACGCATGCCCAGCCAGGTCGGCGAGCACACCGGCACCCGCATCAAGGAACAGCGCAGGCTGGCCAGATTGACGCAACGTCAACTTGCCGCCCGGCTGCCCTACTCGTACAGCCTGCTCAACCAGGTCGAGTGCGGAGCCAAACCGGCGAACCTCGACTTCGTGGCGGCGGTGGCACAGGTGTTGCGGATCGACGTGTCGGTACTGACGGGGCAGCCGTACGTCACCGAGCTCCAGCAGGACCGGCTGACCGAATTGATAAGGCCCATCCGCGAGGCGCTCGACCTGTACGACCTGGGCGGCGACGACACGATTCCGGAACGTTCCCCCGGGCAACTGGTCGAGGCCGCGCAGCACCTCTGCGTACTGGTGCGGGCCACGCATCTGCGCAACGCGGCGCGGATGTTGCCCTCCGTCATCACCGAACTGACGACCGCCGCCTGGCGTTCGGGCTCCTCGGAGCTGTGGCGGGCGCTCGCCTCCACGTACCGTACGGCGCACGACGTGAGCGTGAAGCTCGGCTACTACGACCTGTCCGCGGTGGCGCTGGACCGGATGGACTGGGCGGCCCGGCGCGCCTCCGACCCGTGCCTGTCGGCGATCCGCCAGTACATGCGGGCGCTGGTGTACTTCCGGGAGGGCGAGTACCGGATCGGGCAGCGCCTGATCACCTCGGGCCACCAGATCATGTCCGCCGCCGGGGAGGACCGGGAGGCGCTGGCCGTACGGGGCCAACTCCACCTCGGCGCTTCGGTGATCGCCGCGCGCGCTGAGCAACAGACCGTGGTCGACGACCACATCGCGGAGGCGACCCGGTGCGCGACGCGCACGGGCGAGGCGACCCGGATCCACTGGCTCTCCTTCGGCCCGACCAACGTGGCGATGCACCGGATGTCGGCGGCGATCGAGATGAGGCAGTACGACGATGCTCTGGTCCAGGCCCAGGGCATCAAGCTGCCGGCCGGGCTCGCCACTTCACGGCGCGCCCACTACCTCATCGACCGGGCGCGCTGCGAGATGGAGACCGGCCACACCGAGGCGGCCCTCGGCTCCCTCGCCGACGCCCGGCACGCCGCCCCGGAGCAGACCCGCTACCACCCGGGTGCCCGTGAGACGATCAAGGGCCTGGTGCACCTCTCGCGCCGCACCCCGGACTCCCTGGGCCACATGGCCACCTGGATCGGCCTCTGAGCAAGCGGCCGGGTCCTCCGGATCCGGCCCCCTCCGGTCACTGCCCGTATGAGCGCGCTCACAGAACTGTGAGCGTTGTGACCCCCGTGCCCCGGCATGCTGACGACACCTAATCCATGACAACACGGGGATGCCATGACTGTGAGGAACCTGCCGCCGGTATCCGAGCTGACCGAACAACAACAGCGAGGCTGGTCGTGCGTCTGGTGCGCGGCTCCCTTGTCGACGGGCACCGCCATCAACCTCGGCGAACAGCGCCACGAACCCGCCTTCGGCTCGCCGTACTGGTGGTTCCCCCGCGCCTGCCCCGACGCCCGCGCCTGCGCGAAACGCGAGACCGCCGGCGACCGCCGCTGAGCGGCCCCGGACGGGCCGGGACGCCCCCCACGCCCCGGCCCTCCCCCGAACGGCCCTCACCGCTGCTTACGGAGCCTCCGCAACGCCGCCCTCGCCTCAGCGTGCTTGCGCCGCGCCACCCCGTACGGCGACCACGCCCCCTGGTGCAGGTGACACCGCGAGGTCCCCGTCATCGCCTCTTTCGCACACCGGGTCCTGCGCTGCGTCAGGGCCCCGCATCTGATTCGCGCCA
This sequence comes from Streptomyces sp. NPDC001770, assembly GCF_053596135.1. Taxonomy (NCBI): domain Bacteria; kingdom Bacillati; phylum Actinomycetota; class Actinomycetes; order Kitasatosporales; family Streptomycetaceae; genus Streptomyces; species Streptomyces sp. NPDC001770. The sequence goes on along the minus strand of NZ_JBSFFN010000034.1, from coordinate 16,811 downwards.
TCCGTACCCACCCTCTCGTCGTCCCACGATCACCGTCACCCCCGCTTGCCGTCGCACGCCTGCCGCCCGCCCGAGCAGGCTCCCCCGCGCTTCCAACGGTGCCCGAGGCAACTGCCCCGGCGGCAGGCGCACATGCCACCGGCAGAGGCGCGCCCGCTCACTCCCGGAGCGCTGGGGGCGCACTGGAGTACGCGGATGAGATGCGGCGCACGCGCCCCCTGCCGGCTTGGTTCGGGTACGGCGGTGGCCGCGCCGCTCACCGATCGGCGTCGAGGTCGTGCGCCCCGCCGTGCGCTGCTGTCATCTTGCGTGCCTCACCCGCACCACGCACGGTTCACGTATTACTTCCCGGCGCTCCGGCGCTCAACAGAGGGGAGATTCCTGGTGGGTACGGCGAGTACGTGGGCGCGTGAGACGTTCGGGGACGCGGCCGAAGAGCTCAGGGAGGCGATCCCCGCCTGCCACGGGCCACCGAATCCGCGCCGAACTGATTCGTCGCCATGGCCCCGAACCCATGTAACAGGTGCTCCACCTCGGCATGGACGAGCTCGGGGAATCCGAAGTCCGTCCCGAACTCGATCTCCTGCCGGAGCACGTCCACCTCGTCCTGGTGGCCTACGCCTGCTCCATGGACCAGGGCTTGATGCGCGTCGAATGAGGTTCCCCGGAACTGCGCCAGGAAGACCGCTACCTCCTCTGGCACCACCACGAACCTCTGCCGCTGGATGCCCGTTGACCATCGCGTCACGGGCTCGCACGGAGGCGGTCGGCCCGTCAGTCCTGTGACGGCAGCGCGAGCCAGCGTTCGTCCTGGAACTCGGCAGGGAGTTCGTCCTCCCACGGATCGATCCCGCGGCGTTCCATTTCGTCGAACCATCGGTCCCGTTGTGACTCGGGAAGGCGTCGCCCGCACCCGGGGCAGAAGCTGATGGTGAGGCCCGATGTGCCGCCGTCATGAATGATCAGCCCGTAATCCTGGAATTTGGCACGGAATTCGATCAGCGCGTCCGGACAGTCGTATGGGTCCTCGTGCTGGTCGCAGCGTACGTTCACGCAGCTGTCCATCTCTTCGCAGCAGTGGTGGGTCATGCCCTCGGCATCTCGTTGGTCGGCGCGACCTCAAGGTCCGGCACGCGCTCATCGGCCGGCCCACGCAGTCGCGTCAGGGCCTCCGCTGCGCGCATGTCAGCCGCATACTTCTGCTCTATGGAAGCCCTCAGATCCCCAGGAGTCGGCCACGGCGCCCGCCGGTGGATCATACGGTGACAATTGGCACATATGAGGGCAAGATCAGCGAGTTTGGTTCGACCTTCGCCGGCCTCGTGCAGGGGGACGACGTGGTGGCACTCGATGTACCCCCTTCCGCGCTCGCCGTAGACCCGTTCGAAGTCGAATCCGCATGCCTCGCACGCCAGTCGGCAGCCCTGCCGCAATACCGCGTCGATCTTCCTCTTACGCAAACCCTTGTTCCGCTCACGACTTCGGTGGCGACTGAACAGCAACCTGCCTTCTGGGGCGCTGTAGTCGTCTTCCTCATCGACTTCGGGTGACAGATCCTGGAATACTCCTGAGCCAAGTCCTTGCCTGATGCGCCGGGCCACTTCCGCCATCTCGGCCGGCCGGTCGAGGAAGTCATTCATGACTTCGACATCCAACGCGTTACCGTTCGTGGGCTTTCCCCTGTAGTCGGGGTGCCGAGACGTGATGTCAACCGTTTTGCGCGCTACGCCATTGGGATTCCGGAACAGCTCGTTGCGTAGTTCTTCAGGGTGGATCGGCATGGTCTGGAGCAGTGCGGACAGCTCGATAACGCGTGGGTCGTGGAACTCCAGTCGCTTCCATCCATTGGCCATGGCCAGGTCACAGGCGAGGATGATCTCGTCGCGTGTCCAGTCGGGGCTCCTGGACGAACGGATCGTGAAGCCGAGTCGAGCCAGCCACCTGGCGGCGTGCGACCGTCCGCCGATCAGTTCGTCCGGCCTCAGTGCACGACCTTGATCGAACCTATGGGCTACGCCAGCTATGGCTTTCGAGTCGTAGGTTCGTTCTTCGTGGATGAGGAGATATCCGGTTGCCGGCCTGTACCCGTACTTGGACAGAAACTCGTCCTGCCCCAGCTCGTCATACTCTGCAAGGGCCTTGAGGACACCGTCTCGGCTGATCGCACCTTTGCGCATGGCGGAAGCGTACGTCCGCCCACTGACAGGCGGTCAGGCGCCAACCGCCCCAACCCACTCGCCCTGCTCCGGCCCTGTCAGTCCTCACCCCCAGCCGTCGTGGAGCGGTCGAGATCCAGTGGGTCAAGGTGGGGCACGGCACTGTGCGCACAACCCAGGCCATGAGGTCGGGACCAGGACGCTCACCAAGTTCCGCCCGGTACCCGTGAATGACGCTCCACCCAACCGGCGGCCGAGCACAGCGCCCACTGGAGCAACGAGTGCTTGACCAGGAAAGGCAGCCGGACACGCAGCGCGAGGCCCTGAATCATTGGGGCCGCAGGCTGAAGCGGCAACGTCCCGACCCTGGGCAGCCACACCCGTCCGCGTCGCGATCAGTACGAAGAAGGCCCCCAACCATGATCGGTTGGGGGCCTTCTTCGTACTGGTGGGCGCGGACGGTTTCGAACCGCCGACATCTGCTTTGTAAGAGCAGCGCTCTACCCCTGAGCTACGCACCCGTGGACGAAGGAACAGCGTACATGGCGTCGGGCCCCCGCTCACACTCCGATTCCCCTCAGCCGCAGGTCCGGGCCCCGGAGCCGCCACCACGCCGTCCTCCGACCGTCACCGGGCCGCCCCCAAGGCCGTCCGGTGCCGTCGGATACGGGGGTTACCCCCACCCCCGAGCCGGTGGGCGGCCTCATCGTGGGTGACGGCTGCGCTGCATAACGTGAAGGTGGCCGGGGGAACTGCCCCGGTGAGTACGTCACCGCACCGCGCACTTCTGGGGGACCGATCCGTGGACCACACCACCGGCACGCCGCACGCCGGCCGAGACACCGCCCACCCACACACGGCCCGTACCGCCCGTCGGTGCGACACCAACAGCACCCGCACCGCGCTCCTCGCCTCCGCCGGGGCGCTCCTGGTCGCGGTGGCGGTCAGCGGCTGCGCGGGCTCGGACGTGGACGGGGCGCCCGTCGAGCACAAGTCGTTCGCGCTCCGGGGGAAGACGTTGACGATCGACTCCTCGAACACCTCGCTGGAGCTCGTACCGGCCGATGTGGACCAGGTGGAGGTGGAGCGGCAGACGGACGGGTGGGTGGTGTTCGGGTCCGGGCCGGATCCGGTCTGGAAGATGGAGGACGGCACCCTCACGCTGAAGGTGAAGTGCACGGGCGTGATCAACAACTGCTCCGGCCGGCACCGGGTGAGGGTGCCGCGCGGGGTGGCCGTGAAGGCGTCGGGGAGCAACGGGAAGGTGACCGCGACCGGGTTCGACACCCGGCTGGAGCTGTCCTCCGACAACGGCGGAGTGGTGGTACGGGACGCCGGGGGCGAGCTCAAGTTGTCGAGCGACAACGGTTCGATCGACGCCGAGGGGCTCTCGGGCCCGTCCGTGGTGGTCGGTTCGGACAACGGGACGATCAGGCTCGGGTTCGACACGGCGCCGGACCTGCTGGACGTGGACACGGACAACGGCGGTACCCGCATCGAGCTGCCCGGGGACGGGACCGCGTACGCGGTGGACGCCAAGGCGGACAACGGGCACGTCTCCGTGGACGTACCGCGCAGCGACGCCAGCCCGCACGTGGTGAAGGTCCGCAGCGACAACGGGGAAGTCAGCCTCCGAACCGCGAACTAACCGGCCCGGGTATTCGTCATGTCTGGTGGGAGAATGGACCGGGCAGAAGCGAATGGCACGGGAGAGGCATGTGACGGCGACAGACGCGCGGCCGCAGGTGAGAGCGCACGCCCCCGGGGGTCCTGCCGGCGCCGTCCCGCCCCCGGCGAGCCGGACTCCGCGGGTGTTCCGGGACGTCGTGGCGCTGGTGCTGCTGCCGCTCCCGCTGCTCGCCGCGGCGCTGCCCGCCGCCTTCGCCGGGGGCGGTACGCGCCGCTGGTTCGGCGGGCGGGACGGGGGCAGCCGGAGGGCGGACGCGCAGGCGGCGAAGGACGCCGCCGCTGAGGCCTTCTACGAGCTGGACAGCGCGCAGCGCGATCTCGAGATCTCGATCGAGACCATCACGGCCGTCGACAGTTCCCCGCGCGCCGTGCGGGCCGTCGAGGAGTTCGCCGCGCTGGGGCGCCGTATCGACGAGGTCAGCCACACCTACATCACCGCGGTCGACGCGCACGACCTGGACCGGGACGATCTCGAGTCGTCCGTCGCGGCCCGTGCCACGACGGAGCTGACCCAGGCCAAGGACGCGCTGGTACGGGTCAAGGGCGAGCTCGACCGGTACGCGCAGGGGCTCGGGCCCCTCCTCGGCAGCGCCGAGACGCAGCTCGCCCGGCTGGCGCCGGCCGTGGAGCGGGCGCGGCAGGCGCTGATCGGGGCCACCGGCGCGCTGGACGGCGTACGCGCCTCCGGCTTGAAGGCCGACGACCTCGCGGCCCGGCTCGCCGCCCTCGCCCCCGAGCTGACCATGCTCAATCAGGGTGCGGGACGCCACGGGGTCGCCGGGACCCTGGAACGTGCCGATCAGGTGCTCCGCGAGGCGGAGGCCATACGCACCGAGGCCGAGCGGCTGCCGGAGCGGGCCGCCGAGATCGACCGCAGGCTGGTGTCGCTGCGTACCCGCGCGCAGGCCCTGACCACCCGGGCGGGCGGGGTGGAGCCGATCCTCAGCGAGTTGCGGCGGCGTTTCTCCGAGGAGTGCTGGCAGGACCTCCAGCACGTTCCGGAGCAGGCCGCCGAGGACGTCCGCCGGGCCGAGGAGAAGCTCACCGAGGCCGCCACGGCCCGCAAGGACCAGAGCTGGGCCGACGCCACCGCCCGGCTCGGTACGGTCCGCGCGCTGCTCAACCACGCGGACGAGGCGGTGTCGGCGGCAGGGGAGCGGCTGCGGCTGCTGGACGCGGTGGCGAAGGACCCGAAGAAGGAGATCGAGCGGACCCGGTTCGCCGTCCGCGACGCCCAGCGGCTCGCGATGGCCGGCCGCAGCACGCCCGACCCGCGTCACGCGGGGCCGCTGGACAACGCGGTGGCGCGGCTGGACCGTGCGATCGCCGCCCTGGACGTCCGCCATCCCGACTACTGGTACTTCCTGACCGAGGCGGAGGGCGTCCGGCAGACGGCGGCCCAGGTCGTCTCGGCCATCCGCGAGGGGCTCGGGACGGGCTCGACCGCCACCTGAGGGGCCGAGGGCGCGAGTCACCGGCGGCGCGCGAAGAGTCGGGGAGTCGGCCACCGGTTGTCCTGCCCCGCTCCCGGGCAGATGCTGGAGGTGATCCGTGCGCCGGTGCGAACCTCCGCCAGGGAGAGGGACCGGTACGAACCTCCGTGGAGGCCCGTGCACCGGTGCGCACCTCCCGAGGAGGCGCCGCCATGAAGCTCCGCAAGGACAAGGCACGACCCGTGCAGGCCCCCGTGCGGGCGGAAACCGCGCGGACCCGGACCGTGGAAGCCCCGACCGTGGAAGCCCGTTCCGCGGAAGCCAGGACCGCGCAGGCGCGGACCGAGGCGGTCGGGCGCGACCGGGCCGAAGCCGTGAAGGCCAAGCCTCTGCACGCCCGTCTCAACGAGGAGTTGCCCGTCGACCACCGGCTCAGTCAGGTCTACCGGGTCGGCGCCGGGCTGATGGGGCTGGTGCTCCTGGTCTTCGGCATCCTCGGTCTGATCAACAAGATCGGTTTCTTCGACACGGGCGGTGACACCGTCGCCGGCCTCAACACCAACGGTGCGCTCAGCATCCTCTCCATCTGTGTGGGGGTGCTGCTCTTCGGCGGCATGGTGGTGGGCGGCAACAAGGCGTCCACCCTGAACATGACGGTCGGCGTCCTCTTCATCGCCAGCGGTTTCGTGAACCTGGCCCTGCTCGACACCGGGCTCAACTTCCTCGCGTTCGAGATGCAGAACGTGCTGTTCAGCTTCATCGTCGGGCTGATGCTGATGTTCTTCGGGATGTACGGGAGGGTCAGCGGCGGACTTCCGCACGACAACCCGTACTGGCGGGCCCGCCATCCCGAGGAGGCTGCCCGCGAGGACCGCACCCGGTCAAGCCGTCCCCCGATGATGCCGGGCACCCGGCCCCAGCCGCACGGGTGACGGCGTGGACCGGCGCCTTGTCCGGCCGGTGCCGGACGAGGCGCCCTACTCTTGGTCCATGCCTCGTTACGAGTACCGCTGCCGCACCTGCGGAGACACCTTCGAGCTCAGCCGCCCGATGGCCGAGTCCTCCGATCCCGCCACGTGCCCCGTCGGCCACGACGACACCGTCAAGCTCCTCTCCGCCGTCGCCGTGGGCGGCTCCTCCTCGGGCTCCGCGCCCGCCCCCGCGGGCGGCGGCGGCGGGGGCGGCTGCTGCGGCGGGGGCTGCTGCGGCTGAGGCCGAACGGGCCTGCGGGACCGGGGCGGCCAGAAAGGCCACTCCGGTCCCGCAGGGCCCATTCACCGCTTGCGCGACAGCGTCAGCCCGTCCGCGACGGTGAGCAGCACGCTGTCCATCCGCTCGTCGGCGAGCACGTGGTCGTTGAACTCCCTGATGGCGGCCGCTCCCCCGGTGGCGTGCGGGTCCACGACCCCGCCGTGGAAGAGGGTGTTGTCGGTGGCGATCATGCCGCCGGGGCGCAACCGGGGCACCAGCTCCTCCCAGTACCCGATGTAGCCGCCCTTGTCCGCGTCGAGGTAGGCGAAGTCGATGTGCGGCTCCTCCGGCAGAGCGCGCAGGGTGTCGAGCGCGGGGGCGATGCGCAGGTCGATGCGGTCCGCGACCCCCGCCTTCTCCCAGGCGGCCCTGCCGTACGCCGTCCACTCCTCCGAGACGTCGCAGGCGATCAGCCGCCCGTCCGGCGCCAGCGCCTGGGCCATCGACAGCGCCCCGAAGCCGGTGAAGGTGCCGACCTCCACCACGAGCCGGGCTTCGGTCAGCCGGACCAGGAAGGCGAGCAGCGGGCCCTGTTCCCGGGCCGACTGCATGCCCGCCCGGTCCGGGAGTTCGGCGTACGTGGTCGCGACGAGCTCCCGTTGGACGGGGTCGAGCGGCGGGTTGTGCGCGAGTACGTACGCGTACAGCTCGTCCGTCATACGGGTTTCGTTGCCCTTGGTCATCGTGCGCAACTCCTGGGGCTGGTCGGTGGTGCGGCATTGTGCCGTTCGGGCCCAGCCTGCCCAATGGCCTCCTGGTTGCCCAAGACCCTTCTCGTCAGCCGCGCGCCGCCGCCAGGAACCTGCGCAGGATCTCCTCCCCGGCGAGGACGCCCTGCTCCTGGAGGGCGACGACACCGCCGGTGTGCCAGCCGGTGTCGGCGAGTTCACCGTGGCCGGGGCGCCAGGCGAGGTCGGTGCTGAGCAGCAGGTCGGCGTCGAGGAGGGAGTCGCCCGCGGAGAGGGTGAGTCCGGCCCCGGCGCGGCGGGCGACCTCACGGACGGCCGCGCTCTTGGTGAGCGGCCGGGGTACCGCGTAGATCTTGCGGCCCTGGAGGGAGACGGTCCAGCCGCGCGGGCCGGCCCAGTCGACGAGCTCCTTCACCCAGCCGTCGGGGAGCTGGGAGCGTTCGACGACGAGGTAGGCGAAGAGGTCCTCGGCGACCCGGTCCTTCAGCAGCCACGCGGGGTCGGAGACGGCGGCGAGGTGGGCGCGGACCTCGGCGAGCGGGGCGCATTCGGCGGCGATGCGGTCCAGGACCCCCGCGTGCCAGTCGGGGTCGGACTCCCCGTCCACGAGGATGTGCCCGCCGTTGGCGACGACGGCGTAGGCCGGCGCCGGGCCGGGGAGGCTGATGCGGTGGTACTGCTCGCGGGTGCGGGTCGTGGTCGGTACGAAGACCGTGGTGCGGCCCAGCTCGTCCAGCAGTCCGGCGGCCGTCTCGGTGACGTAGGAGAGCGGCTTGTTGCCGTACACCTCGACGCAGAGCAGCCGGGGTGCGTCGGCGTCCGGCATGGCGAGCTGGAGGGCGCCGGTCGAGTAGATGAGGGTGCGGTCTAGGTCGCTGGCGACCAGCGCCACGGGGTTGGTCCCCGGTGTGGTCACTGTTCCGTCACCGCCTTGCCGTCGGCACCGGTCGCGCCCCGGGTGTACTTCGGGTGGATCAGTCCGACACAGCTGTACGGAAGTCCGTCGACCTCCTCGACGGGCACCCCGCGCTGCTCCGCGAGGAGCCGTACGTGGTCGAGGTCGGCGCCGGCGCCGCGGTCGGCGAGGATCTTCCAGGGGACGCGGCGGAGCAGTACGCGGGTGGTCTCGCCGACACCGGGCTTGACGAGGTTGACGTCGTGGATGCCGTACTCCTCGCTGATGCGCTCGACGGCGGCCCAGCCCTCCCAGGTGGGGGCGCGGTCGGCGGCGAGCAGCGCCTTCGCCTCCTCGTCCACCTCGTCGGCGACCTCGTCGAAGTGGGCGGCGACGGTCTCCAGGAAGTCGAGGGAGACGTCCGAACCGGCCAGCTCGCGGTAGAACTTTGCGCCGTGGAAGTCGTCCGGGCCGACCAGGTCGGCGCGGAGCACGGTGCGGGAGATCAGGCCGGACACCGTGGAGTTGAGGCAGGCGGAGGGGATGAGGAAGTCCTCGCGGGTGCCGTAGGTGCGGACGCAGCCGCCGGGGTCGGCGAGAACCGCGATCTCGGGGTTGAACCCCTCGAACTCCTCCAGGGCGACGGCCAGTTCGCGGGTGATGGCGCCCTTGCCGGTCCAGCCGTCGACGAACACGACGTCGGCGGGGTCGTGGTGGGCGGCCAGCCAGCGCAGGGCGTTGGCGTCGATGCCCCGGCCGCGCACGATGGAGACGGCGTAGTGCGGCAGGTCGAGTCCGTGGCGGTGCTGGGCCCAGCGGCGCATCAGGACGCCGACGGGGGTTCCGGCGCGGGCGAGCGAGACCAGCACGGGCCGGGGTCCGCGCTCCTCGAGGACCGTCTCGGTGACGGTGCCGACGGCGCGGGCGATGCGGGCGGCCGAGGTCTCCAGGGCTGCCTGGAAGAGTGCCTGGTAGGCGGGGCTGGGCTGGTACTCCACGGGGAGCGATTCGGCGTAGTGCGCGCCACCGCTCTGTATCGCCTCCTCGCGTTCCTCCGTGGGGGCCTCCAGCTCGGTGTCCGAGAGGTCCTGGAGCAGCCAGCCGACGTCCTCGGCGGCGTACGAGGAGAATGCGGGGCCTCTGAGGGGCTCGGGCAGCATCGTGAATTCCTGCCGTTCGGGGGTGTACGAGGGAATGACCGCGAGGAGCACCCGGCCGGTGTGACGGGCGAGGCGGGCCAGCAGTCCTTCGGGGGCATGGAGTTCGGGTGTGTCGGCGTGCGAGTCGACCACCACGACGACGGCGTCGAAGCCGGCTCCGGCGACGTTGTACGCGTACCGGTCGCCGGGGCCGTCCGCCGGGGTGTCGTGGGCCGGGAAGACCAGCCGGCTGCGTATCGCGTAGCCGGGGTCGTCGACGGCGAGGACGGGTGAGCGGGTGGTGGTGGAGTAGCGGACCTCGGTGTCCGTCACGTCGTGGAGCTGTTCCAGGGCGGTGCCGAGGCGCAGCGGGGCGTACATGAGTTCCTCGAAGCCGAGGACGAGAACACGGCGGGGGCCGGCACCGCTTTCGGGGGCGCGGGAGCCGGAGGCGGTACCGCCGTACGGGTCGTGGAGGGCCGCCGCGATCCGGGCGGCCATGCCGGGGAGGGCGCTTTCCAGGGTGGCGCGGTGGGCGGGGGTGAAGCCGTGCCGACCGCCGTCGGGCAGCCCCTCGGGCCAGCCGAGGTCGACCCGGACGGCCCGAGCGGCGGTCCCGGCGGCCTCATCGGGCCCTGCGGCCTTCGCGGCGGCTGCGGTCTTCGCCACCTCGGCCGCACCAGCCGCCTCAGCCACACCAGCCGCACTGGCGGCCTCGGTGGTCTCGGCGGCCTCCTGCTCGGCCACGAGGGCCTGTCCCCGTTCCAGTACCCCTTCGGGTAGCACTACCGTGCCGGTGCCGCGTGCGACCAGGTCGACGCGGGCGCCGATCTCGGCGGCGAACTCCGTGAGCCGGCCCCGGTCCTCGGCGGACCGCATGTCGGCCAGGGCCACGATGACGTACCGCTCGCGCGGGTAGAGGTCGTGCAGCGCGCGGATGGTGTTGAGGACGGTGTTTCCGGTGGAGAACTCGTCGTCGACGAGGACCAGCGTCCCCGGGCGCGCGAGCAGGGCCGGGTCCTCGGGGAGCAGCAGGTGGGAGGTGGCGTGCGAGTGGGATTCCTCGAAGCCGCCGGCGCGGACCACGCCGGGGACCGGGCGGCGGGTTGAGTGGAGGTAGGGCGCCGAGCCGATGCCGTCGGCGACCGAGTGGCCGAGTCCGGTGGCGGTCTCGGCGTATCCGAGGACGATCGCCCGGTCGGCCTCGGGCCCGAGCAGGTCGCGAACCCGGCGGCCGAGGTCGGCCCCGGCGCCGTGGACGACGGAGGGGAGCTGGGGCACGTGCTTGCCGAGGACGTGGGAGACCAGCAGATGGGCCCGCCGGGGGTTGCGCCGCAGGGCGAGCCCCAGCATGTCCCTGATCTCCTGGTCACCGGCGAGAGCGACTCCCAGCCGCTCTGCCACCCAGCTGCCCGACCACACCACGTCCACCGTCTCTTTCTCCGTCGCCCGCCCGCTCATCGGTACGCGCTCATTCCGCTCCGGCCGCGGCCAGCAGGTCCACGAAGCCGATGTCCTCGCGCGCGACGCCGAAGACCTCGGCACGCAGGAGGGTCCGTTCGGCCCACGCCCGGTGCGGTTTCACTTCATTCATCTTGTTCGTATACGCGGAGCGCAGCACTCCGCCACCACCGCGCTCGGGGCGCAGGATGTCCTGGGCATCGCTGAATTCCTCGTGGCTGACGACGGACAGCGCGTGCACGGGGTCCACGTGCGAGGGGTGGATGCAGGTCTTCCCGAGGAGACCGTTGGCCCGGTCGAGTTCGATCTCCCGGAGCAGCCCGTCCAGGTCGTGCTCGATGAGCGCGGTGCGCAGTTTCTCCGCCCGGCCCTCCTGGAAGGGGCTGCGGCGCAGCTGCGGCTTGAACATGCGTTCCTGGTTGCGGAAGTACTCCCAGACGGGGCCGGTGATCGTGAATCCGGTGCCGTCGGCGCGTCCGAGGACGTTGACGACGTCGGCGATGACGGCACTGACGATCTGCACGTCGTACGCGGTCATGTCGGAGGATCTCCGCAGCCCGTAGGCGGAGCAGAAGTCGGTGACGCCGAGCCGCAGCGCGAGAATGTGCTCGCGGTGGGTCGCGACGACACGCGCGATTCCCTGAAGTGTTTCGGTGCGGGTTTCCAGGTGGAGGAGTTCCGGCGACTCGAGCACCGGCATGGCGAACAGTCGGTGTCCGCAGGCGGATTCCGCCCGGTTCAGGGCCGCCAGGAAAAGCTCCCCGCGCTGTTCGGTGAATTTCGGCAGGACGAAGCCGGAGAGCAGCCGGACCGTGGGACCGAGGCGATCGACCAGGTCGGTGATCTGCTCGGGCTCACGCACCCGGATGAAGAGGAGAGGAATCGCCGCTTCGCGTGCGGCCAGGTCCGCGAACTGCTTGACCAGGTTCTTCTCGGCGCCTTCCACCTCGGCGTCGGCGATCGAGTCCTCCAGGCAGAGGACCATGGAGACGACGCCGCGCCCGGCCTGCTTGACGACGTCGTCCGCGAGCCGGGGACGGGTGGCCGGAGCGTAGAGCGTGGCGCCCAGCGCGGCCGAGAGCACGCGGGCAGGAGCGTTCGCGTCGAATTCGCATGGTTCCTGGAAGAACAGTCCCTGCCGGGCAGCAGGCGAGATGTGCCCGAAATGACGCATGATTTTCCCCCGTACCGCCTGATCGATCGAACAACGCATGGCCGGTAATAGTACGTATGGACAGGTGTCCGCAGTTCCCCGCATATGTGAACTTCGGGTAACTCGCCCGTGTCCGAGGACCTCGGCACGGTAAGGTGCTGCAGCTCAGCTCTACCCCCGGATACCGGTTCAAGGCCCCCGCGTTGTCCGGGGAAGCCGACAACAGGCAGGATGACGGGCATGACGCAAGGGATGCTGAAGGGTTCGAACGTCCCCCTCGATGCCACGGCCGTAAGGGCCGTGCTGCGCTGGACTCCTGGGTCGGGCGTCCCGGACGTGGACGCCTCCGCCCTGCTGCTCGGTTCCTCGGGCCGGGTGCGCTTCGACGAGGACTTCGTCTTCTACAACCAGCCCCGGCATCCCTCCGGCCACGTGCGCCGGCTGCCGAAGCGGAGCGTCGGCGACGGGCTGACGGACACGGTCGAGGCGGACCTGGCGGCGCTGGACTCCTCGGTGGAGCAGGTGGTGATCGCCGCCTCCTCCGACGGTGCGAGCTTCGGGAGCGTCCACGACCTGCGGATATCGCTGTACGACGCGGCGGCCCCGGACGGCGCCCCGCTGGCCGTGTTCGAGGTCCGGCCCGAGACCGGTGAGGAGACCGCCATCATCTGCGGCGAGCTCTACCGGCGCGGCGACGGCTGGAAGTTCCGTGCGGTCGGCCAGGGCTATCCGACCGGGCTGATCGGGCTCGCGACGGCCTTCGGCATCTCGGTGGACGACGGGGAGCAGCCTGAGCGGTCGTCCGAGCCGTCCTCCGAAGGGCTGCCCGAGGCGCTGCCCGAACAGTCCGGGGCCGGCACCGGGCCGGAGAGCGCCCAGGCGCCCGCACCCGGCGGTCCCGCGCCGGAGCACGCCTTGGACCTCACCATCCCCCAGCCGCAGTCCGGGTACGGCTATCCGCAGCCTCCCGCGGCCCCGCCGGTGCCGGGGGGCGGGTACGGCTACCCGCAGCCCGCCACCACCGCACCGGCGTACGGCTATCCCCAGCCCGCCACCGCGGCTCCCGCGTACGGCTACCCGCAGCCCGCCGCCGCCCCGCCGGCCTACGGCTACCCGCAGTCCGAGACCAGCGCGCCCGCGTACGGGTATCCGCAGCCGGCCGCGGCCGCCGCGCCCGCACCGGACCCGCATTTCGTCCTGCCTCCGCAGGGCCCGCAGTTCGTCCGGTCCTGAGCGCTCAGGCACGCGACTTGTAGCCGCGGCCCCACTGCATGCCGAAGCCGTAGAGCCGGTCGAGCTCGGACTGGAACCCGTAGACGAACTTGACCTCTCGGCGCACGATCAGCTCCTCCTTGACGTTCTCCACGGTGAACACGGCGCAGGAGCGGGCCTCGGGCGCGCGCTCGTCCAGCTCGATCTCGATCCGCGGGCCGTTGCCCGGGTACAGCGTGACCATGGCGTGCGTACGGTCGAACGCCGGAGTCTGGTCGTAGATGTAGACGAAGAAGAGCAGTCGTTTGATCTTGTCGCGGTGGTCCATGTTGACGTAGACCGTCTCCCCCGAGGGGGCGCCGAAGCGGTCGTCGCCGCTGAGCCGGATGTACGGCGGGTCGTTCAGGTCCCCGATGAGGTTGCCGAGGGGCTGCACCACGCCCTTGGTGCCGTCCATGAGCTCGTACATGCACCCGAGGTCGAGGTCGACGTTGACCATGCCCTGGGTGTGGGCCTGTACGACCTCGGGCTGGAAGAGCTTCAGCGGGTTCCGGAACAGGCTGCCCTGCGAGGAGCGGCCCTCTATGTCGGAGCTCCGCATCCGCCAGGAGAGGTTGACCCGGAGGTTTCCGGTGAGCGCTCCCTGTTTGGTCAGCGAGACCGTCGTGTTCCGTCGTGAGAGCTGAATCGAGTTCGACGCCGCGTTGCCCGACTCGAACTGTGCCGTACGCGCCGGCCACAGGCCGTCGAAGAAGCCCATCCCCCCACCCCACCAATCTGTCTGCGCGCCCTCGCGGGACCGGGGTTCCGGCCCGCTCTCGCGCGTCCCGCACACCAGTGCGGGGCGGCCGGCGGACCGGCCCGGGTCGTTCCGGAGCCGTACCGCGCGGACCGCCCCGCAGAGAGCGTTCCCTCTTTGCTTACCGGGTCACACACCCGGCAACGGAGACTTCTGGCCAGAACTTCAGCGGACTCCGCCGTCGCCCGCGTCGACCAGCGTGCTGCCGCCGTCGCCCGCCGCGGCGAGCGCCTTGTTCCGCCGGACCGAGGACCAGAACGACCAGGCGATCAGCACCACGCCGACCAGGCCGGTGACGATCTCGTTGATCTCGTACTGGATGGTCACGAGGAGGATGACGGAGAGGGCGCCGATGGCGTAGTGGGCGCCGTGCTCCAGGTAGACGTAGTCGTCCAGGGTGCCCTGGCGGACCAGGTAGACCGTGAGCGAACGGACGTACATGGCGCCGATGCCGAGGCCGAGGGCCATCAGCACGATCTCGTTGGTGATGGCGAAGGCGCCGATGACACCGTCGAACGAGAAGGACGCGTCGAGGACCTCCAGGTAGAGGAACATGAAGAAGGCGGCCTTGCCGGCCAGTACGACCGGGGCGACGGTCCTGCCGGTCTTCTTGGCCTCTTCCTCGGCCTCGTGCTCGCGCTCCTCCTCCTCTTCGAGCTTGTTCTCGAAGAAGCCCGAGAGCCCGCCGACAACGAGGTACGTGATCAGACCGGCGACACCCGCGAGCAGCACCGTGGACGTCTTGTCCGCGTGCGCACCGCCGTGCTGGTGGGCGTGGGTCGCGAAGGTCAGGGCGGAGGCGAGGAGGACGATCAGCGCGACGCAGACCGACAGCATGTCGACCTTGCCGAGCTTGGCGAGCGGGCGCTCGATCCACCGGAGCCACTGGATGTCCCGGTCCTCGAAGATGAAGTCGAGGAAGATCATGAGCAGGAACATGCCGCCGAAGGCCGCGATCGACGGGTGCGCGTCGGTGACCAGCTGCTGGTACCGGTCCGGGTCGTTGAACGAGAGGTCGATGGCCTCGATGGGACCGAGTTTGGCGCTGATCGCCACGATCACGACGGGGAAGACCAGCCGCATACCGAAGACCGCGATGAGCACACCGACCGTGAGGAAGATCTTCTGCCAGAAGGCGTTCATCTTCTTCAGGATTCCGGCGTTGATCACCGCGTTGTCGAAGGACAGCGAGATCTCCAGGACCGTCAGGATCGCGACGACGCCGAGAGCCTGCCACCCCCCGTAGAACACCGCTGCGACCAGGCCGAGCGCGGTAATCGCGAACGACCAGCCGAAGGTTTTCAGAAGCACTGGCTACCCCATCGTGTAAGTAACGGGTCTCCCCCGTAGTACGGGGCTCCCCCGCGCCGAGCGCGGCTTTACGAAACGTTGACCCCGAAGTCTAGAGCGATGCCGCGCAGTCCTGACGCGTACCCCTGTCCCACAGCACGGAACTTCCATTCGCCGTTGTAGCGGTAGAGCTCGCCGAAGATCATCGCCGTCTCGGACGAGGCGTCCTCACTCAGGTCGTAGCGGGCGAGTTCCTGGCCGTCGGCCTGGTTCACGACCCGGATGAAGGCATTGCTGACCTGGCCGAAAGCCTGCCCACGATTGTCCGCTTCATGAATCGAGACGGGAAAGACAATCTTGTCGCAGTGCGCGGGCACCTGGTCGAGGTGGACGATGACGGACTCGTCGTCACCGTCACCCGCGCCGGTGAGGTTGTCCCCGGTGTGTTCGACCGAGCCGTCGGGACTGGTGAGGTTGTTGTAGAAGATGAACCAGTCGTCCCCGAGCACCCGGCCGGACTGGCAGAGCAGAGCGCTGGCGTCCAGGTCGAAGTCGGCGCCGGTGGTGGACCGCGCGTCCCAGCCGAGGCCGACGAGCACCTGGGTGAGGTTGGGTGCGGCCTTGGAGAGGGAGACATTGCCTCCCTTGGCGAGCGTGACGCCCATGATGTGTCCTCCCCGATTCGTGATGCGTGTGCGGATTCTGTCCGGTCCGTGCGGTACGAACCGTCCGGTGCGGCCCGGCGGTGCGGGCCGCACGGTGGCCGAAGCACGCCCGGCGCCGCACGAGAGGTGCGGCGCCGGGCGCTCTGCTGCTGGTCCGGCCCCTCGGGCCGGTCCGGCAAGGTGATGTCGACGTCAGACGTTGACGTCAGACGTTGACGCCGAAGTCCTGCGCGATGCCCCGCAGACCGGAGGCGTACCCCTGGCCGATGGCCCGGAACTTCCACTCGCCGGCGTTGCGGTAGAGCTCGCCGAAGACCATGGCGGTCTCGGTGGAGGCGTCCTCGCTGAGGTCGTAGCGGGCCAGCTCGGAGTTGTCGGCCTGGTTGACCACGCGGATGTACGCGTTGCGGACCTGGCCGAAGCTCTGCTGCCGGCTCTCGGCCTCGTAGATCGAGACCGGGAAGACGATCTTGTCGACATCGGCCGGAACGGCGGCGAGGTTGACCTTGATGACCTCGTCGTCGCCCTCGCCCTCACCGGTGAGGTTGTCACCGGTGTGCTCGACGGAGCCGTCGGGGCTCTTGAGGTTGTTGAAGAAGACGAAATTGCCGTCACTGCCGACCTTGCCCTCGGTGTTCGCCAGCAGCGCGCTGGCGTCGAGGTCGAAGTCGCCGCCGGTGGTCGTCCGGGCGTCCCAGCCCAGGCCGACGATGACAGCGGTCAGGTTGGGCGCGGCCTTGGTCAGCGAGACGTTGCCGCCCTTGCTGAGGCTGACTCCCACGAGTCCTCCCATAGGTATGTAGGGGCCGGCAGACACCAGCATCCCCGTCTTGCACGTACCGGATCAACGAACGGATCCTAGTGACCGGTTCCCGGCCAAAGAAGGCTTTTGGGCGGGTGGGGCGGGAGTTCTCCGCAAGCGGATGCCGGAGGGCGGTGGGGGGGGGGGGGGGGCGCGGGGCGGCCCCCCACCCCTACT
>NZ_JBSFFN010000033.1:54225-111101 GCF_053596135.1 Streptomyces sp. NPDC001770 | reverse complement strand
GGTACTGCAGGGGGGACCCTGTGGGAGAGTAGGACGCCGCCGAACAATTTTTCCGGGAGACCCCCGTGCCTTTGGGCACGGGGGTTTTCTGCGTTCGGGGCCCATTTCGTGAATACGTGGTCCTTTCCGCCGCGAAGGTCGTGCGGTAAAGCGATTGACCGGTCCGGGGACCGGCGGCAGCATGACCGAATGAAACCTGATCATGTGATCCGGCGAGTACGGGCCGAGGAGTGGCTGTCGGCCAAGGAGCTCCGCCTCGTCGCGCTCCAGGACCCGGCGGCCCCGGTGGCGTTCCTGGAGACGTACGAGAGCGCAGTCGGGCAGCCGGACGCGTTCTGGCAGCGGCGGACGGCCGGCGGGGCCGAGGGCACCGACGTGGCCCAGTTCGTCGCGGAGGCCGTCGACGGCAGGTGGCTGGGATCGGTGACCGTCCTAGTCGAAAGGCCCGACCGGGAGAGTGTCTTCGGGGAGACGGTGA
Organism: Streptomyces sp. NPDC001770; assembly: GCF_053596135.1. Lineage (NCBI taxonomy): Bacteria > Bacillati > Actinomycetota > Actinomycetes > Kitasatosporales > Streptomycetaceae > Streptomyces > Streptomyces sp. NPDC001770. Next base: position 110,623 of record NZ_JBSFFN010000033.1, on the reverse strand, counting down.
AGGCCCTGCAGGGGCATCTGGTCGGCGTCTTCGTACGTCTGGAGGCGCGGGGGACCGGCCTGACCGACGCCCTGTTCGAGGCTGCCGAGGAGTGGGCTCTCGGCCTCGACGATCCGTACCTCACGCGGCTGCGGCTCTTCGTCCACGAGAACAACCCGAGGGCAGCCGCGTTCTACCGGCGGTATGGCTTCGTGGCCTCGGGCAACACCGTGCCGGTCCCGGACCGCCCGAAGGAGCGCGAGGTGGAGATGGTGCGGGAACGTCGCTGAGCCGGCGGGCCGCAGGGGTCGGAACCCCGCGCCGTCAGAAGGGCGCAGGGGCAGAAGGCCGGAACACCGGAAGGTCAGACGGCCGGTGGTGCGAGCGGGGTACGCCAGCGGGCACGGGCCTGTTCGGGGGAACGGAGCAGTGCGAGCGTGGCGAGGCCCTGGCTCTCGCCGGTCGTCAGCAGCTCGGGGAGACAGGGCAGCGGAGCGACGGCGGCGACGTCGTCGAGGACCAGTGTGAGTGGTGGGTCGAGCCGACCGTCGGTTGACCGTGCGGCCATGCGGCGGCCGTGCTCGACCACGTGCGAGGCGAGCGCGGTGAGCAGTGGCATCGCGCCCGGGTGGTGGCGAGGATCCTCGACGGACTCGCCGACCACATACAGAGTTCCCCCTTCCGAGGCGAAGGAACCCAGCGCGGCGGTATCGGTTCGATTCGGTGTGCAGGCCTCGCGGATGTGGACCGTGGCCAGCGCGCCCAGCGCCCGTACCGTCAGTTCCTGGGCGGCCCGGCGGCGTTCGGGGTGGGCCGTGAGGGCCGACTCCAGCAGGCCGGCGAGCCCGGAGGCCGCCTTCGGGTGGGTGCGGAGGATCCGTACGGCGTCCTGGGCGCCGCCTCCCAGCGCCCAGCGGTGTACCTGGCGGAACGGACGGCCGTCGACCGCGGCGGCGTGCAGCCAGCACTGCAGCAGGGTCTGCGCGGTGTCGGCGGTCGCCTCCTCGACGCGGGCCTGCGGCCGTACCGGCGCGAGGAACGCGGCGGCACGGGCCGCGGCCACCTCGGGCAGCTCGCAGCCCGAGGTCGGCGACCAGTGGAGGCGGGCCGGGGTGTCGCAGAGATGGCCCGGGTCGTAGACGAGGACGGGCCCCAGCTTGGAGCGGGTGCCCTTCGTTTCCGCCCAGACCGTAGGGTCCGACGTGACGACGAGCACCGCCCCGGTGGCGTCCAGCACGGCCTGGACGGCGGTGGGGCGCCGCTCTGCCGCGGGCGCGTAGAGGAGCAGGGGCGTACGCGGGGTCCTGGGGGCGGGGACGGGGAGTGCGGAATCCTTCGCCGGTACGGGAGCCGGGGCGGGAAGGGGACTCGAAGCCGGTACGGGACCCGGTGCCGGTACCGGAAGCGGAGCGGGCGGCGGTGCTGCCGTGACCGTGCGGGGGTCCGTGGCCGTGGAGTGGGCCGCCAGGTGCCGCGCGCGCTCCTCGCGGGCACGGCGGCGTACCTCGCGGCCCCGGGTCACGACACCGAGGACGAACACGCCGAGCACCACGAGCACCAGCAGTTCGCTGATGAGCAGCCCCCAGAAGAGGCCGTAGCCGGAGAGTTGGTCCGGCGGGGTGTCCGGCCAGGCCCCCGCCAGGTCCTGCGGGGCGCCCGCGAGCTCGCGCAGGGCCGAGGGCGTGTGCGGCAGGGACACGCCGCGGGGCCAGGAGCCGTGGGCGAACAGCCCGGCGAGTCCGGTGGCCGTCCACGCCAGGAGCGTCACCCCGAGGAGGAAGGCCAGGCCCCCGATCAGCAGGCCGTCCGGAACGCCACCGCCCCGCTGCTCGCGCCGGCCCGGGGGATGCCCGGGGCCGGGCCCGTGGTCCGTCGAGGTGCGCGCCACCTCAGGCCACCGTGGACTCGGACGACTCGTCGAGCCGCTGTTGGCGCTCGATCCGGGCGGCCCGTTGCTCCGTCTCGCGCTCGGCCTCGCGCGCGTACTCGGGGAGCAGGTCGTCGAGGTCGTCCGCGGCGTTGGAGGAGGACTCCGTCATCGCCCGGTCGGTGAAGACGAGCGGGCGTTCCGCCTCGGTGATCAGGTGCTTCACGACCTGGACGTTGCCGTTGACGTCCCACACCGCGATGCCCGGCGTCAGCGTCGGGATGATCTCGACCGCCCAGCGCGGCAGCCCGATCACCCGGCCCGTCGCCCGGGCCTCGTCGGCCTTCTGGGCGTAGATCGTCCGGGTGGAGGCCATCTTGAGGATCGCCGCCGCCTCGCGCGCCGCCGCGCCGTCCACGACGTCGCTGAGGTGGTGCACGACGGCGACGAAGGAGAGCCCCAGGCGGCGCCCGAACTTCAGCAGCCGCTGGAAGAGCTGGGCCACGAAAGGCGAGTTGATGATGTGCCAGGCCTCCTCGACGAGGAAGATGCGTTTCTTCCGGTCGGGCCTGATCCAGGTGTGCTCCAGCCAGACGCCGACGATCGCCATCAGGATCGGCATGGCGATCGAGTTGCGGTCGATGTGCGAGAGGTCGAAGACGATCAGCGGGGAGTCGAGATCGATCCCGTCGGTCGTCGGGCCGTCGAACATGCCGCGCAGGTCACCGTCGACCAGGCGGTCCAGGACGAGGGCGACATCGAGGCCCCAGGCCCGTACATCGTCTATGTCGACGTTCATGGCCTCGGCGGACTCGGGCTCCGGGTGGCGCAACTGCTCGACGATGTCCATCAGAACCGGCTGGCGGTCGGTGATGGTGAGATTGACGTACGCGTGGGCGACCTTCAGCGCGAAGCCGGAACGCTCGTCGAGACCGTGGCCCATCGCCACCTCGATGATCGTACGGAGCAGGGCGAGCTGACCGGTCGTCGTGATCGCGGGGTCGAGCGGGTTGAGCCGGATACCGCCGTTCAGGGCGGCGGTGGGGTCGAGCCGGATCGGGGTGATGCCCAGCTGCTCGGCGATGAGGTTCCACTCGCCGTGCCCGTCCTCGCCCTGGGCGTCGAGCACCACGACCTGGCGGTCGCGGAAACGGAGCTGGCGGAGCACGTACGTCTTCTCCAGCGCGGACTTGCCGTTGCCGGACTCGCCGAGCACCAGCCAGTGCGGCGCGGGCAGCTGCTGCCCGTACAGCTGGAAGGGGTCGTAGATGTACCCCTTGCCGGAGTACACCTCGCGCCCGATGATCACACCGGAGTCACCGAGACCGGGTGCCGCGGTGGGCAGATAGACGGCCTGGGCCTGGCCCGTGGACGTACGCACGGGCAGGCGGGTCGTCTCCACCTTGCCGAAGAGGAACGCGGTGAAGGCTTCCGACAATGCGGACAGTGGGTCGCGCATGAGGTGGCTGCCCTCTCTCTCGACTGCTTCCGGTCGCCCGGAGGTGGGGGTGGTGCGGTGGTGCTTCCCGGGGTGGCCCGCTGTGTTTCCCGGGAGTGGACGAGCCGGGTCAGCGGCGGATTCCGGTCGCGAACGGCAGGGTGTTGACGAAGGCGCGGTGGTGCTCGCGGTCGCACCACTCCAGCTTCAGGTACGACTTTCCGGCGGAGGCCCGGATCGTCCGCTTGTCGCGGGCGAGTGCCTCGGGGGAACGCGAGGAGACGGTGATGTACCCCACCAGGTTCACCCCCGCCGCACCGCTCGCGAGGTCCTCGCCGCGCTGGTCCATACGGCCGTGGGCGGCGATGTCGCGGGGGTCGACGGTCCGGTTCATCTTGGCCTGGCGGCTGGCCTCGGCATCGTCGTTGGTCTTCTCCGTCAGCATCCGTTCGATGGCCACCTCGGTGGGCTCCAGGTCCATCGTGACGGCGACCGTACGGATGACGTCGGGGGTGTGGACGAGCAGCGGCGCCAGGAAGTTGACCCCCACCGGCGTCATCGGCCACTCCTTCACCCAGGCCGTGGCGTGGCACCAGGGGGCGCGGGTCGTCGACTCCCGGGTCTTGGCCTGCAGGTACGTCGGCTCCATCGCGTCCAGCTCGGCCGGCCAGGCATTCCGCTTGGTCATCGCCTGGATGTGGTCGATCGGGTGGTCGGGGTCGTACATCGAGTGCACGAGCGAGGCGAGCCTGCTCTGCCCCAGCGGCTGCCGGACCCGGATGTCGGCTTCGGCGAGCCGGGCGCAGATGTCGGTGAGCTCACGGGCCATCACCACGGCAAGCCCGGCGTCGCGGTCCAGCTTGCGGCCACCCGGCGAGCGTGCCGCCCGGGCCATCGCGGCGGCCTCGGCGCCGAGTTCGCGGCTGTGGTGCATGCAGGCGACGAGGTAGGCCCGGTGCTGCTCGCTGGAGGTCGACACCATGGACTGCAGCTGGTCGTACGAATCCTGGAGCCAGCGCGGCGCGTGGTGGTCGCCCCGCTGAGCGACGTCCTTCGCGTGCGCGTCGGGATCGGCGGGGAGGGTACGGGCCAGCATCTGGATACGGGTGACGAAGCCGTCGCCGTTGGCCACGTGCTTGAGCAGGGTGCCGAACCGGTCGACCAGCGCCTCCTGGTCCTCGCTGTCCCGCAGCCCGACACCGGGGCCCTCGATCTCGATGGCGGCGGTCACCGTGCGGCGGTCCGCGTGCAGGAGCACCGCCATCTCGTCGGGACCGAACGGGGCGGAGAGCCAGCTGATCCGGCCGATCCCCGGCGGGGGCCCGATCTCGACCTCACGGCCGTCGCCCCGCACGCCGGCCTCCATCGCGGCGGAGCGGTAGGCGGTGCCGCGGCGCAGGGTCCGCTTGAAGCTGCGGTTGATCTCGAACCACTTGTAGAACGTCCGGTGCTTGTACGGGACGTACACGACGGCCAGGGCCAGCATCGGGAACCCGGTGAGCAGCACGATGCGCAGCGAGAGGACCGGGACCAGGAGCCCGCTCATCATTCCGAGGAACGCGCCGACGATGATGAGGGCGATCTCGCCGGTCTCGCGGTTCTTGCCGACGATCGCGTTCGGCCGGGCGCGGCCGATGAGATACGTGCGGCGGGGCGTGATCGGGTGGGACTGGATCGTCACCGCCCTCCACCTCCTGTGCTCGGATTACCTGTGCTGCCGGAACCGCCCCGCGGGGAGCGGCTGCTGTGGGGGGTCCCCGAGGTGGGACCGGAACCGCTGCGGGGCGCAGGGGTGGCTCCCCCGCCGCCGCCCCGGGAACCGTGCGCCGCGACACCGCCGCTGAGCGGGTTGGCGGGGCGCCCGCCGCCCCCGCCCCCGCCGCCGCTGTTCTGGTCGTTGCGGCCGCTGTGCGTCTTGATGCCCTGGGAGACGAGGGCGGCCGGCGAACTGACCATCGCGGCCGCCTGGGAGCCGTCGGTTGCCTGCTTGCGGTTGGTACGGGCGCCCTGGATCTCGTCACCGAATCCGGGGACGAAGCGATAGATCATGGCCGACGCGAAGATGGCGAGCAGGATGATGGAGAGCCCGGAGACGACGGCGGAGAGCGCGTCCGGGCCGTCGTCCGAAGAGAGGGCCCCCGCGAGGCCGAGGACGATCACGATCACCGGCTTGACCATGATCACAGCGATCATGATCCCCGCCCAGCGGCGTACGTGGCCCCACATGTTCTTGTCCACGAGCCCGGCGTACACCACCACACCGAGCAGGGCGCCGACGTACAGCAGGGCCGCCCGGATGACCAGCTCCAGCCAGAGGATCCCCGCGGCGAGGAGGGACACCAGCGAGACGACGATCAGCATGATCGGCCCGCCGCCGATGTCGTCGCCCTTCGTGAGCGCTTCGGCGAACGAGCCGAAGAAGACATCGGACTGGCCACCGGTGGCCGACGAGACGACCTCGGTGACCCCGTCGGTGGCGGAGACCACGACGTACAGGATGAGCGGCGTGAAAGCGGAGGCCAGCACGGTGAGCCAGAGGTACCCGACGGCCTCGGAGATCGCCGTGGTGAACGGGACGCCCCGGATCGCCCTCTTGGCCACGGCGAACAGCCAGAGGACGAGGGTGAGGATCGTGGAGGCGGCGAAGACGATCGCGTACTGCTTGCGGAAGGACTCGTTGGTGAAGTCGACGGTGGCGGTGCCCTCGACTGCCTTGCTGAGCTGGCCGATGAGGTAGGACGCGGCGTCGGCGCAGCCGTGGGCTAGGGAGGTCAGGGGGTCCAGGGGGTCGTCGGCGGTGGTGGGGGTGGTGGTGCGTGTGCCGGCGTCGCCTTCGCAGTAGTCCTTGGCGGGGCCGACAATAAGCTCGCACTTGCTGTTGCCGCTCGGCGAGGGGGACGGCGTGGGAGAAGGCGACGGAGCTGCGATAGCGCGTGCTGCTAGAGCTAGTACTGATGCCTGAACGACAACGAATGCAGCACCTGCCCTGAGTGACAAACGAGGGCTAACGGGCATAGGTGAACCCTCCGTACTCCTCGACTGCCTTGGCAATGTCGTCGGCGCTTGACGCTGTGCGATCCGTATTCACTGGTGCCGGGCCATCCTTCTGAGCGAAGCTGTCGACCTTCCAGTCCCCGTTCACCCAGTGGAGCTCAAGCGTCATCGTGAACCAGTCGTTGCTGACCGGGTTGGTCGAACTGACGCCTGCGGTACCGAAGACACCTGTGCACCACACTTCGACTCTGGACGAAGAAGCAGCGTAATCGGTGATCTTGGTACCTAGTGGAGCGGTTCGTGAGACGTAGGTGAGTCCCTCCGCCGCGTTGCCGTTCTTATCCAGGCCAAGCTTCTCCAGAAAGCTCTGGTTGTACGACTGATCAAACTTTTCTGCTAGCTCTCCAGTACGTTCAGCAGTGAATACTTGACTGATGATCTGGGCTCGCCGGTCCGGCTTGAGAATGTCTGCGGATACAAGAGCCACCGCATAGTTCGCCGCCGCGCTCTGCGCCCCCTGCTCGTCGTGGGCGAACCCCGAGGCGATGGTGCCGTTCCTACCCGTGACGGGGTCGGTGCCGGTGGGGGCGGTCGGGGCGGTGCCGCCGGTGTCCGAGTGGCTGTTGCCGGGGGCGGCCCGGTCCGCCTTCGGGCTGTCGCTGTCACCGCCGCCCAGGTTCGCGAACGCGATGGCCGCGACGAGCAGCACCACCACGCCGACGGCCATGACCAGGGAGCGGCTGTTGCGGGCAGGGCGGCGGCCGTGGGGAGATCCCGGGTTGCCCTCGGGGAGGCGGGTACGCGTTTGGCGGGTTCCGCCCAGCGTGCTGTACGCATCGTCGCCCCGGGCGCCGGAATCCCTGCTTCCGTAACCCTGCTCGTCGTCGTAACTCATGCCGCGTACGTCCCCTCAGCCGTGTGCGGACATCCGTCGTATGACGGTAGCTCTGCTGGGCGCCGAGCGGGTGCGGTGTGGTGACTCGACATGGATGACTCGACCTCAGCCGGGGGCGCGACGGACGGATGGTGGTGGGGAGGCGGGCGACGGCAGTGCGGCCTGCTGCTGACCGCCCGTCAGACCGCCATGCCGTACACGATGGTGAAGAGGGTGCCGAGGGAGCCGATGATGAAGACGCCGGTCAGTCCCGCGACGATCAGACCCTTGCCCTGTTCCGCGCTGAAGGTGTCGCGCAAGGCGGTCGCGCCGATGCGCTGCTTGGCCGCGCCCCAGATCGCGATGCCGAGGCAGAGCAGGATGGCAACCGCCATCACTACCTCGACCATGATGCGTGCCTCGTTGCCCAGCGTCCCGAACGGGCCCCAGTTCGGGGCGATTCCGCCGATGATGGTGGTGATGTCGCCCTTCTCAGCTGCCAGGATCATGTAAGTCACCGCCCCTGCTGTGTAGTTCGCCGCCCGCGCCGGCCGGTGCGGGTCGTGTCTTCTATCTTCGCTGATGAAACCGCGCTCGTACGACGCCTTCCCGGGTCTCTTTACCCGGATCTCGCACACATGACCGGGATGGGCGCCCTGACCTGTGGTGCTGCCGGGGGTGGTTCGGAAATCACCCGGTCACTCTGTGTATCACGCTCTGTGACGATGGGCAATGAGGGAAGCCGTGGGTTGCCAGCGCGAAAGCGGCGTTCGCCGGGGCGCCCGTGTTCGTACGCGCTGTTCGAGAGCTGGGTGTGCGCCGTGCGTTCGGGAGTGACGGGTCATCAAGGCTGGTCGTTTCATGCGTTTGCAGCCGCGAGGGAGTGGAGCAGTTCGCGGGATGCCCGCGCGTCGAGCGCGATCGATTCGAGTCGGTCGAGGACCTGGCGGTAGGTCCGGAGGAGCGTTTCGGCGTCCAGCTGGGTCAAGCCGTGCGTCTGCTCCAGGTGCACGGTGTCCAGTTGAGAGACCGGACCCTGTACGTACGTGATGGGCTGCCCGGCACCCGGGTGCCCGCCGGATGCGAAGGGAATGACGCGGAGGGTGACGGTGTCGTGTTCGCTCATCGTCAGAAGGTGGCGCAGTTGAGGGCCGGCGACCCGGGATCCGCCGATCCCCATGTGCAGGGCCGCTTCGTGGACGACCGCCCGGTACGGGACCGCATCCGAGCGGAAGACGACGTCCTGGCGCCTGATGCGGAAGGAGAGCCGGCGTTCGGCCTCGGGCGGCGACAGTTCGGGCGCGCTCTGGTTGAGGGCCTCCCGGGCGTGGTCCGCCGTCTGGAGGAGGTCCGGGAGAGTGCAGGTGGTGGCGGCGCGGAGGGCGGTGCCGTGGTGCTCGAGTTCGGCCAGGTCCAGCAGAGGGCCCGGGAGTTCGTCCCGGTACTCCTCCCACCACCCGCTGCGGCGCTCGCCCGTCATCGCGGCCAGTGCTTCCACGAGGCCGCGGTCGGTGCACGCGTAGTGGCGGGAGAGGGCGCGGACCCGGTCGGCGCTCACGCCGTACCGCCCGGCCTCGATGTTGCTGATGCGCGCCTGGTTGCCGCCGAGCAGGACTGCGGCCTGCGTGGCGGTGATCCCGGCGCGTTCGCGGAGCTTGCGCAGTTCCGCTCCGAGTCGTCGCCGACGGGCGGTCGGGGTCGAGTTGGTTGCCATCGGCCTCCCTTCGCCCAGTCACTCGTACGGGTGTATTGGGGCATGCATTACCCCAAGTGCAGGGAATGTATTACATGACGCCTCTACCGTGATCGTGGGACAGGCGCCCACGACGAGCCCACCGGTCGGCCGGTTCGGACGTCGGGCGCCGTAGGGGCCCGCCAACCACACTGCTCGAACGGGGACTTCCATGCATGCACCCACCGTATCGCCGCCCTGGGCGTACACCCTTCAACTTCCGCACGATCCACGCTCCCCGGGCGTTGCCCGCTCGGTCCTGCGGGTCGTGCTCCGCGCCCACGGGATGACCGAACTGGGCGACACCGCCGAACTGCTGGTGAGCGAGCTGACCACCAACGCCTATCAGCACTCCTGGGGCCCGTACTCGCTCCGGATGCGCGGTGCCGGGCATCGACGCATCCGACTCAGCGTCTGGGACAGCAATCCGGAGATCCCGCCACCCTTCCGAGGCTCCGGGGAGGCCGGGAGCAGCGGGGCGTACGTCCCGGCGCAGCAGGCGACGCTCACGGAACGCGGCCGAGGGCTGACCCTCGTACAGATGTGCGCCGAGAGCTGGGGTGGCCGCGTGCTTCCCGGCGGCCCGACCGGCGGGGGAGGCAAGCTGCTGTGGGTGGTGTGCGGGGAGAAGCCGGAGTGAGCGGGGCCTGCTCTCCCCGCCCGGGTGGTACGGGCTGACGCGCCGCCCATCATTCGGGTGAAACCGTAGCCGGACGCACCCGTGAACGCCCCGGAGATACCGGGCCCGTGCCATGAAGAGCCGTGGAAGGGCGGCGCGTCGCCCTTCCCGGATCAGGCACAGTGCTGCCGCTCCACGATCGAGGATCGAGGGACAAGGAACGGGGTGAGTGGTGTGTCCGTGACCGGACAGCCGCAGGGGTGGCAGACGCCGGGAACCGGTGTCGACGGACCGGGGGGAGGGGCTGGGGGAGGTCCTGGGGAGAGGCCGGGAAAGTCGGGGGATTCGGATCACGGGTACGCCCGGCTGGTCCACGCAGACGGGCCATGGATCCGGGCGGCGGGCGGCGCGGAGGCGCTGCACACGCATCTCGGTCCGGTCCGGTCCGAACTGGAGAAGTCGCACGAAGGCCTGCTGGCGGGCGAGGGGGCCGGTGACTTCGCTGTGCTGGTCGAGCTCGCGGCAGTCCGCGAGTCCTGGCTGCGTCGGGTGTCGACCGCGCAGGGCGAGTGCGAAAGCCTCGCCGCCAAGCTGCGGGCGGTCGCCAGGGAACAGGGCGCGACGGACCATGCGGTGCGGGCGCGCTTCGGCCCGCTGGTGGGCATCCCGCCGCAGACGCCTCCGCTGTCGCCGCTCCTTGCTCAGGTGCCTCCGACACAGCGGTCCTCCCTGTACTTGCTTGGTGGGGACGACACCGGTGGAAGCGGTACCGGTGGGAGCGGCACCGGTGGGAGCGGCAGGTGAAGCGCGCGCTGACCTGGTCCGCTCTGCTCGCGGTGGGGTGCGGGGAACTGGACGGCGCGGCGGACGGCTGGGGCCGCCTCAGTAACCGGGCCGATGCGGCACGCGACCGGATCGACCGGCAGATTCTCACCGGCCTACGCGAGACACAGGAGGGCGAGGCGGCGGACGCCGCCCTCGCCCGTCTGCGTGGGCTGGCCCGGAACTTCCAGTACGTCCATACGGAGACCGGACTGGTGCGTACAGCACTCAACAGCCTCGCCCACGAGGTGCGCGCGCATCAGAGGTCGGTCCGTGAGGCACTGGAGGACGCCGAGAGGCTGAAGTTCACCGTGCACGCGGACGGGTCGGTGTCGTACCCGGAGAAGGAGGGGCTGGTCGCCGACGAGCCCCTGCCGGGCGGGAGGACAGCTGCCGGACGCGGGTTCCCCGACCTGAGGGCGTCACCGGGCACGCTGACTGCGCCCAACCCTCATGCGGCCAGCGCCCAGGACATCGCCGACCGGATCGCCCGAGCGGTGACGCTGGCCACCGAGACGGATACGAGGTACGCGGGCATCCTCCGCAGCCTGAAGGCCGAGGACGGCCTCGACGTCCCGAACGCCGCCTGGACGGACGCGGCGGCCGACATGGCATCCGTGCGCGAGGCCGCACGGGCCTACCTGAACGACCACATCCCGTACCGGGCGTCCGCGAGCGAGCGCAAGGAATGGTGGGCCGGCCTCCCGCAGGAGCTGCGCGACGAGTACCTAGCGACCTATCCGGACGTCATCGGGAACCTCGACGGCATCCCCGCCCTCGTACGCGACGCTGCCAACCGGGACAACCTCCAATTGCTGATCGGCAAGTTGGAGGGCCTCGACGGCAGCGAGGCCGAAGAGGCGGAGGGAAAGCTCGAAGCGCTGCGGCTGATCGCTGGGCAACTTGGGGCGCCGCTCAAGCCTGGCGACCCGCCCATGTATCTCCTTGGGATCGGCGACGAGGGAAACGGGCGCGCGATTGTTGCCTATGGGAACCCGGATGCGTCGAAGAATGTTGCGGCTTATGTGCCGGGCCTCAATACGTCCTTGGACGATAGATTTGTTAGTAATGACTTGAAGCGAGTGCGCGATACGGCGATTGCCGTTCGAAATATCGAAAAATCGAGCTCGGCGATCGCCTGGTTAGGTTATGACGCGCCACAAATGCCAGATGCGTTGGCCTCGTTTGAAGTTGCGGGTGCAGGGCGGGCGAGTCGAGGTGGTCGTTCCTTTGATGGGTTCATGGATGGTATTTCTGTAACTAGTGAGTATAGGGACCCTCATGTGACAGCTATTGGGCATTCCTATGGTTCTGTGACTGTTGGATCCGCCGCCAAACAGGGTGAAGGAATTCCGGGATTGGACGATATTGTCTTGGTGGGTAGTCCTGGAGTTGGGGTAGATCGGGCTCAGGATCTCGGTGTGGGTGCAGGTCACGTTTTCGTAGGGGCGGCTAAAAATGACGTAGTAACTAAGGTTCCGTCGAAAATGCAAGCCGCCGCTAATGTTATCGGATTCCTTATGGGAGGTCCTGAGGTCTCGCGTGTCATGGGGGATATTGCAGACCCCGGTGACGATGACCTCTGGTTTGGCAGGGATCCAGCAAGTGAAAACTTTGGAGCGAGGCGGTTCCCGGTAGCGGATGGTCCTTCGCTTGTGCGGGATTGGTCAGTTGATGCACATTCTCGATATTTCAATCCGGAGCTTGACTCGGCGAGCGCGGGCAGTATTGCGTTGATTGCTGCAGGCCACTCCGAGCGGGTCAAGATCGAGGAGTTTCGGTGAGGCTCAGAGGTATTAGTGCCCTGCTTTTCGTCGTTCTGGCGTGCGGAGGCTGTGGAGGCGAAGAGGGAGTGAATATGGATATGCAAGATGCCGCGCAGATGGCAGACGATGCACTCGACGCAGTTTTTGAAGAGATTCAGCCTGAGGTTCGGTGGACGCATGGTCCCACCACGACTGGGAGCTGTGTTGTGTCGCGCAGAAGGACGGTCATGACGATCATCTCTGATGGTCGACGTGGCAGTTTTCTCGGTGTGGTGGACCGTTTTTGGCGGAAGAGTGGGTATCGTATTTCGGCGATCAATGACGATGTGATCTATCCGGCGATTTACGCAAAGACCGGCGACGGGTTTGATGTGAGCCTTACCTTTGGTGGATCCGGCCAAGCGTTCTTTCGTGTGGATAGTCCATGTGTTCGGAGTTCGAATGTTGCCGACTCTAAAAGTAAGCCCAACACCCCCAGCTACGAGGGCATGGAGAACATTCCGCGTCCCAACATCCACTCCGACTTCTGGTCCGCCGCCACCCCCGCCTCCCCAGCCCCGTGACGGGCTGATCGCTCGGTTCGGAGCCTCCAGCCCCCGTTCGGTCTGCCTTGTTTGAGTCCTCGTTTGGGTCCTGGGGCCCATGCCGGGGGTGGGACGGGTGTGGTCCTCTACGTGCGGTGGCTCGCCTGCCACCCAACTTACGAGCCGGGGGTCCCCACGTGTCTGGCATACGAGAGCTTCTGGTTCCGGGAGGTGGTGCAACAGGCGCTGCCCGGACGGCAGGTGGCGGTCGGGGGACGCCAAGGGCGTTACAGGCTGCCCTGGTTCTCGTGCGCTTGGTGTTCGTGAGCACGGTTGTGGGCGTGATCAACGTGCTCACGCTGGCTTCCTCGGTCGACGCGGTGGATGGGCAGTTGCTCGGCGTGCTGCTCTATGCGGCTCTGCCCGGCATCGTCGGCTTTGTGCTGTCGTTCTACGCGCGTATCCGTGGGCGCGGAGTGTGGCTCGGGCTGTTGGCCGTGCATGTCTGGCTTGTGCTCGGGTCGTTGGCGACCTTGGGGGCGGGGGACGTCGGAGTGTCCGGGCTGCCCCAGCTGGTGATGCCCGTGGCCGTCGTCGTGTTGCTGCTCCGGCCCGCGGCGCGGGGATGGTTCCGACTGCCCCGGGCGGAACGGGACGTGGAGCCCCGGTTCCTTGTCAGAGGCGTCCGGTTACTCGCTGCTCGCCGGGACGGTGGGCAGACCGCGATGGAGTACCTGGGCCTTGTGCTGATCGTCGCCGCGCTGGTCGGGGCGATCATGGCGACGACCGTCGGTACCCAGCTCACCGGGGAAATACGCAACGCCATCTGCCAGTTGACCGGCGGTGCCTGCTCTTCGACTGGCAGCGACGTGGTCGCGGGAGGAGAGAGCGGGAAGGGCGAGGGCCGCTCCAGCGCTGGGGCGGCCGGCTCGGGAGAATCGGTCGGTTCAACCGAGTCAGGAGGGTCAACCGGGTCGGGCGGTTCAACCGGGCAGGGCGGTACGTCCACCGCCGGGGGGACGCAGAGCGGGACCGAGGGCGGCGCGGGCGCGGTGTCCGGCAGCGGCTCGGAGACATCCGGGAGCACCGCCGGCACAGGGAGCAACACCAGCACAGGGGCCTCCGCCGACGGAGGAAGCACCGCCGGCACAGGGGGCACCACCAGCACCGGCACCACCGGCACCGGCGGTACCAGCACCCCCACCACCAGCGCGGCCAACACCGCCCCCACCCCCACCCCCACCCCAGGCTTCTTCGAGTCCCTGGTCGGTGACGGTCTGGGCGGCGATCTCCGGGGCGCGGCCAGGGTCATCGGCAGCCCGGTGAAGAGCGTCACCGGGGTCGTGGACCAGTGGTCCGAGCTGACCGGGGCTGCCAGGGAGAAGTGGGCATCCGGGGACCGTGCGGGTGCGGTCGGGGCGTGGGTCGAGGCGTCCGGGGGCGTCGGGGTCGGGGGCATGGGGTTGCCCGGGGCCGGGCCGCGGGTGGTCGCGGCGGTCCGTGAGGACGAGCGGCAGTACCTGAACGACCGGATACCGGTGAGCGCCTCGGCCGCCGGCCGCAAGGCGTGGTGGGACGGGCTGAGCCAGGCCGAGCGCGGGCGGTACCTGGAGCTGTTCCCGGAGCGGATCGGCAACCTGGACGGGATACCGGCCGCCGTCCGCGACCAGGCCAACCGGAAGAACCTGCAGACCCTGATCGCCGGGCTCGAAGGCAAGGACGACAAGAAGTCGAAGAAGATCCTGGAGGGGATGAAGGAGATCGACCGGCAGCTGAAGGAGGGTTCGCAGCCGCCGATGTTCCTGCTGGGGATCGGGGCCGAGGGCAACGGCCGGGCGATCGTCTCGTACGGGAACCCGGATCTCTCGCAGCACGTGTCGGCGTACGTTCCGGGGCTGAACACCTCGCTGGACAAGGATTTCGCGCAGAACGACCTGAAGCGGGCGCGGGACACCGCGATCGGTGCGCAGGGGTACGAGTCGTCCAGCGCCTCGATCGTCTGGCTCGGTTACGACGCTCCGCAGTTGCCGGACAGCGACGGGATCGCCGGGTACTTCGCCATCATGGGCACCGGGCGGGCGGAGCAGGGCGGGACGGCCTACGACGACTTCTGGAGCGGGCTGACGGCGACGAACACCAACAAGGACCCGCACTTCACCGCGATCGGGCACTCGTACGGCTCCCGGACGGTGGGGGCGGCCACGCAGCGGGAGGGCGGGATTCCGGGAGTGGACGACATCATCCTGGTGGGCAGCCCGGGAGTGGGCGTGGACCACGCGGTGGACCTCGGGGTCGGTGCCCGGCACGTCTTCGTCGGGGCCGCCGCGAACGACCCGGTGACCAAGCTGCCGTCCAAGACGCAGGCGGTCGTGGGCTCGCTGGGGATGCTGGCGCTGGGCCCGGCGGGGGCCTACGTCGCGGGTGATCTCGCGGATCCGGGTGACGACGACCTCTGGTTCGGGAAGGACCCGGCGAGCAAGGCGTTCGGCGCCGTACGTTTCCCGGTGGATCCCGGTCCGCCGGTGATCAGCGGACACGGCATCAGCGCCGAGGCGCACTCGCAGTACTTCGACCCGGTGCGGGACGCCATGTCGGCAGACGCCATCGCCCTGATCGTGTCGGGACACTCCAGCAATCTGAAGATTGAGGAACAGCGATGAGGCGAAGGCTCCGGACGGCGGTCGTCACTCTGACGCTCGGTCTCGCACTGGCGGGCTGCGGCCGGCAGCAGGCGGGACCGGACGGCCCGGCCACGGGT
Source organism: Streptomyces sp. NPDC001770 (assembly GCF_053596135.1). NCBI lineage: Bacteria > Bacillati > Actinomycetota > Actinomycetes > Kitasatosporales > Streptomycetaceae > Streptomyces > Streptomyces sp. NPDC001770. Next base: position 95,250 of record NZ_JBSFFN010000033.1, on the reverse strand, counting down.
GCGGGAGCGACCGCGAGCACCACCACCGGCGGGAGTACGGAGAGCCCCATGAGCACGATGGACATGCAGGGGGCCGCCGAGCGGGCCGACTCGATGCTCGACCTGACGCTGAAGGCGATCGAGCCCTCGGTCCAGTGGGCGCACGGCCCGACCACGACGGGGAGTTGCGACGTGACGCGCAGGCGCACGGTGATGACGATCGTCGCGCCCGAGCGGCGTCAGGAGTTCCTGGACCGGGTGACGGAGTTCTGGCGCGACAGCGACTACCGGATCAAGGCCGTGAACAAGGACGGGGAGTTCCCCGCCGTGTACGCGCAGGCCGAGGGGTTCGGCATCAGCGTGAGCGTCCGGGGCGGGGGGCAGGTGTTCTTCGAGGCGGACAGCCCGTGCGTGCGGGCGTCGAAGGTGGCCGACTCCACGTCGAAGCCGAACGGCCCCGCGTACGAGGGGGTCTACCCGCTCCCGAGACCCGACGTAAAGTCCCCTTACTGGTCTCAGGGGGCATCCTGAGGGGGCGTCAGGAGCGCGCGTGCTTCGAACGATTCGTACACACCCTCGAAACGACCCTTGAACCGTGGCTCGGTAGGGGATGGTTGAGGGGTGCGGAAATACTGGGTGTTCGTCGGCGGCGGGATCGGGCTGTGCCTCAGCTTCGTGGGGTTGCTCGTCGTCGGTACGTACTCCGCCGCCGCGGGCATCGCGGGGGCGAACGGGTCGGTCGGGCTGGCCGCGGGGGCGGTGCCCGCGCGGTACCAGCCGCTCGTCGAGAAGTGGGGCACGCTCTGCGCCGCGATCAACCCTGCGCTGCTCGCCGCCCAGCTCTACCAGGAGAGCGGCTGGAACCCGCGGGCGCAGAGCGCGGCGGCGGCCCAGGGGATCGCTCAGTTCATCCCGGGCACCTGGGCCACGCACGGTGTCGACGGGGACGGCGACGGGGACCGGGACGTGTGGGATCCGGCCGACGCCATTCCGTCGGCCGCCTCGTACGACTGTGAGCTCGCCGGGTACGTGAAGGACGTGCCGGGCGATCCGACCGACAACATGCTCGCGTCCTACAACGCGGGTGCCTACCGGGTCATCCGGGCGGGCGGGGTTCCGGCGATCGCCGAGACGCAGAACTACGTCAAGATCATCCGTTCGCTGGAGAAGAGCTTCGCCAGGCCCGTCGGCCGGGTGGCGCCCTCCCAGCAGGCGGCCGGGGCGATCTACTACGCGCAGCAGAAGCTGGGCACCCCCTACCTCTGGGGCGGCAACGGCACGGCGGAGCAGGGTGGCCGGTTCGACTGTTCAGGGCTGACGCAGGCCGCGTACCGGAGCGTGGGCATCGAGCTCCCCCGGGTCGCCAACGACCAGTACAACGCGGGCGCACATCCGGGCCGGGACGAACTGCTCCCCGGCGATCTGGTGTTCTTCTCCGACGATCTGACCAACTCGCGGGCCATCCACCACGTGGGGATCTACGTCGGTGGCGGCTACATGATCAACGCGCCGTACACCGGAGCGGTGATCCGCTTCGACAAGATCGACAGTCTCGACTACTTCGGTGCGACGCGGGTCACCAAGGAAGGCGCCGCGGCGCTCCCCACCGCTCTTCCGCAGGCGTGAGGGGTGTGGGAGGCGTGGGAGGCCTACGGGGCCCACGAGGGTCCAGGGGATCGCCGGGGCGGGAGCGGCGCCAGGAACGCTCCGTGAAGCCGGGGCCCCGGGATGCGACGATGAGTCACTCTTCGATAACGTCATGGTGATCATTCGGTGGAGGGCGGAACCGTCGCTACCGGAAGGCCGTTCCCTGGGAGGGGAAGGCCCGCGCACTGACCATGCGCGATCGCCCGACCACTGTCGCGTCGCAGGACGCGTCGAGAGGTACGCGGTACCGGATCGCACCGATTGCGGGGGTACGACCACGGGCGGCGCGCATGGACGCGCGTCGCGGCAGCAGACAAGGCAAGGGGCCGCAGCAGATGGCTGGACTCGCACTCGATGGGTCGAACCCCGACGTCAGCCTGCTCTACGACATCAACGGGCTGGCGAAGTCCTCTCCGGCGTGGCTCGACAGCGTCATGGAGTTCGTCGGTGAGTACGGGATCATGCTCGGCATGGTCCTGGTGGTCCTGTGGTGCTGGTGGAACGTCCGCCGGCGCGGCACGGCCGAGGATTCGGTGACGGCGGTCGCCGCACTCGTCTGGGCCCCGCTCGCCGCGGGCATCGCCCTCCTCGTCAACATCCCCATCCGGGGCTTCGTCGAGCGGCCACGTCCGTTCAAGGACCATGCGGGGCTCGACGTCCTCGTCGACGGCAAGAACGACTTCTCCTTCGTCAGCGACCACGCCACGATGGCGATGGCCATGGCGGTCGGGATCTTCGTGGCCGGCCGGAAGTTCGGGTTCGTCGCGCTGGGGCTCGCGTTCGCGGAGGGGTTCTGCCGCGTCTGGATGGGCGTGCACTACCCGACCGACGTCGTCGGCGGCCTCGCCCTGGGCACGGCCGTCACCCTCCTCCTCGCCCCGCTGGCCATGGCGTTGCTGACCCCGCTGGTGGCGGCCGTCTCCCGGTCGCCTCGGGCGGGCTTCCTCGTACGGTCGCGGCGGGCGGCCCGCCCGGCCGGCGACCTCGGCGGGGCGCTGGGAGTGCCCGAGCCGAGATCGGGCCGCGGCGGCGGTACGGGTGACAAGGACCTCGCCGCCTGAGCACACCTCAGGCGCGAAGCGGGGCAGCGGAAGAAGCCGGGCAGCCGGCCGGCGGAAGCAAGCCGGACAGCGGGAGAGCGCGGCGTCGGAGAAGCAGGAACGCGGATCAGCGGCAGGGCGTCGGTTCCCCGGTGGGGGCCGGCGCCCTGTTCCGTGCCGGATGCCCGGACTGACGGAGCGGCGGGTTCACGGCGTCTGCGGTCCGGCGAAGAGCCCCTCGGGGTCGTACCGGTCGCGGAGCCGCCCGAGCCGGTCGGCGGAGGAGCCGAAGCAGGCGCGGCGCCAGTCGGTGAGCGTGGGGTCGGTGTAGTTCTGGTACGCCTCCCCGGAGGCGTGCGGGCCCATCGCCGCATGGATGTCTTTCAGCCACCCCTGGGCAGCGGTCGCCGAGGCCCCGGGGGCGTCCGGGCTCCAGGCGGCGATGTACTGGGCGAGCATCCGGGAGTCGCGGTGCACGAAGGCGGTCGCGTCCCGGGCGACCCGGTTGACCGCCCCGCCGAGGGCCGTGAGGATGACCGATCCCTTGCCGCCCTCGCCGACGGACCGGCGGCCGAACGCCTCGACGCCCCCGGTGAGGGCGCGCAGCCCCGCGGGCGGCAGTGAGCGGGTGAAGAAGTCGGAGGACGCCGCGTACGTCTCGCGCCCCAGGACTCCCCGGGCGGTGCGCCCCGGGGTCGTACCGGGCAGGTGGCACTGGTCGGCGGTGAGGCCCGAGCAGCCGGCGTAGGCCAGCATCGCCTCCTCGTAGCCGCGCCGGCGCAGCGATACGGAGGTGGCGGAGGACCCGGCGCGGTCGGCGAGCCGGTCCACCGCGTTCTGGAGGTCGCCGTAGGTGCCGAGGCTGAACGCGGCGAGCGACACGGTCGGGTCGGCGCCGTCCGCGCCCGCCTCGAAGTGGAGGGATGACCAGATCTCGTCCGGCTGGTCGGGCCCCCACTCCTGCCAGGCGGCGAGCACCGCGTCCGCCCGGGACCAGGGCCAGGCGAGGTTGCAGACGACGGTCTGCGGGGCGGGCGAGGTACGGAACCGGAGGCGGGTGACGACGCCGAAGGAGCCGTTGCCCCCGCCGCGCAGCGCCCAGAAGAGGTCCTGGTTCCGGCCGGCGTCGGCGGTCAGGGTCCGGCCGTCGGCGGTGACCAGGGTGGCGGAGGTGAGGCTGTCGCAGGTCAGGCCGTACGCGCGGGAGGCCACGCCGTGGCCGCCGCCGAGAGTGAGGCCGGATATGCCGACCGTGGCGCAGGAGCCGCCCGGGATGGTGAGGCCGTGGCCGCCGAGCCCCCGGTAGACGTCGCCGAGCCGGGCGCCCGCGCCGATGGTGCCGTCCCGGTCGACGCCGGAGAGGGCCGAGACGTCGACGACCAGCCGCCCGGTGCCGCCGGAGAGGCCCGCGTAGGAGTGGCCGCCGCTGCGAATCGCCACGGGGGTGCCCGTCGTACGCGCGAAGGCGAGGCACGCGCGTATGTCGTCCTCGTGCCGGACGTAGGCGACTGCCGCGGGCCGCTGGGTGTCGAAGCGGGTGTTGTAGAGCCGGCGGGCGGTGTCGTACGCGGAGTCCTCGGGCCGTACGAGCGTGCCGTCGAGCCCGCGGCCGAGCGCGGGCCAGTCCGCCGGGGCCCCGCCGGCCGGGGCGGCTGGGGTCCGCGTCGGAGCGGGGGAGCCGGTGGTGGGGCGCGGGACACCGGAGCGGCCGGTCTTCGTCGCGTCCGCGCTCGGTGCGCCGGAGCCCGGGGCGGAGCAGGACGCGGCCGCCGAGGTGAGCGCGGCGAGCGCCCCGGCGGCCAGCACGCTGCGGCGGGCGGGCGGCGGAGGCGCGGCCGGAGCGGGTACCGGGCTCGGGCGCCGGGGCGCGGGGACCGCCCGGCCCGGAAGGTGCGGCTGGTTCATGGGACCTCCGGGGCTGGTGCGGTGAGGAGAGCCGGGCTGCGGGGCCGGTTGGCACCGCGCCCGTTCGGTCAGGTCCCTGTCCGGTGGCGTTCGGCGTCGGTGCGGGCCAGGTCGCGCGAGCGGCGGGCCGGTCCGGACCAGCCGCAGACGCAGCGGGCGAGACAGAACGAGCCGCGTTCGATGGTGGTCGTCTCATGGTCCTGAGCTGCGGGAACGGGCTCGGCCGGGGTGACGGCGCCGGACGGCGGGGCCGCGCACGCCGGGGTGCGCCGGGCAGGGGGAAAAGCTTCCTGATGCACGCGTCCACGGTACTGGCGGGGCGGCCCGGACGGGAGGGGCTGCCCCGGGCCCGCCGCCGATCGGGGTGGCCCGGCGTGACGGGGGACGGCGGCCGTCGTTATGCGGGACGGGCGAGGGCCCGGATCCGGCGTGACGTCGTTGGGGGTTGGCAGGCGATGGTGGTGCGGCAGCACAGGTGCGAAGGCGCGGCACTGGCTGTCCGCGCGCTGGCCGTGGCGGGTGTGCTCGCGGTGCTGGCCGGCTGTTCCGGCGGGGGGAGCGGGGCGGTCGCGGGCGCTCCGGCGGACGAGCCGCCCGGGCAGGTGCTCGACCGGGCGGCGGACGTGCTCGCCGAATCCGGAGGGGCGGAGACCAACACCTCGATGGAGACCTCGGCCGGTGGTACCCGGGTGACCATCAGGGGCCAGGGGGCGTACGACTTCCGCAGACAGCTCGGCCGCATCAAGGTGGTGCTGCCGAAGGACGCCGCGGGGTCGGAGGAGCACCGGCCGATCACCGAGCTGCTGACGCCCGGCGCGCTCTACATGAAGAACCGGGGTGCCGGGGTCCCGGAAGGCAAGTGGGTGCGGATCGACACCACGGTGCTGGCGGACGGCAACCTCGTCACCGGCGGGGTCACCGACCCGATGGCCGCCGCCGAGCTGCTGCGCCAGGCACGCGGCGTGACGTACGTGGGGCGGACCGAGCTGGCGGGCATCGGGGTCCGCCACTACCGGGGGACGGCGGACATCGGCAGCGCGGCGGGGGCCGCCTCGTCCCTGTCCCGGGCGGCGCTGAGCGCCGCGGCGGACGGATTCCGCACACACGCGGTGCCCTTCGACGCCTACCTGGACGACGAGGGCCGGCTCCGGAAGGTCCGCCACCGCTTCACCTTCGCGGCCGAGGGGCCGGCGGTGACGGTGGTCTCGACGATGCTGCTGTACGGGTTCGGAACGCCGGTCACCGTGGAGTTGCCGGACGGGGCGGACCTCTACACGGGCGAGATCCGGCAGAGCTGAGGCGGTGGCGGTGGCGGTGGTGACAAGGCGGGCGGGAGTGGTCGCGGCAAGGCCGGCGGAAGTGGTCGCGGCGGGGGTGGCGGCACCTGCGGCCGTGCCGCCGGGCCGGCATCCGGACCGGCATCCGGACCGGCGCTCGGGCCGGCGACCCGGTCGCTACGGGTGGCTGGATCTCGACGTCCGTACGGGCGCGGGCGGGGCGGTCGGCGCAGTGGTGGGCCGGGCGTACGGGTGTTCGGCGGGGGAGAGCAGTCCTCTTGGGAGGGGCCGAAATGGCCCGTCCGTGTCATGCGCGCGGCGCTTGACGGTCCCTACGCTTGGAGTCTGTGCGCCGAAGGACTCTCCGGTGATCCGTGGTGGATCAGTGTGCGGCGCCGGACGCGGTGCGGCGCAAGGCGGAGGGACGTTCGCGTCCGGGATGTACGCGGACGTTCCGGCAGCGCGGCCGGGACCGGTCCGGACGAAGCGCCCCGGGCGCCGTGGCCGCGGCCGCGCGTCCGCCAGGGATCACGGGACAGCCCCAAGGGCCGGCGACGGTAGAGAGAAGAGGTGACGCAGGTGGTGACGCTCAGCGCTCCGAGCGCACAGGAGTACGTGGCCCTCGCCGAGATCGAGCTCTGCGGCGAGCTGATGATCGCCGCATCCTCCAGCCCCGAGGACCGGCTCAGTCCGGACCGCATCGACGAGGTGCTCAACGCGGGCGAGGCCGCCGGTCCGTCCGGCGGCATCCCCCACCAGTGCGAACGAAGGTCCTGACCCGGTCCGGACCACGTGGCACGTGTCACGTGCGCGAAGAGGCGTGGCGGGGCCCGGGCGCACGGCCGTCAGGTACGGAGCAGGCGGGCGATGGCCCTGGTGGCCTCGTCGACCTTCGCGTCGATCTCGTCCCCGCCCTTGACGGCGGCGTCGGCGACGCAGTGGCGGAGGTGTTCCTCCAGCAGCTGGAGCGCGAAGGACTGCAGCGCCTTGGTGGACGCCGAGACCTGGGTGAGTATGTCGATGCAGTAGGTGTCCTCGTCCACCATCCGCTGGAGACCGCGGATCTGGCCCTCGATCCGGCGCAGGCGCTTGAGGTGCTCGTCCTTCTGGTGGTGGTAGCCGTGGATGCCCCGGTCGTGGTCGGTGACGACACCGGCGGGGCTCGCGGGCGGGGTCCCGGCGGGTTCCGGGGGCGTGGGTCCGGTCGGGCCGGCGGCCTCGGTGGTGGTCATGGGGTCCTCCCGTTGTGTCGTACCCGGACGTGTCGGCGGCCGTGCCGGATACCGGTTCGGCGGTCGTGCCGGCGGACGGTTCGGCGGTCGTACCCACTCTGACCGGCCAGGTCGCCGGATGCCGCCCGGTCACTCCCCCCGGGCTGTATACCCCGGGCGGGTATAGGGTAACGAATCGAGCCGAAACGTGACCCGGGGGCCGTGCTGATCACGCTGGTGGATGGGCGACACTGAAGAACGCCGGTTAGCCGTGGCCGGATGATGCGCCTAGCATCAGCCTGACCGAACCCAAAGCATCCCGAGGACCCCACGTGCGCTTTCGTCTGACCCCCAGGGAGACGAGCTTCTACGACATGTTTTCCGCATCAGCGGACAACATCGTCACGGGCTCGAAACTCCTGATGGAACTGCTCGGAGCGGATTCTTCCTCCCGGGCCGAGATCGCGGAGCGCATGCGGGCGGCCGAACACGCGGGGGACGATGCCACCCACGCGATCTTCCACCAGCTGAACTCCTCCTTCATCACGCCGTTCGACCGCGAGGACATCTACAACCTCGCGTCGTCGCTCGACGACATCATGGACTTCATGGAGGAGGCCGTCGACCTGGTCGTGCTGTACCAGGTGGAGGAGCTCCCGAAGGGTGTCGAGCAGCAGATCGAGGTGCTGGCCAGGGCGGCGGAGCTGACCGCCGAGGCCATGCCGGGGCTGCGGACCATGGACAACCTCACCGAGTACTGGATCGAGGTCAACCGGCTGGAGAACCAGGCGGACCAGATCCACCGCAAGCTGCTCGCCCACCTCTTCAACGGCAAGTACGACGCCATCGAGGTGCTCAAGCTGAAGCAGATCGTGGACGTGCTGGAAGAGGCGGCCGACGCGTTCGAGCACGTCGCCAACACCGTGGAGACCATCGCGGTCAAGGAGTCCTGACTTCAGTGGACACCTTTGCGCTGATCGTGACCGTTGGCGTCGCGCTCGGCTTCACGTATACGAACGGCTTCCACGACTCCGCGAACGCCATCGCCACCTCGGTCTCCACCCGGGCGCTGACCCCGCGGGCGGCTCTGGCGATGGCCGCAGTGATGAACCTGGCCGGTGCGTTCCTCGGACAGGGCGTCGCCAAGACGGTCAGTGAGGGGCTCATCGCCACGCCCGAGGGCTCGAAGGGGATGGGCATCCTCTTCGCGGCGCTGGTCGGCGCGATCATCTGGAACCTCGTCACCTGGTACTTCGGCCTGCCGTCCTCCTCCTCGCACGCTCTGTTCGGCGGCATGGTCGGGGCGGCGCTGGCCGGCGGGACGATGGTGCACTGGGACGGGGTGCTGGAGAAGATCGTCATCCCGATGTTCCTCTCCCCGGTCATCGGCCTGGTCGTCGGCTATCTCTTCATGGTCGCGATCATGTGGATGTTCCGGAACTCCAACCCGCACAAGGCCAAGCGCGGTTTCCGCATCGCGCAGACGGTCTCGGCGGCAGCCATGGCGCTGGGCCACGGTCTCCAGGACGCCCAGAAGACGATGGGTATCGTCGTGATGGCCCTGGTCATCGCCGATGTCGAGGGTCCGAACGACGAGATCCCGGTCTGGGTCAAGATCGTCTGTGCGCTGATGCTCTCGCTCGGTACGTACGCGGGCGGCTGGCGCATCATGCGGACGCTCGGCCGGAAGATCATCGAGCTGGACCCGCCGCAGGGCTTCGCGGCCGAGATGACCGGCGCGTCGATCATGTTCGGTTCGTCGTTCCTCTTCCACGCCCCGATCTCGACCACGCACGTCATCACCTCCGCGATCATGGGTGTCGGCGCGACCAAGCGGGTCAACGCGGTCCGCTGGGGCGTCGCCAAGAACATCATCCTGGGCTGGTTCATCACCATGCCGGCGGCGGCGATCGTGGCCGCGGCGAGCTACGGCATCGTGTATCTGCTCTTCGGCTGACGCACGAATCTTCGGCTGGCGCACGTACCGCCGGGCACGTACCGCCGGGCACAAACCGCCGGGCACGTACCGCCGGACCGAGTGTGAATGTGGGGCCGCCCCCGTTCTCTTCGCAGAGAACGGGGGCGGCCCCTTTCCGGCCTTACGGTGGCACCGCCATGCAGCACCGCGAGGCTGTTCGGGGTCCGCCGCCCGGGAGGTCCGGGGCGGCGGGGGAGGACCGGACCGCGGTTTATCCGAAGCGGCCCGAGATGTAGTCCTCGGTGGCCTGGACCGACGGGTTGGCGAAGATCCGTTCCGTCTCGTCTATCTCGATGAGACGGCCCGGCTTGCCGACCGCGGCGAGGTTGAAGAAGGCCGTGCGGTCGGAGACGCGCGCCGCCTGCTGCATGTTGTGCGTCACGATGACGATCGTGAAGCGTTCCTTCAGCTCGCTGATCAGGTCCTCGACCGCGAGGGTCGAGATCGGGTCGAGCGCGGAGCAGGGCTCGTCCATCAGCAGGACCTCGGGCTCGACCGCGATGGCGCGGGCGATGCAGAGCCGCTGCTGCTGGCCGCCGGAGAGGCCGGAGCCCGGCTTGTTCAGGCGGTCCTTGACCTCGTTCCAGAGGTTGGCGCCCTGGAGCGACTTCTCGACGACGTCGTTCAGCTCGCTCTTGCGGTACTTGCCGTTCAGCTTCAGGCCCGCCGCGACGTTGTCGAAGATCGACATGGTCGGGAAGGGGTTGGGACGCTGGAAGACCATGCCGACCGTGCGGCGTACGGAGACCGGGTCGACGTTCGATCCGTACAGGTTCTCGTCGTCGAGCAGTACCTTGCCCTCGACGCGGCCGCCGGGGGTGACCTCGTGCATCCGGTTCAGGGTGCGCAGGAAGGTGGACTTGCCGCAGCCGGAGGGGCCGATGAAGGCCGTCACGGAGCGGGGTTCCACGGTCATCGAGATGTCCTCGATGGCCTTGTGGGTGCCGTAGTAGGCGGTGAGGCCGCTGACGTCGATGCGCTTCGCCATCTGAATCACTGCTTCTTTCGTGGCCGCGGTCAGCGGCTGGTCTTCGGGGCCTTCCAGCGGGCGATGCCGCGGGCCACCAGATTGAGGATCATGACGAAGGCGATCAGCACCAGCGCAGCACCCCAGGCGCGGTCGTACGACGCCTCGGAGCCGACCTTGTACTGCTCCCAGATGTAGTACGGGAGCGAGGACTGCGGGTCGCTGAACGGGTTGGTGTTGATCAGCTGGCTGCCGAAGACGAGCAGGATGATCGGCGCGGTCTCACCGGCGACGCGGGCGATGGCGAGCATGACGCCCGTGGCGATGCCGCCGATCGCGGTCGGCAGGACCACCTTCAGGATGGTGCGCCACTTCGGGATGCCGAGGGCGAACGACGCCTCGCGCAGCTCGTTCGGGACGAGCTTGAGCATCTCCTCGGTGGAGCGGACCACGACCGGGATCATCAGGATCGACAGGGCGAGCGAGCCCATGAGGCCGGAGGGCCCCAGGTCGGCCATGAGCATGATCGAGAGGATGAAGAGGCCGGCGACGATGGAGGGGATGCCGGTCATCACGTCGACGAAGAAGGTGACGGCCTTGGCGAGGGCGCCCTTGCCGTACTCGACCAGGTAGACGGCGGTCAGCAGGCCGATCGGCGCGGAGATGACGGTGGCGATGCCGACCTGCTCCAGGGTGCCGATCAGTGCGTGGTAGACGCCGCCGCCGGGCTCGGTGGAGAGCACGCCGGCCATCGAGTGGGTGAGGAAGTAGCCGTCGAGGACCTTCGCACCGCGGCTCACCGTCGTCCAGACGAGGGAGGCGAGCGGGATGATCGCGAGGATGAAGCAGACCCAGACGACGCTGGTCGCGAGGCGGTCCTTCGCCTGGCGCTGGTTCTCGACCGCGGTGGTGGTCACGTAGGAGATCGCCAGGAAGAGCAGTGCGGCGATCAGGCCCCACTGGATCTTGCTGTCCAGGCCGGCCGCGGCGCCGATGCCGACTCCGAGGGCGATCGCGGCGACGGCGAACCCGAGGGGGGCCCAGCGGGGGAGGGCGCGGCTGCTGAGGGCGCCTTCGGACGGGGTCCGGTGGTCCTGGACCCCGGTCGGTGCGTGGCTCATGCGTTGGCCCCCGAGTACTCCTTGCGGCGGGCGATGATGAGCCGGGCCGCGCCGTTGACCAGCAGGGTGAGCACGAAGAGCACGAGACCGGAGGCGATCAGGGCGTCACGCCCGAGCTGGGTGGCCTCGTCGAACTTCGCGGCGATGTTCTGGGCGAAGGTGCCGCCGCCCGGGTTGAGCAGGTGGAACGAGATGAGGAAGCTGGGCGAGAGGACCGTGGCCACGGCCATCGTCTCGCCGAGCGCGCGCCCGAGGCCGAGCATCGAGGCGGAGATGACGCCGGAGCGGCCGAAGGGCAGCACCGACAGGCGGATGACCTCCCAGCGGGTGGCGCCGAGGGCCAGGGCGGCTTCCTCGTTCATCCGCGGGACCTGGAGGAAGACCTCGCGGCTGACGCTGGTCACGATCGGCAGGATCATGATCGCGAGCAGGATGCCGACGGTGAAGAGCGAGCGGGCGACGCCGACCTCGGTCTTCTCGAAGAGGTACGTCCAGCCGAAGTACTGGTCGAGCCAGAGGTTGAGGCCCTCCAGGTGCGGGACCAGGACGAGGGCGCCCCAGATGCCGTAGACGATCGAGGGGACCGCGGCGAGCAGGTCGACCACGTACGAGAGGGGGGCCGCCAGCTTGCGCGGCGCGTAGTGCGAGATGAAGAGGGCGATGCCGACGGCGACCGGGACCGCGATGACCATCGCGACGATCGAGCTGACGACGGTGCCGAAGAGCAGGACCGCGATGCCGAAGACCGGCGGGTCGCCCGCCGGGTTCCAGTCGAAGGTGGTGAGGAAGTTGCCCTCGTCCTTCGAGACGGCGAGTACGGCGCGGTAGGTGAGGAACACGGCGATGGACGCCATGATCACCAGGAGCAGGATGCCCGAGCCCCGGGAGAGGCCCAGGAAGATCTTGTCGCCGGCGCGCCCGGTGGACTTGGCCGGGCGGGTCTGACGGGCCGGCGGGGCCGGTGGGATGTCTATCGGTGTGGTGGAGGCCATGGTCTTTCCGGTCTGTGTGGGGGAGCGGGGCTCCCCTGGCGGCGGTGCACCGGATGGGATCGCGCGGCGGCCGGTCGGTGGCCGAGGCCCTCGCGGGTCTGCTGCCGTACCGGCCGCCGGTGGTTCGTGTCCGTGCGGCCCGGTCCGGGTCGGGGCCGGGCCGCACGGGGTTCCGCCGGAGGCGGAGGGTGGAGCAGGAGGGGCTGGTGGAGCTGGTGGGGCGGGTGGAGCGGGTGACTACGAGAGGGCGGCGATGGTCTCGCGGACCTTCGTGTTGATCTCGGCCGGGATCGGCGCGTAGCCGGCCTCGGTGAGGACCTTCTGGCCCGCGTCGGAGGCGGTGTAGGTCAGGAAGGACTTGACCGTCGGGAGGGTCTCGGCCTTGTTGCCGGTGTCGCAGACGACCTCGTACGTGACCAGGACGATCGGGTAGGCGCCCTCGGCCTTGGTGGTGTAGTCGAGGTCGAGCGCCAGGTCCTTGCCGGTGCCCTTGATCTTGGCGGCGGCGATGGCGGCGGAGGCGGTCTCCGGGGAGGCCTTGACCGGGGCGGAGGCGCCGGTGTTGATGTCGACGGTGGAGATCGACTGCGAGGTGGCGTAGGAGAGCTCGAAGTAGCCGATCGAGCCGTCGACCTGCTTCACCTGGGCGGCGACGCCGGCGGAGCCGGTCGCGGCCTGGCCACCGGGGGCCGGCCACTTCTTCTCGGGCTCGTACTTCCAGTTGTCGGCGGCGGTGGCGGCGAGGTACTTGCCGAGGTTCTGCGTGGTGCCGGAGTCCTCGGAGCGGTGGAAGGGCTGGATCGCCTTGTCCGGCAGCTTGACGCCCGGGTTGAGCTTGGCGATGGCCTCGTCGTTCCACTTCTTGATCTTCGTGTCGAAGATCTTCGCGAGGGTGGGGGCGTCCAGCGTCAGGCTGTCGACACCTTCGAGGTGGAAGCCGATCGCGATCGGGCCGCCGACCATCGGGAGGTTGATGCCCTGGCCGGTCTTGCAGATCTTCTTCGAGTCGGCGACCTCTTCCGGCTTCAGCGCGGAGTCGGAGCCGGCGAAGCCGACGGTGCCCTGGTTGAAGGCGATGATGCCTTCGCCGGAGGACGAGGACTTGTAGTTGACCTCGACGCCCGAGCAGGCGGCCATGTAGTTCTTCACCCAGAGGTCCACGGCGTTCTTCTGCGCGCTGGAACCGGAGGCCAGGAGCTGGCCGGTGGCACCGTCGCAGGAGATGTCCGAGGCAGCGGCGGTCGTGGACTGGCTGGTGCCGCCGGTCGTGTCGCTGCTGGTGTTGTCGTCCGAACCGCACGCCGTGAGGACCAGGGCGCCGGAGACGGCGAGGGCACCGAGCGCGGTGGCACGAAGCCGGTTCTTGCGCTGAAGCTTCACTTTCGGGTGTTCCTTCCAGGAGCCGCCGTGGTCGATACGTTCTACGACGGCGTGCGATGAGGAATGGTGGGTTGGCCGAGCGCCTCGCACCGTGTAAGTCCGAAATTAGGCAGAACAGGTGAAGCGCCCTACGGGGGGGAGTGAACGGAAGGTGAACCGTGTCGGACGGTGCGGGGTTGCGGGCGCGCCTGTCACCCCGGGGAGTGGTGCCACCCCGGAGTGAGGGAGAGCGTGCGGGACTGACGCCCGCGGGCACGGCCCGGGGCGCGGAGCGCGTCGCCGTGTTGACGCGCGCGGGCACGGCCCGGGGGCTCTCCGGACGCGCGGGAGCGGCCCGCGGGTCCTCCGGCCCGGGGTTTCCGGCCTGTCAGGCGTCCGGCAGGGCGGCCACGGCAGCATCGAGCGGTACCCGGTCGGCGGGGCGGGTCAGCCGGTCGCGGGCGGCGGCGGGGGAGAGCCAGGCGACGCGGTCCACCTCGTCATTGGGTACGAAGGCTCCGCCCGTGGCCGTGGCCTCCCAGTAGAAGACCTCCTTGGGGTGCCCGTTCGCCTCGTACCGCAGCGTCGGCAGCGCGGTGCCGGGCGCGCAGTGGTGGCCGGTCTCCTCCAGCACCTCGCGCACCGCCGCGTCCCGTGCGCTCTCGCCGCGCTTCAGCTTCCCCTTGGGGTGCGACCAGTCGTCGTAGCGCGGCCGGTGGACGAGGCAGACCTCGAGGGCGCCGTCGTACGGGGAGCGGCGCCAGAGCACGCAGCCGGCGGCGAGCACCGGGCCGGGCGAGCTCATGGCGCCGCCACGGCCGCCGCGTACGGCCAGGTCTCGCGGAACACGCAGCGGGCGGCGTCGACCTCGTGGCGCTGGTCGGCGTGGAGGACGCCGAGGGCGTACGCGGTGGCGGGGGCGATGCGCGGGGTGCGGGCCGCCGCGGACGCGGCGGAGGCGGCCTCGGAGGCCTCCCGGTGCAGGTCGAGGGCGTGTTCCGGGCCGGTGAGGACAGGGTCGGGGGCGCCGGCCACGACTTCGTGGGCGTACCTGTGGAGGCGGAGCAGCAGCCGGATCTGGTGCCAGTGCGCGTCGTGCGCCTCGTTGTAGACGTCGGCGGCTTCCCCGGGCGGCAGGGCGGCGACGGCGCCGAGCAGCCGGCCGCGGGCGTGTTCGGAGGGGCCGAGGAGGGTCTCGGCGGCGGGGGCGCCGGCCGCACCGGTCAGCGGGACCTCGGAGGCGAGCAGGGCGACGGAGTCGGCGACCGCGTGGAACCGGGAGGAGCCGAGCGCCTGGAGCGCGGCGGAGTGGGCGCGGGTGCGGGCCAGGGTGAGCTGGCGTTCCAGCAGGGCGCCGGCGCGGGCGGCGCCGACGTCCAGGGCCGCCCGGTCCGTGGCCGTACCGCTGCCGGGGCCTGTGCCGGTGGCCGCCTTGCCGGTGCCGGTACGGGCGGCCGGGAGGTGGGCGCCGGAGAGCCGGTGGAGCGCTTCGAGGAGGCGCAGGAGCCGGGTGGAGCAGTCGTGCTCGCGGGCGAGGGTGCCGGAGAGCCAGGCCAGTTCGGTGCGGAGCTGGTCGGCCCAGCCGGGGTCGAGGAGCCCCTTGAAGGTGTGCAGGGTTCCGCTGATGCGGCGGGCCGAGCGGCGCAGCGCGCGGGCGGCCTCCTCCGCGCCCCGGCCGCCGGAGTCGGTGGGGGCGCTCTGTTCGCGGTGCAGGCGCAGGCTCCGGAGGAAGTCGGCCGCCTGGGCGCGGAGGTAGGGCGCGAGGACCGCCTCGGCGGAGAGTGCCGTGGCGGTACCGGGCGTCTGCTGGTCAGGGCGTCGCACGCCTGCGCCTCCGTGCGTCGATGAGCATTTCCTGTACGTGCCGCAGGGGCTGGCCGTCCGCGTCCGTGGAGTGGCGGGTCCATTCGCCGTCGGGACCCAGGTGCCACGAGGAGGTGGTGTCGGCCATGCCGGTCTCCAGGAGCCGGCTGAGTGCGGCGCGGTGGGCGGGGTCGGTGACCCGCACCAGGGCTTCGATCCGGCGGTCGAGGTTGCGGTGCATCATGTCGGCGCTGCCGAACCAGACCTCGGGTTCGCCTCCGTTGCCGAAGGAGAAGAGCCGGGAGTGTTCGAGGAAGCGGCCGAGTATCGAGCGGACCCGGATGTTCTCGGAGAGGCCGGGGACGCCGGGGCGGATCGCGCAGATGCCGCGTACCCAGATGTCTACGGGGACGCCGGCCTGCGAGGCCCGGTAGCAGGCGTCGATGATCGCTTCGTCGACCATGGAGTTGACCTTGAAGCGGACGTAGGCGGGGCGCCCGGCGCGGTGGTGGGCGATTTCCTTGTTGACGCGGGCGACGAGCCCGTCGCGGAGCGACTTGGGGGCGACCAGCAGCCGGCGGTAGGTCTCGCGGCGGGAGTAGCCGGAGAGCCGGTTGAAGAGGTCGGAGAGGTCCGCGCCGACCTGGGGGTCGGCGGTGAGCAGGCCGATGTCCTCGTAGAGCCGGGCCGTCTTGGGGTGGTAGTTGCCGGTGCCGACGTGGGAGTAGCGGCGCAGGGTGTCGCCCTCCTGGCGGACGACGAGCGACAGCTTGCAGTGGGTCTTCAGCCCGACGAGGCCGTAGACGACGTGGCAGCCGGCCTCTTCCAGCTTGCGGGCCCACTTGATGTTGGCCTGTTCGTCGAAGCGGGCCTTGATCTCGACGAGGACGAGGACCTGCTTGCCGGACTCGGCGGCGTCGATCAGGGCGTCCACTAT
The DNA here is from genome assembly GCF_053596135.1 of Streptomyces sp. NPDC001770. Classification (NCBI taxonomy): domain Bacteria; kingdom Bacillati; phylum Actinomycetota; class Actinomycetes; order Kitasatosporales; family Streptomycetaceae; genus Streptomyces; species Streptomyces sp. NPDC001770. Next base: position 79,034 of record NZ_JBSFFN010000033.1, on the reverse strand, counting down.
CGGGGAGTCGCCGGAGGTGCGGTAGAGCGTCTGCTTGATCGCCAGCACGTCCGGGTCGCCCGCCGCCTGTTCCAGGAACGCCTGGACGGAGGTGGAGAAGGAGTCGTACGGGTGGTGGAGCAGCACGTCGCGTTCGCGGAGCGCGGCGAAGACGTCCGGCGCGGACGCGGACTCGACTTCGGCGAGGTCGCGGTGGGTGCCGGCGATGAACTTGGGGTACTTCAGCTCCTGCCGGTCCAGGGACGCTATGCCGAAGAGCCCGGTGAGGTCGAGCGGGCCGGGCAGCGGGTAGACCTCGGCGTCGGTGACCTTCAGCTCGCGGACGAGCAGGTCGAGGACGTACGGGTCGATGGACTCCTCGACCTCCAGGCGGACCGGCGGGCCGAAGCGGCGCCGCATGAGCTCCTTCTCCAGGGCCTGGAGGAGGTTCTCGGCGTCGTCCTCCTCGACCTCGAGGTCCTCGTTGCGGGTGACCCGGAACATGTGGTGGGCGAGCACCTCCATGCCGGGGAAGAGCTCTTCGAGGTGGGCGGCGATGACGTCCTCGATGGGGACGTGGCGCTGCGGGGACGCCTCCAGGAACCGGGTGAGCAGCGGCGGCACCTTGACCCGGGCGAAGTGGCGGTGGCCGCTGACCGGGTTGCGTACGACGACGGCGAGGTTGAGCGAGAGGCCGGAGATGTACGGGAAGGGGTGCGCCGGGTCCACCGCGAGGGGGGTGAGGACCGGGAAGACGCGCTGGCGGAAGAAGGTGAAGAGGCGGGCCTGCTCCTTCTCCGTCAGGTCGGGCCAGCGGATCAGCTGGATGCCCTCGTCGGAGAGGGCGGGGGCGATGTCCTGCTGGTAGCAGGCGGCGTGCCGGGCCATGAGTTCGCGGGAGCGGGTCCAGATCTGTTCCAGGACCTCGCGGGGCTGGAGCCCGGACGCGGAGCGGGTGGCGACGCCGGTCGCGATGCGGCGCTTGAGCCCGGCGACCCGGACCATGAAGAACTCGTCCAGGTTCGACGCGAAGATGGCGAGGAAGTTAGCCCGTTCGAGGAGGGGGGTCGCGGGGTCCTCGGCCAGTTCGAGAACGCGTTCGTTGAATGCGAGCCAGCTGCGTTCCCGGTCGAGGAAGCGGTCTCCGGGGAGGCTGCCGCCGTCGCGGCGCGGCTCGTAGGAGTCGGCGTCGGCGTCGAGGTCGGGGTCCAGGTCTGCGGCGGTGGAGAAGCTGCGGGTGCCCTTGGAGACCACGGGCGGGCGATGAGCGGCGAGGGACCCCACCGACGGCTGGGCCGGAGGAGTCGACGAGGCGGGCTGGACCGGGACGTCGGCGCTGGGCTGCTGGCTCATGGACCCATTCTTCCCGCTGAATGGCCCAATGGGCGCGTCGGAGCGGGGAAAGATCGCGGAAGCTCCGGGAGGGCGCTGGGGCTTTCCGTTGCGGGGGGCGGGTACAGCTGGCTGCATTCCGAGAGAGTCGCAAGCGAGTCTGAATGGACGGTAACGGTGACATGACATGCAGGAAGCGGTGTGGACGCGGGGTGGGGCATCGTGGGGGCGCTCACCTGGCCGTACGCGCCCCCTTTGCGGGTACCGGGGGCGGGTATCGCCTGTGTTGTCCGGTTGCCGGGGGCGGTGCCGGACGGCGGGCGATCGTGTACCACCGCGCCGCCCGGGCTCACCCCTCGTGGAGTCCGGACGGCGCGGTGGTGTGGGTGCGGGACCCGGGTCAGGCGTGCAGGCGGCGCAGCAGCCGGTAGGCGGCGAACACGGCCAGGGCCGTGACGGCGAGCAGGATGCCGGTCTCGACGAGCTGGAGCGGCCAGTAGTGGGACTCCGGGTGGTAGTCCGCGTAGGTACCGGTGATGCCGAGCCGGTCCAGGCAGGAGAGGCGGTCGTCCCGAGTGCCGGTGAGACCGGCGTTGACGCAGGTGTCGGCGGGGTACCGCGCACCGGAGGCCGTGCGGTACCCCCAGTCGACGAGGGAGGGCTGTCCTTCGGACAGGAAGCGGGACGTACCGTTCAGCGCCAGGTTCTCCGTCATGACGGGCCACAGGTGGTCGCGTGCGGTGTTCAGCCCCCAGACCGCGCTGCCCTGGACCGCCACGGCCAGGGCCATGGACGTGAGGGTGCGGCGCAGCAGCAGGCCGGCGAGGGTGCCGACGGCCAGCCCGAAGAGCGCGTAGGCGACGGGGACCGTGCCGGTGGCGACGTACACCTGGCGCTGGTACCAGAGGTAGGCGCTCTCCTCGGGCCGGGTGGAGAGCCAGGTGCAGGTGGCCGTCAGCACGAGCGTGCATGCCACGGCCAGGGCGGTGGGGACGGCCAGCTTCGCGGTGAGCCAGCGGGCGGGCGTGACGGACTGCGTCCAGGCGAGCCGGTAGGTCCCGCTCTCCAGTTCGCGCCCGATCGCCGGGCCCGCCATGAACGCCCCGTACACGGCGGGCAGCGCGATCAGCAGGGTGGCGGCGTAGCCCTGGAGGTGGCTGAGGAGGAACTGGCTGTCCATGTAGTCGCGGACGGACTGCGCACAGGTGAGGGTCGGGGTGGTGTCGCGCACCTGGCAGCCCGTGGCGGCGAAGATCCCGGCGTCGTGGCCCACCCACAGGGCGACGGCGACCAGCCCCATGACGGCCGCCACGACGACGAGGATCAGCAGCTGGAACGTGCGCCGGTGCTGGCGGACGACGAGCCGGGCGGGTCCGCGCAGACCGGCGGTGGCGGTGGTGGTGGTGCGGGTGGCCGCCGGGCGGGGCGGGGCGAGGGTGCTCATGACGCGTTCACCGTCCGGGGGTCTTCGTGGTGGGTGCCGTCGTGGCCGGAACCGGTGAGGGCCAGCGCCGGGGCGTCGGGGGACCGGAGGTGGGCGAGCAGCAGGTCCTCCAGGGAGGGGGCGGTCACCAGCCAGGCGTCCCGGTCCACCGGGCCCTCGGGGCGTACCAGCGCCGTGAGCTGACGGCCCGTGGTGCGGGACTCGACGACCGTGTGCGGGGCGAGGTCGGCGGCCTGTCCGGTGAGTACGGCGTGCGCGGCGAGGATCTCCTCGGTGTCCCCGGCGAGCCGGACCCGGCCCCCGTCGACGAGGAGGAGGTGGTCGCAGGCGCCCTCCAGCTCGCTGAGGATGTGCGAGGACATGACGATGGTGGTGCCGCGGTCGGCGGCCTCCGCCATCAGCAGGCCCATCAGCCGGTGGCGTACGAGCGGGTCGAGGTCGGCCATCGGCTCGTCCAGCAGCAGCAGTTCGGGCCGCTTGCCGAGGGCGAGCGCCAGGGCGAGCCGGGTGCGCGAACCGCCGGAGAGGGTACGGACCCGGGCGGTGCGCGGCAGATCCCCGGCGAACCGCTCGGCGGTCTCCGCGTCCCAGCTGCCGGGGTTGAGTCCGGCGCCCGTCAGCAGCGTCTCGGCCACGGTCAGCTGCCCGTAGAGCGGCTTCTCCTGGGCCACGTACCCGATGCGGGTGCGGGCCTCGGCGGGCGAGGTGCCGAGCACCCGCAGAGTCCCCTCGGCGGACCGGAGCACCCCGGCGGCGAGGGCGAGCAGGGTGGACTTGCCGGCTCCGTTGGGGCCGACGAGGGCGGATATCCGCCCGGCGGGCAGCCGGAAGGAGCAGTGGCGCAGGGCCCACGCGTCCTTCCCGCGCCGGTACGTCGTGCCGAGGCCGTCGGCCTCGATCGCGGCGGTGGTCATGCGTTCGTTTCCCCCTCGAATGCGCCGGCCGGCTCGGATGCGCCGGTCAGCCCCAACGCGCTGTCCAGAAGAGTGCCGAAGAGCGCGGTCATGTCGTCCCGTTCCAGTCCGGCGGTGCGCGCCCGGCCGATCCAGTCGGCGAGTTCGGCGCGCAGCGGTGTGTGGGCGTCCTCGTGGGCGGCGCCGCCCAGGGTGCGGCGTACGAAGGTGCCGAGGCCGCGCCGGCCCTCGACCAGTCCTTCGCGTTCCAGCTCGCGGTAGGCCTTGAGCACCGTGTTCGGGTTGATCGCGGTGGCTTCGACGACCTCGCGGGCGGTGGGCAGCCGGTCGCCCGGCCGCAGGACTCCCAGGCGGAGCGCCTGCTTGGTCTGCTGGACGATCTGCAGATAGGTGGAGACGCCGCTGCGCCGGTCGATGCGGAACTCGACCGCTGCGGACTCTGCCATGCGGTCAACACCCTTTCACTAGTTGAGTAGTGAAAGGGTGGATCAAAGAAGGGGCGGCGTCAAGTGACGCCGCCCCTTGGTCAGTTCAGGTGACGTGGGACCAATTCGACTTTCACGTAAGAAGCGTGACGAAGCGTCGACCGCGAGCGGGTGCGCTACGACTCCGTGCGGTACATCAGGTCGACCTCGTGCGTGGTGAAGCCCATTCGCTCGTACACCGTCACGGCCGCCACGTTGTCCGCGTCCACGTAGAGCATCGCGTCGGGCAGCCCCTCGGCGGCGAGGTGGCGCAGGCCGATCGCGGTGAGCGCCTTGCCGAGGCCGCCGCCCTGGGCGTCCGGCCGGATGCCGACCACGTACACCTCGCCGAGGTGCTCCTCGGCGTGCACCTTCGTCCAGTGGAAGCCGATGAGCTCGCCGTCGCGCTCGGCGAGGAAGAAGCCCTTCGGGTCGAACCAGGGCTCGGCCTTGCGGTCGTCCAGGTCCCGTTGGGTGAGGCCGCCCTGTTCCGGGTGGTGGGCGAATGCGGCGCTGTTCACGGCGAGCCAGGCGGCGTCGTCCTGGCCGGGGACGAAGGTGCGGACGGTGACGCCCTCGGGCAGCACCGGTTCCGCGATGTCGAGCGGGACCAGCGGGCGGCGGAGCTGGCGCAGCTCGCGGAAGAGGCTGAGCCCGAGGACCTGGGAGAGGTGGCGGGCGGCCGGGCCGCCGCCGTGCGCCCACACCCGCAGCCGCTTGCCGCTGGCGGCGAGGAGGGCGGCGCCCAGCGCCCGCCCGTGGCCGTGGCCGCGCTGTTCGGGGAGGACGACGAGCTCGGCGGCGGGGGCCTCCACGGGATCGGTGTCCTCGAGTTGCGCGTACCCGGCCAGGACGCCGCCGCTGGTCAGCAGCAGGTGGCGTACGCCGGTGCGGTGGCCGCCCCGGAGGTAGAGCCGTCCCTGTTCGGAGACCGCCTGCCGGCCGTCGGTCCGGGCGGCCTCGGCGAGCAGGTCGAGTACGGCGTCGGCCTGGACGGGTGCGAGCACGTCCAGCGTCTGGATCTCGCGGCCGGGAGCGGGGAGGGGTACGTCAGTCGTCATGCTGTCGAGCGTACGGCGGAGGGCCCGCGCGTCGTCGGTACGGGCGGGTGGTGGCGGTACGGGCGCGGTGGGCCCTCCACGGGAAGTGGCGGGCGGGGGCGCGCGGCAGGCGGGACCCGGGCGGTGTCCGGGCGGGTTCCGGCGTTGATCCGCCGGAGGCCCAAGGGCTGTCCCGCAGTTCCTCGCGGGCGCACGACGACGGCTACGGCACCTCGCCGCGTCGTCGAAACACCCGGATACATCCAGTATTCGGGCGTCCCTCCGCCTTGCGGCGCACCGCATCCGATGCCGTGCGCTGATCCACCAGAAATCGCGGGACAGCCCTTGGTTGGGCGATTTGGCCGACAGGTGCAGGTTCTGAGGGGAAAGCAACCAGCTCGTAACTCCGAAAGCCTGTCGCGCTACGCGCGTTGACCTTAGGCTGCGGCACGAAAGACACAGACATGTCAACACCACGTACCTCACGCTGAACACTCACAAGGGGACCGATGTCAGCGACTGTGAAGAAGAACCGCGCAGCCCGGCGGCTGCTCGCCCTGGCGGCCGGCGTGGCCACGGTGAGCGCGCTCGCCGTGATGCCGGCCGGCGCCCACGGCCGTGGCGACGACCACGGCCACGGCAAGAGCTCCGGCCACGGCCGGCCTGCCGACAAGACGGTCGACGTGCAGCTGCTCTCCTTCAACGACCTGCACGGCAACCTGGAGCCGCCGAGCGGTTCGTCCGGCACCGTCTCCGAGACGCAGGCCGACGGCACCGTGAAGTCGGTGGCGGCCGGTGGCGTCGAGTACCTCGCCTCCTCGCTGCGCACCGCGCGCAAGGGGCACCCGTACTCCGTCACGGCGGCCGGCGGCGACATGGTGGGCGCGAGCCCGCTGCTCTCCGGCCTCTTCCACGACGAGCCCACCATCGAGGCGCTCAACGGCCTGGACCTGGACGTCACGACCGTCGGCAACCACGAGTTCGACGAGGGCGTCGGCGAGCTGACCCGCCTCCAGAACGGCGGCTGCCACCCGGTCGACGGCTGCTACGAGAAGGGCAAGAAGTTCCAGGGCGCGGACTTCCCGTACCTCTCGGCCAACGTCACCAGCGAGAAGACCGGCAAGCCGGTCCTCAAGCCGTACTGGGTGTGGAAGAAGAACGGCGTCAAGATCGGCTTCATCGGGGTGACCCTGGAGGGCACGCCCAACATCGTCACGGCCAACGGCGTCAAGGGCCTGAAGTTCCACGACGAGATCGAGACGGTCAACAAGTACGCCAAGGAGCTGGACCGCCAGGGCGTCAAGTCGATCGTCGCGCTGATCCACGAGGGCGGGGCCCCGGCCTCCGGGGCGTACAACTACGACTGCGACAGCCCGGGCGCCGGCGCCGGTGTCTCCGGACCGATCGTGGACATCGCCAAGGGCATCTCCCCCAAGGTCGACGCGCTGGTGACCGGCCACACCCACACCGCGTACGTCTGCACCATCCCGGACCCGGCGGGCAAGCCGCGCATGGTCACCTCGGCCGCGTCCTTCGGCAAGCTCTACACGGACACCACCCTCACCTACGACCGCCGTACCAACGACATCGTGCGCACGTCGGTGAAGTCGGCGAACCACGTCGTCAGCCGTGACCAGGCCAAGGCCTCGGACATGACCGCGCTCATCGCCCGCTGGAACGCGCTGGCCGCCCCGATCGCGAGTCGCCCGCAGGGCTTCATCAGCGCCGACATCAACGGACGCGGCTCCACCGCCCTGGAGAAGCCGCTCGGCGACCTGATCGCCGACGCGCAGCTGGAGGGCCTGTCCCCGGCCGGCCAGGGCGGCGCGCAGGTCGCGTTCATGAACCCCGGTGGCATCCGCGCCGACCTCGTCTACGCGGGCTCCTCCGGCGAGGGCGACGGGGTGGTGACGTACGGCGAGTCCTTCACCGTGCAGCCGTTCACCAACATGATGAACGTCGTCGACCTGTCCGGCGCCAACCTGATCGCCACGCTCCAGCAGCAGGTCAGCGGCCTCAACGAGGCCAGCCCGAAGATCCTCCAGGTCTCCAGGGGCCTCACCTACACCCTGGACCTGACGAAGACCGGCGCCGCCCGCGTCTCGGCGAGCAGCATCAAGCTGAACGGTGAGGCGATCGACCCGGCGAAGACCTACCGCGTCGCGATGAACGAGTTCCTCGCGGGCGGCGGCGACGGCTTCCCGGCCCTCGCCCTCGGTACGAACAAGCTGGTCGGCCCCTCCGACCTGGACGTCTTCAACGCCTACCTGGCGGCCCACTCCACGGCCTCCGCGCCGCTGGCCCCGCCGGTGACGGACCGGATCACGATCGTGCAGTAGTGGTTCCGCAGTTCCGGGGGCGGTGGGCCGAAACGGCTCACCGCCCCTTTCGCTTGCGCTGCTGCCGTCCGGAACCGGCCTGCCGTCCCTCGCGTGCTCGGCCTCGCGCCGGTCGACGTGCCTGCCCGCGCAGTGGTCAGACGGGCACGTTCCGGTCGCCGAGGCGCAGGGTTCCGCGCATCCCGGCGCGGAAGGCGGCGGGCTCCCGCGCCGGGATGCGGTTCCGCCGGCACTCCCTAGACTCGCAAGCGCGGCTCATCGCACCCTCCGAGAGGTTGATGCACATGCCCACCAGCCTGAAAGCCGACAGCGTCGGTCCTGTGGACGTGGCTGTCGTCGTCTTCGAAGGCGACCGGTTCAACGGTGACATCGCCCCCGCACTCCGCGATCTCCACGACTCCGGCACCGTCCGACTGCTGGACCTGGCCTTCGTCCGAAGGAGTCCGGAAGGGACGGTCGACATCGTCGAGATCGAGGACGCCGAGGTCGCCAGGGCCTTCGGACGGACCGTCGACGGTCGATTCGACCTCCTGAGCGACGAGGACCTGCAGGGCGTGGCCGGGGATCTCGGGCCCGGTTCCTCGGCTCTCGTCGTGGCGTGGGAGAACGCCTGGGCCTCCCGCCTGGCGGCCGCTCTGCGCGGCTCGCACGGCGAGATGGTCTTCCTGGAACGCATTCCCCGCGAGAACGTCGAACGCGCCATCGCCGCCCTCGACGAGTGACGACACGGAAGAAGGAACGATCATGCCTCGACGCATGGGACGACCGGGCCTCCTCGGCACGATGGCCCGCACGGCTGTGATCACCGGTACCGCGAGGTCGGTCTCCAACCACATGCAGCCGCGCGCCGACGAACGGTACGCACAGCAGGCCCCGCCGCAGGCGTACGCCGCTCCGGCCGCCCCCGCGGCACCGGCGGCACCCGACCGGGTGTCACAGCTCACCGCGCTGGCGGACCTCAAGTCGCAGGGGCTGCTGACGGACCAGGAGTTCGCCACCGAGAAGGCGAAGGTGCTGAACTCCTGAGCCCGCGGCCCCGCGCGGATACTTCGAGGGGCCGAGGCCCTTCGCCGCAGGCAGGTGGGTGCGGTGGGCCGCCGCTCGGCATGAGCCGGGGCCGGTCAGCCGGAAGCGGCCGCAGTCCCCGGGGTCGGGGCGGGCGTTCCGACGAGAGCGCGGTGGGCCGGGTGACCGTGATCCTCGACCGCGCCCAGGTCGAACTCCTGTACAGCACCCTCGCGGAGTGGCTGGGCGCGGACGAGCACCTGGAGGCTGGGCGCGGACGGGCGACAGGAAGAGGCCGAGGGGCGAGGGCGGGTGGCTTCGGCCCGGGGTACTGCTGAGGGCCGCTCGGGCAGAGGCCGTTACGTGCCCATCACGTCATCATCACGTCGTCCGCGACGCCTGGATCGCCCCCGCGCCGGCGAACGCGTCGCTGATCGGCGCGATGAGCGAGGTGAGGCGGCGGGTGCCCGCGTTGCCGATCGGCGCCCACAGCGCGGCGCAGTACTCGTCCGTTTCCTCTTCGATGCGCTCGCGCGCCGCGCGGCCGGCGTCGGTGAGCGTGGCGTGGGAGTCGAGCCAGCCGCGCGCGGCGAGGCGCGCCGTGGCCGCGCTCCACTCCTCGTCGGTCCACCGACGGGTCTCTCGCACGATCGGGGTCGGGAGGCGGCCGGTCGCGGTGTGCAGGACGAGGCAGTCGCACGGCCCGAGGCCGTTGTCGGCGAGTACGACGAGATGGGCGTCGCCGCGCCACTCGCGCACCACGGCGATCTGCTGCCACAGGGCGACCAGGGGATCGGAAGGAAGCGGGACCGAGGCGTTCGCGGCGGCCAGCACCTTGCCGGCGTAGTCGGCTCCGGCGACGACCGGGTCGATGAGCGAGCGTGCCTCGGCGAGGTGTTCGCCCGTGATCCGTACGCCGGCGCGCCGCATCGCGCGCCCGGCGGCGACGAAGCGGGCGGCCTGCCACCGCTCGGGCGGTGCGGCGTCCCACACGCCAGCCATGGCCCGCACGGCCCGCGGGCTGAAGTTGTAGAAGGCGGCGAGCGTGACCTGCCACGGCACCGCGCCCATCGCGGCCGACCGGAAGGCCAGATAGCTCGGCCCCCGGTCGGTCACCCCGAGCGCGGCCGCCTCCTCGGCGCTCTCGGGAGCGAGATAGATGAACAGGTGGGCGGCGCTGACGGCTTGGCTGACGAGTCGCACGGCGTTCAGGTCCATCGGGCCGTCGCCGGTACGGGCGGAGCCGGGAAAGGTGTCGAGGTGCATGGCGGTGATGCCTCCAGGGGCAGGGCGGTCGGGCGGGTGATCAGGCGGCGGCGGTCGGCGCCGCGCGTCCGAGGGCGTGACCGCCCAGGGAAAGCCGAGGACGGCAGGACGAGGAGGGGCGTGGGCAGAGGCGGCGGGTCGTTCATCTCCGGACGAGGTGCCCTCACCCCCTTCCGAATCGACAGTAACACGCATAATCGATTATTCCGTGGATCGTCTGGTCGGTCATCTAGGATGGGCCCATGAGTCAGACGGCACACGCCTCGACCTCGCCGGGGAAGCAGATGCTCTCCGAGCAGGTCTACGCACACCTGCGGGACGCGATCATGCGCGGGGACCACGCCCCCGGCTCTCCCCTGAAGCCGCAGGACCTTGCCAAGGAGCAGGGCGTGAGCCTGGCCGTGGTGCGGGAGGCGCTCGTACGGGTGGTCGGCGACGGGCTCGCCGACCGGCTGCCCAACCGTGGTTTCGCGGTGCCGTCCTTCTCGGACCGCCGCTGGCAGGAGATCGCGGAAGCCCGCCGGACCATCGAGCCGGTCGTGCTGCGCATGTCCGTCGAGCGGGGCGACGTCGAATGGGAGGCCCGTGTGCGGGCGGCCCACCATCGTCTGGTCCGCACTCCGGCGTACGCGCCGGAGGAGGGCGAGCACTACACCGCCGCTTGGGCCGAGGCGCACAGGATCTTCCACCGCACGCTGCTGGAAGGGTGTGGCAACCGCGCGCTGCTGGAGACCTTCGACCGGTTGTGGACCGCGAGTGAGCTGGCACGCCGGTGGTCGGCGCACCGCAACCCCGGCCGGGACGGCGTCAAGGAACACCGCGCGCTGGAGGAGGCGGCGCTGGCCCGCGACGCCGATACCGCAGCCGCAGTCCTGACCCAGCACCTCACCCTGACCGCGGCCGCGCTGACCGACGATCCAGCTCCGGCCTGATCCGTACGGAAGGCCTTCGGCCGGGTCGGCCGGGTTCGGGTCACTGCCGCAGGCGGCGCAGGAGCACCGCGAGGCCGGCCGCCGCCGCGCGGTGCTGGTACGGACGGAGCCCGGGTGCGCCCGGGGGTGCGGGCCTGCGGGCGTTCAGGTGCCAGTGTCCGCAGAGCGCGGCGAGGAACGCGGTGGTGGCCTCCGGGTCGGCGGCCGCCGCCGGGTGCTCGGCCAAGAGCCGCGCGACGGCTGCGGGTTCGTGTCCGGCGAGGACGCGCCGCGGGGCTCCGAGCTTCGGGGCGGCGTGAAGCAAGGCGAGTTCGACGACCTGACGTGAGCGCCTCAGGTCTCTGCGCGGTACGCGCTTCGGGCGGCCCTCACCGGCGCAGGTGGGGGCCGCTTTCGATTTTCGTACAACACGACGTGAAGCCCCTGGGGCGAGGCGGACCGGCTGGTCCGCGAGGAGGTGGGCCCCCCGGTGTCCGCTGCGGGGGGCTGGACGCAGTGCTCGGGTTGACCGACAACGTCGGTCTCCGTCACCGCCGCCGCCGAATCTCGGAGGGTTCCGCCACGGACCGTCGCCTCGCCGTGGTGCGGCGAGAAAAGGGAAGGCGGAGCCGGCCGGTCGTTGGCAGGATGTCCGCGCTCACCATCCGCCGGGAAAGGACCCGAACCCCATGGCTCGTGCCGTCACTCTGATCCGCTCCGCCTCCTTGTCCGACGTCGAGTACGCCTACGCGGCCACGGCGCCCGCCGAGGCGCGCCTGATCTTCCTCGCCGGGGCGTGTCCGCTGAACGACGACGGCTCCACCGCAGCGGTCGGGGACTACGCGGGCCAGGCGGCGAAGGCCATGGAGAACATGCGGGCCGCTCTCACCGCCTCGGGTGCGGCGCTCCAGGACGTCATCAGCACCCGGGTCCTCGTGGCGTCGACCAGGCAGGAGGACCTGGTGGCTGCCTGGCAGGTCGTCCGGGACACGTTCGCCGACCACGACGTTCCCAGCACCTTGATGGGTGTCACCGTGCTCGGATACAAGGACCAGCTCGTCGAGATCGAGGGCGTCGCGGCCGTGTTCGACTCCTGAGAGCGGTTCTCCTAGGACACCGTGACCGCGGAGTGTGGGGAAGCCCGCTGCCCGCTCGGTGTCCGGCCGCCCCGCTCGGAGCGTGCGCGCGTGAGGTCGGAGCACCAGGGGGGCCTGCGGTGCCTCGGCGCTGGGCCCGGGAGAAAATCCCGGCAGGCCGGAGCGTACGCGAAGAGAATGGCGCGGTGTTGATCGCGCAAGCAGTCCTGGAAACCTCGAACACCACCGATTTCTCCCTCTGGCCGGTGGCCGACCTGCCTTCCTGCGGGTTCATGGCCCTGACGGGTCGAATGTCCTCGCTCGAAGTCGGCAGCGCGCTGGCCGCGCCGGCCGAGCACAACGCGCGGGCGGATGACGACGACGTCCCCTCGACCGGTGCCGGCGAGGCGATTCGGGGCCTGCTGGAGACGGACAAGGTCATCGCACCGGGAGGGCTGCGCATCCACGACACCCGGACCGGTGTCACCGTCCGGCCCGGATGCTGCTGCGGCCTGGAGGACTGGCGCGAGTGGGCCGACGTCGCGGACGGGGAGACCGTATGGCTCGGCCACGACCCTTCACCACGACTTGAGCACGCCGACGGGGTCGTACGGCTGTGGCAGGTCGGCGCGGACGCCCAGGAGGTGTCTCCCGGGCAGCCCGTCGAGATCGCGGTGGGCGAGCTTCCGGCTCTCCTCCGTGCCGTGCGGGAGGGGCTGCGCGGCTTCCTCGCGCTCACCGGGCAGTGGGCCGCGCGCCATGTTCCGGCTCTCGCCGGGGAGTTGGTGGCCAGACTCGACGAGGGCCTGGACCATCTGCGCACCACTGGTCACCAGCGCACCACGGGTCATCGGCGCACCCCTGCCGGGGGCTCCTGGGCCGGACGGGCCGTAGCCGGTCACGTGGGTCACGTGGGGCTGGGGCAGGGCCCGTGCGTCGAGGTGCTGCCCGGCCTCGGTTCCGTGCAGATCGGTCCGATCGGTTCCGACCCAATTCAATCGGATCGGAACCGATCCGATTGGAACAGACCTGATCCGGTCGGCGAGGCCGGGCAGCACGTCCGTCTCAGACGCCGATCAGGTCCACGACGAAGATGAGCGTCGACCCCGCGGGGATCAGCGGGGAGGGCGACTGGTTGCCGTAGGCGAGGTGCGCGGGGATGGTGAGCTTGCGCCGGCCGCCGACCTTCATCCCCTCGACGCCCTGGTCCCAGCCCTTGATGACCCGGCCACCGCCCAGGGGGAACCGGAACGTCTGCCCACGGTTCCAGGAGGCGTCGAACTCTTCCCCGGTCTCGAAGGTGACCCCCACGTAGTGGACCTCCACCACGGCGCCGGCCTTCGCCTCGGGGCCGTCCCCCACGGTGATGTCCTCGATCTGCAGCTCGGTGGGAGCGTCGCCGATCGGGAAGTCGATCTCGGGCTTCTCCAGGCTCATTGCCACTCATTCCTGCCCGCCGGAACTCTCCGGTGGGGCGATCAAGCGCCGTACGGTCACTCCGTGCGGCATGGTGATCACGCTACCGAACCCGGTCGGCGGGAGAGACTTCCGCCCCTGGGGCCGGGCGGACCGCCGCGCCGGGCCGGAGGGGGATCACCGGTGTCCGGTGACGGCCACGGCGACGCGGCCGGAACGCAGCGACGCGCGGCCCCGCGCACCGGGTTCCAGGCGCTCCGAGATGGCCAGCAGGTCTTCGTCGGAGACGACCCGCAGCCCGTTCCCGGCGAGGAGGGCGGCCATCTGCTGCGGCTTCCACAGCGAGCGCCACGGCTCCTTCGCCGTGACGGAGCTGCTCAGTGCGCGCGCGACCAGCCGGCCCACGGACGCCTTCAGCGACGGTCCTTGGTAGTTGAGGACCAGGGCGCTCCCCGGTGCCGAGCGGTCGGCGACCGCGCGCACGGTGGTGCGTACCTCGGTGCGTGTCAGGTACGGGACGACCCCCTCCCACAGCCAGGTCGTCGGCACGGACGCGTCGTGACCGGCGGCCCGGAGCGCGCCGTCGAGATCGTCGGTGGCGAAGTCGACGGGGGCGAAGCGTACGGATCGCGCCGTGGTGGGCAGGGGGCCCACGTCGGCCCGGTGGCCCGGGTCGGCGGCAGGGGCCGCGTCGGCCGGGGGGCCCGTACCAGCCGCAGGGCCCGGGGCGGCCAGGCGATCCTGCTTGTCCCGCTGGGATGCGGGGTGATCGACCTCCCACACGTCCGTGTCCGCGAGCTCCGTGAGCCGCCACGCGCGCGTGTCCAGCCCGGCACCGAGCACCACCAGCTGGGGGTTCGGGTGGGCGCGCAAGGCATCGTCGATGGTGACCGTACGCGGCACCATGATCTCCGCGCAGGCCCGCACGCTCTCGTACGCGCCACGGGATTTCCAGTCCTGGGCCGCGGCGGGAGCGCCCGCCCGCACCTCGTCCACGGGGGCCCGCTCGGCGGGGCGCAGCATCCGTACCGCCACCGGGTCGGCGAACCGGCCCACCGCGAGCCTGCCGTCCGCCGCCGCCCGGCCCTGGCACACCAGGACCGCGGTGCGGCTCGCCGTACGCTCGATGTCGCTCATGAGGAGTAGTGAATACCACCTGCGTACGGTGATCGCCGGACGGGTCCACCGGGCGTGTGGGGCGGTCTCCGACGGCGGCGCAGACGCACCCGGCCGCACGGAAGTGTTCGGAGGCGTACGGGTGTAGCTTCCTCTGCCGTGGCGGATCACCAGGAACACCCGGAGCACGCGGAGCACCCGGAGCACGCAGAACACCCGGAGCACCAGGACGAGACCAGGGCGGCCTACGACGGATTCGCCGAGCGGTACGCCTCACAGTTCGCCGACCGGCTGGAGACGCGGCCGTTCGCCCGGAACATGATCCGCACCTTCGCCGAACTGGTGCGCGGTACGGGGAACGTACGGGTCGCCGACGTCGGCTGCGGGCCCGGGCACCTGACGGCCATGCTGGCCGAACTCGGCCTGGAGGCGCTCGGGTTCGACCTCTCCCCGGGGATGGTCGAACGCGCCCGGCGGGACCGTCCGGGGCTGCGGTTCGAGGAGGCGCGCATGGAGGCGCTGCCGGTCGAGGACGGGGCGCTCGGCGGCGTGCTGGCCCACTACTCGATGATCCACACCCCGCCTGGGGAGCTGCCCGCGCTCCTCGCCGAGCAGGCGCGCGTACTGGAGCCGGGGGGCCTGCTCCTGGTCTCGTTCTTCGGGACCGAGGGGACGGAACCGGTCCGCTTCGATCACAAGGTCACGCCCGCCTACAGCTGGCCGGTGGACCGGCTCGCGGAGCTGGTGACCGGAGCCGGGTTCGTCACGGTCGCCCGGCTGCTCCACGACCCGGCCTCCGAACGGGGCTTCCTCGACGCCCACCTGCTGGCCCGCCTCGCCGTCCGGTAGGGCGGCGTCGTGGGCCGGGGGACAGACGCACCGTACCCCGGAGAGTCAGAGACGCGTCAACGTTGCGGTGCAACCCGTCAGAGGTGCATCAAGGCCGCACGACACCGGAGTTGGATCTTCCTAGCGTCGATCCGGAGAAGATCCGGGAGCGGGCCGGCGGTGTGCAACCGGCGGTGGCCGCGGCGTGGCACCCCACACGGGACGGTGTGGTGCGTGAACCCCACGACGCGTCGTGCCGCGCGGTCGTCCTGCTCGCCACGCTCACCCCTGCTCGTCCACACGGACCGGCCGGTGCCGGCGCGGGCCTGTCGCCTCCCCTCCCGGGACAGCGACGGCCGAACGCGCCGTCGCCCGTGACCAGATGAGGGGCAGGGACCCTGGTGCGCTCGTACGAGACACCGTCGGAGAAGTCCGATCGGAACCCACTGCTACGCCCGCAGAACCACCGCACCGGCCCGGGCTCGGTACCCGCCACCGCGACAGCCGCAGCGGTGCTGAACCTCCAGCGCCTGGCCGGAAACGCCGCCGTGACCAAGGCACTGGGACAGGACCACGAGCACGGCGCCGGATGCCACCACGGCACACCGGTGCAACGGTCGTCGGTGCTCGACGTGCTCCGGACCCCCGGCACCCCCGTCGATCCGCGCGTCCGCGCCAAGGCCGAACAGGGTCTGGGTACGGACCTCAGCGACGTACGGGTCCACGACGGCCCCGAGGCACACCGCTCGGCGGCGGAACTCGGGGCTCGCGCCTACACCTCGGGCCGGCACATCGTCGCCGGCGAGCAGGGCATGGACGAACACACCCTGCTGCACGAGCTCACCCACACCTGGCAGCAGCAGCGCGGCCAGGTCGCCGGCACCGACAACGGCGCCGGTCTCCGCGTTTCCGCCCAGGGCGACCGGCACGAGAACGAGGCGGAATCGTACGCCCACCTCCTGGCGCAGGTGCCCGCGCCTACGACGGGCACGGGGGAACGCGTCGGCGGTGACGGCACGTTCGGCGAACGGCCCGCACCCGCGTCCGTACACGCCGGGCCGTCGGTCCAGCGGGTACCCACGGGCGATGTGGAGGAAGGCGGTGTGGCGCGGAGCGACGGGCGGGAGTCCGGGGCCCTGGTGTCCGCCCTCAAACTCCTGGCGGAAGTACTGCCCGAGGCCGCTCCGCTCATCGTCCAGGGAATCGGCAACGCGCTCGTCACCGCGGAGGGCGGCAAGATCTACGCGGCCGGCGTCGCCTTGAACGGGGCGGTGGGACTGAGCGAAATCGTCAAGGCGTGCTACCGGATCCACAACGAACCCGGCCACGTCCCCAGTTACGTCAAAATCGTCTTCGGCGCCCTGAACCTGGCCGGCTCGGTCACCTATGGCCATAGCCAAACCCTCGAGGGCTACCGGAAGACGGTCCAGTCCGCGCTGGGCGCCATCATGCAGGGCCTGTCCTACGTCGGCATCATCGTCACCAGCAGATACATCGCGAAGAAGGACGACGCGAAGTCCGAGGAACACCAGTCCGCCGGAACCAGCACGGGATTCTCCGCGCACCCGCAGCAGGGCACGCCGCGCAGGAGAGGGCAGGGCGGCGACTCCGCTTCCGGCCAGGTCACCACGCGCCCCGCACCCGCCCGCCTCGCCGGTCCTCCGCAACTCCCGCCCCTGGAGCTTCCCGACTGGCGTCTCGGCTGATGTGCAGGCTGGTCGATGGCGGTGCGCCGATCCGCCGGGAGACCGCGTACGCGTGGGTGTCCGAGCGGCGAGCTCGGACACCCAGGGCCGCCCCCCGCCCCCTCAGACGATCTCCGGCGGCGGCGTGGGCGCCCCCGGCAGCCGGATGACCGCCTCCGTGCCGTTGCCGTCCCCGGCCGGGCGCAGTGCGACCTCGCCGCCGGACTGCTGGACCGAGCGGGCGACGATCGACAGCCCGAGCCCGGAGCCGGGGAGCTGACGGGCGGAGGGGGAGCGCCAGAAGCGTTCGAAGACGTGCGGAAGGTCGTCTGCGGGAATGCCGGGGCCGTGATCGCGTACTTTCAACTCGCCCCGGTTCAAGGTGACTTCGATGGATCCCCGGGCTGGGCTGAACTTCACCGCGTTGTCGAGGACGTTGACGATCGCCCGCTGGAGGGCGGCCGGTTCGCCGCGGACGTACCAGGGGGCGAGCTCGGCGGTGATGGTCAGCTCCGGGCCGCGCAGCCGGGCGCGTTGCAGGGCGGTACGGGTGATGTCGTGCAGGCCCACCACCTCCAGCGGGCCGGGCTGGGCGGCGTCCGGGCGGGCGAGTTCCTGGAGGTCGCCGATGAGCGCGGCCAGCTCCGTCATCTGGGCGGTGACCGAGGCCAGCAGGGCCTTGCGGTCGTCGGGCGGGATGGCCCGGCCGGTCTCCTCGCTGCGGGCCAGCAGCTCGATGTTGGTACGGAGCGAGGTCAGCGGGGTGCGCAGCTCGTGACCGGCGTCGGCGATCAGCTGCGACTGGCGGTCGCGGGAGGTCGCGAGCGAGCTGGTCATCGAGTTGAAGGAGCGCGACAGCCGGGCGATCTCGTCCTCGCCCTCCACCGGGATGCGGACGGTCAGGTCCTCGGTCCGGGCGACGTGCTCGACGGCCAGGGTCAGTTCGTCCACCGGGCGCAGCCCCGAGCGCGCGACCCACATGCCGGCCGCCCCGGCGGCGACGACGCCGATCCCGGAGACGATGAGCAGCAGCCAGACGAGTGCGGAGAGCGGGTCGTCGACCTCGCTCATCGGGCGGCCGATGGTGACCGCGGTGTCGGTGGGAGGGTCGGTGAGCAGCCGGTAGGTGTAGACCCGCATGCGTTCGCCGCTCTCGGCGGTCTCGGTGTGGAGGGCGTACCGCTCCCGGCCCTCGGCGACCGCGGTGTCGGCGTCGGTCACCGGGATCTTGGCGGAGTCACCGGCGGAGCACGCGGTGCCGTCGGAGTTGATGAGCTGGACGGTGACCCCGGGCACGAAGGGGGGCATCTGCCCCTGCCTGCCGGAGTTGCAGTAGGTGAGCAGGACGTTGGCGGAGCCGGTCCCCAGCCGGGAGCTGCGCAGCGAGTCGTCCATGCGCTGTTCCAGCTGCTGCTTGGTCACGAACCAGCAGGCCACCGCGACCGCCGCCACCGCGACGGCCACCGCGAGGGCCACCAGCAGGGCGAGGCGGGACCGGAGCGGCAGGGTGCGGAGCCGGTTCAGCATGCGCCTCACCCCTCACCCCCGGCACGCAGGGCGTACCCCACCCCGCGCACGGTGTGCACGAGGCGGGGTTCGCCGCCGGCCTCGGTCTTGCGGCGCAGGTACATCACGTACACGTCCAGGGAGTTGGAGCTGGGTTCGAAGTCGAAGCCCCAGACGGCCTTGAGGATCTGTTCGCGGGTGAGGACCTGGCGCGGGTGCGCGAGGAACATCTCCAGCAGGGTGAACTCGGTACGGGTCAGCTCGACGGGGCGGTTGCCCCGGGTGACCTCGCGGGTGGCGAGGTCCATGCGCAGGTCGGCGAAGGAGAGCACGTCGTCGTCGGCGATGTCCGTGCTCGCCGCCGCCGCGTAGGAGCTGCGGCGCAGCAGGGCGCGGATGCGGGCGAAGAGTTCGTCCAGCTCGAAGGGCTTGACCAGGTAGTCGTCGGCGCCCGCGTCGAGGCCGGTGACCCTGTCGCCCACGGTGTCGCGGGCGGTGAGCATGAGGATGGGTGTGGTGGTCCCGGTGGACCGGATGCGGCGTGCGGCGGTGAGGCCGTCCATCCGGGGCATCTGGATGTCCAGCACGATGAGGTCGGGGTGGTACGCCTCGGCCTTGGTGAGGGCGTCGTAGCCGTCGACCGCGACCTCGGTGGCGTACCCCTCGAACGCGAGGCTGCGCTGGAGCGCCTCGCGCACGGCGGGTTCGTCGTCGACGATCAGGATGCGCTGCGGATCGTCTTCGGCGGGGCTCATCGCTCGGCGTCCTCTTCTCGGCAGGCGCAGTCACGCGGGTCGCGGCTGCTCTTCGCAGGTGTGGATGGTCTCAGCCTCGCACGCCGGGCGGGCCGGACCGGGACACGCCGGCGGGGATACGCCGGGGTGCTCGCCGGGTCCGTGTTCCGTCAGGAACCGTCGCCGGAGCGCAGGGACTCCAGGTCGGCCTTGACCGTGTTGACCGGGATCGCGAAGCCGAGGCCGACGCTGCCCGCGCTGGAGCTGCTGGAGCTGCTGGACGAGGTGGGGGAGTACATCGCGGAGTTGATTCCGATGATCTCGCCGTTCATGTTGATCAGCGCGCCGCCGGAGTTGCCCGGGTTGAGCGAGGCGTCGGTCTGGAGCGCCTTGTAGGTGGTGGTGGAGGAGCCGGTGTCGCCGTTGAACTGCTGGCCGCCGAACTCGAACGGCCACTGCTGCTCGCCGCTGCCGCCCTGGCCCTGGCTGCCGAAGCCGCCGAAACCGTCCGAGCCGCTGGAGCCGCTGGAGTCGGAGGAACCGGAGTCGCTCTCCTCCTTCGCTACCGTGACGTCCCGGTCCAGCGCGGAGATGATGCCGCTGGTGACGGTGCCGGTCAGGCCCTCGGGGGAGCCGATCGCCACGACCTGGTCGCCGACCGCGACGTCGGAGGAGTTGCCGAGGGTGGCCGTCTTCAGGCCGCTCGCGTTCTCCAGCTTGATGAGGGCGAGGTCCTTGTCCGGGTCGGTACCGACCACGTCCGCGGTGTAGGTCTTGCCGGTGGAGAGGGTCACCTTGATCTCGGAGGCGCCGGTGATCACGTGGTTGTTGGTGACGATCTCGCCGTCCGAGGTGACGACCACGCCGGAGCCGGTGGAGTCGCCCGCCGTGGAGGTGGCGCCGATCTCGACGATCGCGGGGGAGACCGCCGCCGCGACCCCGGCGACGGTGCCCGCGCTGCCGGCCGAGACGGTGGTGCCGCTGACGGCGCTGCTCGCGCTGGTGGTGCCGGAGCCGCCGTCGGAGAGCTCGCCGACCAGGGTGGCGGTGCCGCCGCCGATCGCCGCCGCCGCGATGGCGACCGCCGCGAGCAGGGCGTAGGGCCGCTTCACCTTCCGCGCGGGCTTCTCCGGGAGCGGCGCGGGAGCGGGGTAGCCCGCGTACTCGGGGAAGTCCGAGAACCCGGCACCGCTGCCGCCGCCCGCACCGCCCGCCGCACCGCCCGGCCACACGGTGGTCCCCGGGTCCATGGCGATCGGCTGCGCGGGCCCGTACGCCGGGGGAGGCGGGTACGCGCCGCTGCCGACGGGGGCGGTGGGGGACCCCGCGGGGGCCCCGGCGGGGGCTTCGGCGGGGGCTCCGGCGGGGTGCGACTCGGTGCCGTACGAGTTGGTGCCGTACGTGGGATACGTCGGGTACTCGCCGCTCGGGCGGTGGCTCTCAGTCATGAGGAAAGCGTGTCCGGGCAACATGAGAAGAGCCTGAGCAGCCGCTGAGAAGCCGGGCAGAACCTCGTAGGGGCCGGATAAGCGGGCGTGCGGCCCCTTGCCCGCCCGGCGGTTACGGCCGCAGTACCGAGGGTTCCCCGCAGCCGCAGGACCTGCGGACCACCAGCGCGGACGGGAACTGCTTCAGCCGCTCCCGCCGCGAGCCGGAGACGCGCAGCGAGTCGTCGAGGACCAGGTCGACGGCGGCCCGCGCCATCGCCGGGCGGTCCGAGAAGACCGTGGTCAGCGGCGGGTCGGTGAGCCCGGCTTCCTTGACGTCGTCGAAGCCGGCGACCGCCAGCTCACCGGGCACGTCGATGCGCAGTTCGCGGGCGGCCCGCAGCACGCCGATGGCCTGGTCGTCCGTGGAGCAGAAGATGGCTGGCGGCCGGTCGGGGCCGGCGAGCAGGCCGAGGGCCACCTGGTAGGCGTCGTAGCGGTTGTACGGGGCCTGGAAGAGGCGGCCTTCGGTGGAGCGGCCGGACTCGTGCATCGCCCGGCGCCAGCCCTCGACGTGATCGGCGACCGGGTCGCCGACGGACGGGGTGGACTCCATGCCGCCGAGGCAGGCGACGTAGGCGTAACCGTGCTCCAGCAGGTGGCGCGTCGCGAGCTGGGCGCCGCCGACGTCGTCGGTGACCACCGCGACGTCGTCTATGGCTTCGGGGCGCTCGTGCAGCAGCACCACCCGGGCGTCCCACGCCTCTATCTCGGCGGCGGCCCGCTCGCTGGGGCCCTGGCTGACCAGGATCAGCCCGGAGACCCGCATGCCGAGGAACGCCCGGAGGTAGTGGACCTCGCGCTCGTCGCGGTAGTCGGAGTTGCCGACGAGGACCATCTTTCCGCGCTCGGCGGCGGCCTGTTCGACGGCGTGCGCCATCTCCGCGAAGAACGCCTGCCGGGCGTCCGGCACGATCATCCCTATGAGGTCGGTCCGCCTCGACGCCATCGCCTGGGCAACCCGGTCGGGCCGGTAGCCCAGCTCCTTGATGGCGGCGAGTACCCGCTCGCGCGTGGCCGGGGCGACCGGCCTGGGTCCGTTGTTGATGACGTAGCTGACGACCGCGGTCGACGTACCCGCCAGTCTTGCCACATCGTCCCGCGTCACCTTGGCCACGCGCGGCAGTCTACGCGGATGGAACCAAGGGGTGTCCCGCGCATCCACCGGGGATCGCGGGACACCTCACTCACCCTTTGACGTGCTCCACCACGGGCTCTTCGGCCGCCTCGACGGCCTCGGTCCGCTCCGGCGGTGTGCCGTTCCCCGGAGCCGTGTTCCCGGACGCGGTGTTGCCCGGCGCCGCGTTCGCGGACGCCTGCTTCCGGCCCTCGCCGGACCGGTCGGCCTTCTCCGGTGCGACGAAGCGGTAGCCGACGTTGCGGACCGTGCCGATGAGCGACTCGTGCTCGGGGCCGAGCTTGGCGCGCAGCCGCCGTACGTGGACGTCGACCGTGCGCGTACCGCCGAAGTAGTCGTAGCCCCAGACCTCCTGGAGCAGCTGGGCGCGGGTGAAGACCCGGCCCGGGTGCTGCGCGAGGTACTTGAGCAGCTCGAACTCCTTGAAGGTCAGGTCGAGGACCCGGCCCTTGAGCTTCGCGCTGTACGTCGCCTCGTCCACGGAGAGGTCACCGTTGCGGATCTCCATGGGGGAGTCGTCGGCGGTGATCTGCTGGCGTCCGGTCGCGAGCCGGAGCCGGGCCTCGACCTCGGCCGGTCCCGCCGTGTCCAGCAGGACGTCGTCGATGCCCCAGTCGGCGGTGACGGCCGCGAGGCCGCCCTCGGTGACGACGAGGATCAGCGGACAGCCCGGTCCGGTGGAGCGGAGCAGCTGGCAGAGGGAGCGGACCTGCGGGAGGTCGCGCCGCCCGTCGACCAGGATGACGTCGGCACCGGGGGTGTCGACGAGAGCGGGTCCCTCGGCGGGGGCCACCCGCACGCTGTGGAGCAGCAGACCGAGGGCGGGAAGCACCTCCGTCGACGGTTGAAGGGCATTCGTCAGGAGCAGCAGTGAACTCATCGCCGCTCACCTGCCTCGGTCGTCGGTCGATCGTGGTGCACGTTTCGCTCGCCCATTACGTCGGTCCTCCTCGTTCCCTGCGAGAGGGGCACTCCCGGGTCGGACCCGGGGGAGTATGCGGCACTTCTTCGTACTGCTGTATGACCAGGCCCTGCGCCATTCGTCATACAGGTTTTACGGGTGCGGTCCCGCGCCCTGGGACCGCTGAGCTTGTTGAAACGTCTCCGTAACAACGCGCGGAAAGCACAAAAGGATCCGGGGGCTTCTCTGCCCGGATCCTCTTCGCAGCAGAATAGCCCACATGAGTTCACTCTCCGAGGGTCGATTCGTGAGTTCTTCTGTTCCCTTGATCACGCGAACCCCGCAGTACGCCACATTGCTCACCGATGACGGGGTCCCGGTGGAGGCGGTGTACGAGCCGTGTACGGCAGGTTTCGGAGGGGGCGCGGGAGGGGTCGCGGAGCAGCCGGCGATCGTGGTCGCGCACGGCTTCACCGGCTCACTCGACCGGCCTGCGGTCAGGCGTGCCGCGAGGGTGTTCCTGCAGCGTGCGGCGGTGGTGACCTTCTCTTTCAGGGGCCATGGAAAGTCCGGCGGAAAGTCCACCGTGGGGGATCGCGAGGTCCTCGATCTGGCCGCCGCGGTGGCCTGGGCGAGGTCCCTGGGACACCGCAGAATCGTTACGGTCGGGTTCTCCATGGGCGGTTCCGTGGTGCTCCGGCAGGCCGCTCTGTATACGAAGGAATCCGTAGGCAATGAGGGGGCCGTTCGGGGGGTGGCGAAATCCGCCGGCCCCGCACACGTCGACGCGGTGATCTCCGTCAGCTCCCCGGCCCGCTGGTACTACCGGGGCACCGCGTCGATGCGCCGGCTGCACTGGGTGGTCACCCGCCCCACCGGACGGCTGGTCGGCCGGTACGGCCTCGGCACCCGCATCCACGACCGGGACTGGGACCCCGTGCCGCTCTCCCCGGTGGATGCGGTCCCGCTGATCGCGCCCGCCCCGTTGCTGGTGGTGCACGGCGACCGCGACCCGTACTTCCCGCTGGACCACCCCCGGATGCTGGCCGGTGCGGCGGCCGAGGGCGCCGCGGAGCTGTGGCTGGAGCGGGGCATGGGACACGCCGAGAACGCGGCGGACGAGGCGCTGCTGGGCCGGATGGCCGACTGGGCCGTCGGCGCGTGACCCATCATGGACAGCGCGCGCGGAACGACCGGGCGCGTGGTTCCGCGTGACGCATGTGGCTCGTGCGATGTGTGTGGCGCGTGTGACAGGACGACGGACGGACGACGAAAGGGGTGCCGCCATGGCGGCGGGCACGATCCGCTACTGGGCTGCGGCCAAGGCCGCCGCGGGTACGGCCGAGGAGCCGTACGCGGCGACGACACTGGCCGAGGCGCTGGACGCCGCGCGGAGAAGTCACCCCGGAGAGCTGGTGCGTGTGCTGATGAGGTGCTCGTTCCTGGTCGACGGCGATCCGGTCGGGACGCGGCGGCATGAGACGGTACGCCTTGCCGAGGGCGGCACGGTCGAGGTGCTCCCGCCGTTCGCAGGAGGGTGAACCGGAGACGATGAGCAGCGCACAGAACAGGGACCAGAGCGGCCCCCGGCCGCAGGGCCAGGAGCCGTACGCCTACGGGGGCGCTGAGGCGTACCCCGCCGAGCACGCCTACCCGAACGAGCCGTATCCCGGTGCCCAGCCGTACCCCGGCGCCGCCGCACCGGCGCACGGGGAGCAGGCTCACGGCGGCCGGAACCACGGCGGCTACGGGCAGCCGACGCCGGGGCAGGCACCCGCCTACGGTGCCGCCGAGGACACCGGCGCAGCGCAGACCTGGCAGGGGCAGACCTGGGACACCCAGTACCAGCCCACGGTCCAGCCGCAGCAGCAGTTCCAGCAGCCGCAGGCCGCCCGGCCGCAGCAGTTCCAGCAGCCTCCGCAGCAGCAGTTCCAGCAGCAGGGCTACGGGCAGCCGGAGCAGCCGCAGGGCTACGGGCAGCCTCAGCAGGCCCCCCGGCCGCACGCGCAGTACCCGCCGGGCCCGTACGAGCAGCAGCAGTTCCAGCAGGCCCAGCAGGCGTACGTGCAGCCGGGACAGCCCGGACAGCAGCAGCCCCAGCAGGCGTACGGGCAGCAGCCCCAGCAGGCCGCGCAGCCCCAGCAGGCGTACGGGCAGCAGCCCCAGCAGGCCGCGCAGCCCCAGCAGGCGTACGGGCAGCAGCCCCAGCAGGCCGCACAGCCCCAGCA
>NZ_JBSFFN010000033.1:0-54127 GCF_053596135.1 Streptomyces sp. NPDC001770 | reverse complement strand
CAGGCGTACGGGCAGCAGCCCCAGCAGTTCGCACAGCCCCAGCAGGCGTACGGGCAGCAGCCCCAGCAGGTTCAGCCCCAGCAGGCCGTGCCGGATGCGGCGGAGACCGCCTTCCTGCCGCCGGTCGTCGGGGCGGCGGGAGCGGCGGGTTCCTATCCGTTGCCGCCCGAGGTCCCGGCGGCTGCCCCGGTGACCGCCCCGGTGGCCCCGGCGCCCGTAGCGGCGGCGGCCACGGCCGCTCCCGCCCCGGCGCAGCCCGGTGCGGACGGCTACAGCGCTCCCACCACGGTCGGCAACGCCCGGATCACCGACGCCCAGCGCGCCCGCGCCGAGGGCCGGTCGCCGATCATCGCGCCGGGCATGCAGCCCGCCGCGCTGACCGCCGTACTCGGCCTGCTGGTGGCGCTCGGGGCCGGGATCGGCTCGTACGCCCTGGCCGTGCCGCTGGTGCTGCTCCAGGCCGTGACGGCGGCCGGGTGGTTCCGGCTCAACGGCATGTGGCCGGCCCGGCAGGGCATCGCGCTCGCCTTCCTCGGCGGGTTCGTCGCGGACGTCGCGCTGCTCGTCGCCGGCCGCGAGCACGGCCCGGCGGCCCTGCTCGGCACGCTCGGCGTGTGGGTGCTGCTCACCCTCGTCCTCCAGTTGCGGAGCCACGCGGGGGCCGACGAGCGGATGCAGGGGCTGATGGCCACCGTCGTGTCGGCGGCCCTGGCCGTGCTGGCGGGCGGGTACCTCGCGGCGGACCCGGACGTGGTGGTGGCGGGCGCGATCGCCGTCGCCGTCGCCGCGCTCGTGCGCGCGGTGCCGCTGCCCGGGGTGGCGTCCGTGGTCGCGTCTCTGGTCGCCGCCACGGTGGTGGGTGCGGTGGCCGGCGGTCTGGTCGGACTCGGCCTCGCGGGCGCGACGGTGTCCGGGCTCGCGGCGGGCGTGTGCGCGCTCGTCGGCCTCCGGGCGGCCAGCTACGACTACCCGTCCCGGTTCGTCCACATGACGGCCGGTGTGGCGCTGCCGCTGACCGCCGCGGCTCCGGCCGTCTACCTCGTCGGCCGCGTGATCGGCTGAATCCTCCGGGAACCGACCGGGTCCCCCGCTTCGTCGCTCACTCCGGGCTTTCCGCGGCCGTACCAGGCCTGCGGGAAGCCCGGATTCCGTCGGGCGAGAGTGGGAGAAGAACAGGCATGCGCGCGCTGCGAATACTGCTGATCGTCGTGGTGGTGCTGGGGGGCCTCTTCGTGGCCGTCGACCGGCTCGCCGTCCACTTCGCCGAGAGCGAGGCGGCGGACCGGGTCGAGTTCACCGGTGCCACGGCGACCTCCACCGACGTCTCGATCCACGGCTTCCCCTTCCTCACCCAGATCGCGGGCCGGGACCTCGAACGGGTCGACGTCACGCTCAAGGGCATCCAGGCCAGCGGCAACGGCGGCACCATCCGGATCAGCGAGCTGCGGGCCGAGCTCGACCGGGTCGCCATCGGCGAGGGGTACACCAGCGCCCGTGCAGGTCTGGTCAAGGGCACCGCGCTGGTCAGTTACGCGGACCTGACCGACGCCGCCGAGGACGGCGTCACCGTGCGGTACGCCGACAACGGCAAGGTGAAGGTCACCGGCACCGTGCAGGTGCTCGGCAAGGACCTCACCCGCAGCGTCGTCTCCTCGGTCACGCTGGTCGACGGGCGGACGGTCCGGGTCCGCGCGGACTCGGTGCCGGGTGAGGGCATCCCCGGCCTGGAGGGGCTGGTGCGCTCCCGTACCGACTTCGAGCGGAACGTCGGCGGACTGCCCGACGGCGTGGTGCTGAAGAAGGTCGAGGCGCTGCCCGAGGGCCTGGAGATCTCCGTGGAGGCCACCGACATGGCCCTCGCCGGCTGACGCCCCCCTCCACGGGGCGGGAGTACGAGGCGTGTGCGCGGGGAGGGTGTGCGGGGCGGGTGTGCGAGGTGGAAGTACAAGGCATGTGACCGGATGGTGAGACGCCGGTGTCCGTACCGCAGATGCGGTGGCACCCCCGGTCTCCCCGAAGGGGATCGGATGGTTGGATTCCGCTTCTGCGTCTCGTATCGCGGACGATCCTGTCTCATCATCCGACATGCCGGTGACATCCCCGCCTCCGGCTCCCTACGATCGGACACATGAAGCGACAGGCGGACCTCACGAAGCGGCGGGCAGTAGACCTGTGCCGCGTCGCCGCCATGCTCTGTCGCACCTTCTGAGCAGGACGTTCCGTCCCGTCCCGCTTCCGTCCGGCCCCTCGACCGTTGAACCGTCGGGGCCGGCCCGTGCCCCCGGTGCACGCCCACGCCCGGCGTCCGCGTGCATCCGCAGCACTCTTCACTCCGCACGACACCGCCGCAGACTGCCCCGGAGGAGAACAGCATGAGCCGCACCGACGTACTGGTCGATGCAGACTGGGTCGAGGCCCACATCGACGACCCGCAGGTCGCCATCGTCGAGGTCGACGAGGACACCTCGGCGTACGAGAAGAACCACATCAAGAACGCGATCCGGATCGACTGGACGAAGGACCTCCAGGACCCGGTCCGCCGTGACTTCGTCGACCAGGCCGGCTTCGAGAAGCTCCTGTCGGAGAAGGGCATCGCCAACGACACGCTGGTGGTCCTCTACGGTGGCAACAACAACTGGTTCGCGTCCTACGCCTACTGGTACTTCAAGCTCTACGGCCACGAGAACGTCAAGCTCCTCGACGGTGGCCGCAAGAAGTGGGAGCTCGACTCCCGCGACCTGACCGACGCCGTCCCGTCGCGCCCGGCCACCGAGTACAAGGCCAAGGCCCAGGACGAGTCGATCCGCGCCTACCGCGACGACGTCGTGGCGGCCATCGGCACGCTGAACCTGGTCGACGTGCGCTCCCCCGACGAGTTCAGCGGCAAGCTGCTCGCGCCGGCGCACCTTCCGCAGGAGCAGTCGCAGCGCCCCGGCCACGTGCCCGGCGCCCGCAACATCCCGTGGTCGAAGAACGCCAACGACGACGGCACCTTCAAGTCGGACGACGAGCTCAAGGCCCTCTACGAGGACGAGCAGGTCGACCTGTCGAAGGACACCATCGCGTACTGCCGCATCGGCGAGCGCTCCGCGCTGACCTGGTTCGTCCTGCACGAGCTGCTCGGCCAGGAGAACGTCAAGAACTACGACGGCTCGTGGACCGAGTACGGCTCCCTCGTGGGCGTGCCGATCGAGCTCGGCGCCAACAAGTAATTCGCAGGACCCCCGACCCAGAAGGACTGAACACCATGTGTGGAGCAAAGGCCGGCGGCCCCGACGCTTCGACCATCAAGCCCGGCGAGACGACGATCCAGGGCAGCGTGACCCGCGACGGCGAGCCCGTCACGGGCTACGTCCGCCTGCTGGACTCGACCGGCGAGTTCACCGCCGAGGTCCCGACCTCGGCGACCGGGCAGTTCCGTTTCTACGCGGCCGAGGGGACCTGGACGGTCCGCGCGCTGGTTCCGGGCGGCAGCGCCGACCGCACCGTCGTCGCGCAGACCGGCGGCCTCTCCGAGGTGGCCATCGCCGTCTGAACGACGTGAGCCGCTGATCGGTGCGGCCCCCGGCGCGAGCCGGCGGCGCACCGATGAGGCAGGGCCGGAGGGCCGCACCCCGGGGGTTGGACGCCCGTGACGGAAATGGGGTGCGGCCCTTCGTGCCGTCCGGGCGGCGATCGGTGACGCCCAGCGACTCCGGGCCTACCCTTGGGGGTATGTACGCCCGGCGCCGGCGCGGCTATTTCCTGCTGATGGGCGGATGCGTCGCTCTCTTCGTGTCCGCCTGGGCCTTCGTGCGCCTCTGGTCCGTGCCGGTCGCCGTGGGCATGTGCGTGGTCGCCATGGTCATCCCGCCGATCGCGGCGATGGTCGCCAACCGCCGCGGCCCCGAAGACCGCTGGTGGGACGAGCACCCCTCCGGAGACCCGAAGTCCGACGAGTGGTGGGACGAGCTGGACGGCAGGAAGCGGCGCAAGTACGACCGTTGAGGCCGCAGCGCGGGTGACGGCCCGTCAGTAGACCAGTGCCTGCGTGCCGTCCGCCATGGCTTCCTGGACGAAGACCTGAGCCCCCGCGATCCGTACGCCCTCGATGACGTCCCGCTCCGTGATGTCCCGCCGCGCCGCGCACTGGGTGCAGAGGGTGATCCGCCCGCCCGCCATGATCGACTCGATGAGGTCCGGCAGCGGTGCGGCGTGCGGGAGTTCGAAGTCGGCGGCGCGGCCGGGCAGGGCGAACCAGGCGGACTCCCCGGTGAGCCAGAGGGAGACCTCCACCCCGCTGGCGACGGCGACCGCCGCCACCGTGAACGCCTGCGAGCACCGCTCGGCGGAGTCGGCCCCTGCGGTCACCTTGATCACGAGCTTCTTCGGCATATGCCGAACTGTAACCGGCGGCCGTGCAACCTCTTCTGTGACCTGTGGGTCAGGTGTGTGCGCAGGTAATTGGAACCGGCGCTTCAGGTCTCTTATGGGGGGACCCTTTTGGAACCGAAAGACACCATTTCCGGCGACGCGGTCGAGTCGCCGGATGCGCCGCCCGTCGCGGATGCCGGTGAGAACCTGACCCCGGCCGATGCTCCTGCGCCGGCCGTGGCGCCGGACTCCGTGGCCGAGCCGGCCACGGAGCCCGAGGCCGCCGAGTCCGCCGAGACGCCGGAGCCCGCACCGGATGCCGTCCGCCGCCGTCCGCGTGGCCGTACCTCGCTGATCGTGCTGGCCGCCGCGGTGCTCGGCGTGGCCATCGGCGGGGCCGTGGGGTACGGCGTCCAGGCCGACCGCGACCCGACCCCCCTGGGGGTGCTGGCGCAGGAACACCTCGCCTACCCGGCGAAGCCGGCCGGCAAGGCCCCGGACCCGCTGCCGGCCTCCGAGGACCATCAGGTGAAGACGGACGGCGACCTGACGAAGCTGCTGCTGGACCGCCCCAAGGGCGCCAAGGCGGATCCGTATGCCGGCAGCGGCTGGATCGGCCTCTCCGAATACGCCGCCGAGTACGACAGCCCGGACTACATGTTCGGCGAGCTGGCGGGTTCGGACATCCGGCGGATCGCGCGGCAGTCCTGGCTGGCGAGCGGGGACCGCGAGACGAAGATCGATCTTCTGCAGTACCGGCCCGGGAGCTCCGTCGGGGCCCGGGACCACTTCGACGGCCAGATGAGCTACCTGCTGGACGACAGCGAGGGCGACCCCGTCAAGGGCAGCCTCGACGGCCGCGCCTTCATCCTCCCGGTCCGCCGCGAGGCGGGATACGAGCCGATGTACGAGGCCAGGGCCATCGCCGTGCGCGGCGACATCGTGATGGACATCTACATGTTCAGCCCCGAGCCGATCAGCAAGAAGACCATCCGGAGCCTGGCGGAGCGCCAGTTGGAGCGGCTGTGACCGACGAGAAGAGCGAAGCCGTGACTCCGGACCCGGCCTCGGCACCGAACCTGGAACCGGCTCCGGACGCGGCCCCGGAGCCGGCTCCGGTGGCTCCGGCGCGGACCGCCGGCCGGGTGTGGAAGGTGGCGCGGTACGTGGTGCCGCCCGTCGTCGTCCTCGCCGTGATCGGCGGCGCCGCCGTGTACACGAAGAACACCGTCGATTCGGCGGACCGCACCGCGCCCACCACGCTGTGGACCCAGGAGAGCCTTCAGGGTTCGTCCCCGGGGAACACCAAGGACCCTGCCGCGGGTGCGGCGGCCGGCCGGTCCGACACGGAGCTCAGCAAGCTGCTTCTGCCCGCGGACTCCGACTGGCGCCTCGGCATGGACATCGACAAGCGGGGCAACGACAACGTGATCGACGCCAGGGAAGCGGCGGCGACGATCAAGAAGTCGGCGCACGGCCTCTCGGGCAAGCTGCGTCGCGAGTTCGAGAAGCACGTCGACCGGATGCGGGTCGAAGGGGTGGCCCAGCGCTCCTACTTCGGGAAGGCCAACGACGTGGTGGCCACCGTCGAGATCATGAAGATGAAGGACAAGCAGGCGGTCCACGACACCTGGTCCTCCATGACCGGACTCACGGAGGCGATGCGGGTCTTCCGCGAGGGTCCGAAGATCAAGGACTACAAGAACGCCCGTTGCTTCCGTTACCCCAAGAACGACGACGTCGAGCTCGACGGCGTCACCTGCATGGCCTACGACGGGGAGCACTACGTCGAGGTCACCGCCGAGGGACCGGGCCCGCTGAGCATGTCCGACATCGCGGATCTGGTGAAGGACCAGCTCGACCACATCAAGTCCCCGGGGAAGTACATATGACCGAGCAGACCACGCCACCCGCCCCGCCGGCCGAGGCCCCCGAAGCCCCGCGGGCCGAAGGCCCGCAGGCCGTGGCGCCGGTGGCCGAAGCCCCGCAGGCCGTGGCGCCCGCGCCCGTACCGCCGGTCGCGGAGATCCCGCCGATGCCCGCGGAGCTGCCGGCCGCCGCGCCGCTCGCCGCTCCCGCGACCGCCGTCGACGGCCAGGAGCCCCCCGCGCGGCCCCGCAGGCCCCGGCGGGTCCTGCGTGCCGTCGCGCGCTGGACCGCCGCCGTGCTGGTGTTCGGGGCCGCCTCCACGGGGACCGCGTACGGGATCGCCTCGATGGAGCGGACCGACGTGCCCGGCCTCTCCACGGTCGACGACGGCCGCTGGGACTACCCCGAGCTGTCGCTGCCGGCGCTGCCTCCGCGCACGTCCCACCCGTTCGACTTCTCCAACGACGCGGAGATCCACTACGCCGACGTACGGGACCTGCTGCTGCCCGCGCCCGCCGGAGCGGTGGCGGACAAGAAGCTGTCCGGTGGCTGGGTCCCCGCCTCGCAGTTCCTCACGGAGTTCGCCGAGGACGGCCGCGCCCACCTCGGGCAGGTGCTCACCGACTCCGCGCTGCGCCATGTCGCGGCCCGCGGCTGGACCATGCCGGACGGCACCTCGTCCCGGATCTACCTGCTCCAGTTCGACTCGGTGGCCTTCGCCACCGGGCTGAGCGACGAGCTGACCTCGGAGGGCGACGAGCAGGCGCTCCCCGTCGGCGTCACCGGACTGGAGCTGGACGACTCCTGGCCGGAGGACTCCTTCCCGCGGACGATCCGGGTGGACGCCTACGCCGAGAAGAAGCCGTACGAGAAGGAGCACGTCCGGATCGCGTACGCCCAGGCCGGGGACACCCTCGCGGTGATCGTGCACTCCCGCGAGGGCGGCGGCGAGACGGCGAAGGTGCCGTTCCAGCAGACCGTGATCCTCCAGGACCAGCTGCTGGGCTGAGCGACGGGCCGGGCGCCTGGACGGGCACCGGGCAGGTGCTCGGCCGGGTGCTCGTTCCGGGCCCGTACCGGTTCCGTACCGCCGGGCAGCGCGAGGACCTGAACGAGAGAGCCGGGCCCCCACCCACTAGGCTGGGGCCCGGCCCTGTATTGGCGCCATTGCCGCGATTCGCTCATGACGAGGAGCTCCCGTGCTTGAGGCATTCTTCTCCACCCTGCTGGTCCTGGTCTGCGTCGGCGTCCTCGCTTTCGCCGGCGTGACCGTGAAGAAGCTGTACCAGGGCCAGCGCTGACCCTCGTCGACCTCCGCCCCTCCCTCACAGATCGCCTGAGCCGCTCATGATCTCGATTCCGTCCGACCTTCACCGGGACCTCGTCCCGCTGGCATTCCTCCTGGGCAACTGGGCCGGCGCGGGCGTCGCCGACTTCCCCGGCGACGAGAAGTGCAACTTCGGCCAGGAAGTCTCCTTCAGCCACGACGGCCGCGACTTCCTCGCATACGTGTCGCACTCCTGGGTGCTCGACGCCGAGGGCAACAAGGTCCGGCCGCTGGAGTCCGAGTCCGGCTTCTGGCGCATCGACAAGGACCGCAAGGTCGAGATCGTCATGGTCCGTGACCAGGGCGTGGTCGAGGTCTGGTACGGCGAGCTCGCCGACCAGAAGCCGCAGATCGACGTCGTCACCGACGCGGTCGCCCGCACCGCGGCCTCCGGCCCGTACAGCGGCGGCAAGCGCCTCTACGGCTACGTGAACAGCGACCTCATGTGGGTCGGCGAGAAGGCGACCCCCGACGTCGAGCTGCGCCCCTACATGTCGGCGCACCTGAAGAAGGTCGTCACGCCGGAAGAGGTCCAGGAGATGGCGAAGAGCCTCGGCGACCTCCCGGACGACGGCATCGCCTTCTTCAAGTAGGCGGCGCCCACGCCCGACCGGCCGTACGGGACCACCGGCATCCTCCTTCGTACCGGGGGATGCCGTGCGGGGGCAGCCGTACACTGGCCCCGTGGTGAGCACCGACTGGAAGACCGACCTCCGGCAGCGCGGTTACCGGCTCACGCCGCAGCGCCAGCTCGTGCTGGAGGCGGTCGACGCGCTGGAGCACGCGACGCCCGACGACATCCTCTGCGAGGTGCGCCGGACCGCGTCCGGGGTCAACATCTCCACCGTCTACCGGACCCTGGAGCTCCTGGAGGAGCTCGGGCTGGTCAGCCACGCCCACCTCGGCCACGGCGCCCCCACCTACCACCTGGCCGACCGGCACCACCACATCCACCTGGTCTGCCGGGACTGCTCCGACGTCATAGAGGCGGACACCGAGGTGGCGGCCGAGTTCACCGCCAAGCTGCGGGAGGCCTTCGGCTTCGAGACGGACCTCAAGCACTTCGCGATCTTCGGCCGGTGCCGCGACTGCGCCGCCGGGTCGGAACGTACGGACGCCGCGCAGGCCTGAGCGGCCGCGGGCGCCCGGCCCCACGGCCCGTGG
The DNA here is from genome assembly GCF_053596135.1 of Streptomyces sp. NPDC001770. Taxonomy (NCBI): domain Bacteria; kingdom Bacillati; phylum Actinomycetota; class Actinomycetes; order Kitasatosporales; family Streptomycetaceae; genus Streptomyces; species Streptomyces sp. NPDC001770. The sequence continues at coordinate 45,414 of NZ_JBSFFN010000033.1, read as the reverse complement.
GCGCGCGCCGTACGCTGGTCGCATGAAGAGCCCCTTGCTGTCCCTGCCCGGCGCCGTCCCCGCCGAAGGCCGCGACGAAGGTGTCGCCGCGCACTACGGCGACCTGTTCCGTGAGCAACGCGCACTCGCCGCCGGAGACGGGTTCGTCGACCTGTCGCACCGGGGTGTCGTCACCGTCACCGGCGACGACCGGCTGAGCTGGCTGCACCTGCTGCTCACCCAGCACGTCACCGACCTCGCGCCGAACCGGGCCACCGAGGCGCTGATCCTCTCCGCCAACGGCCACATCGAACACGCCCTCTACCTCGTGGACGACGGCTCCACGGTGTGGATGCACGTCGAGCCGGAGACCCGCGCGGACCTGGTGGCGTACCTGGAGTCGATGAAGTTCTTCTACCGGGTGGAAGTCGCCGACCGCACCGAGGACTTCGCCGTCGTGCACCTCCCGGCCGGTTCCATCACCGAGGTGCCCGAGGGCGTCGCCGTACGCGAGGAGCCGCACGGCCGCGACGTGTTCCTGCCGCGCGCCGACCTGGAGGCGTACACCGCCCAGGCCGGTCCGGCCGCGGGCATCCTGGCGTACGAGGCGCTGCGCGTGGAGGCGCACCGCCCGCGTCTGGGCTTCGAGACCGACCACCGGACCATCCCGCACGAGCTGGGCTGGATCGGCACCGCGGTCCACCTCCAGAAGGGCTGCTACCGGGGCCAGGAGACCGTCGCGCGCGTCCACAACCTGGGGAAGCCGCCGCGCAGGCTCGTCTTCCTCCACCTGGACGGCAGCGAGGTGCACCTGCCCGGACACGGCACACCCGTCCGGCTCGCCTCGGACGGTGCGGAGGGCCGGCAGCTCGGGTTCATCACCACCTCGGCCCGGCACCACGAGCTCGGCCCGATCGCCCTCGCGCTGGTCAAGCGGAACGTCGCGGTCGACGCCGAGCTGCTCGCCGGGGACACGGCCGCCGCGCAGGAGACGATCGTCGAGCCGTAGGCGGTGTCCGGCGGCTCTTCCTGGCGCCGGTCAGACCTCGATGAGGACGGTGAACGGGCCGTGGTTGGTGAGCGTGACGCGCATGTCCGCCCCGAACCGGCCCGTCTCCACCCGCGCCCCGAGCGCCCGCAGCTGCGCCACGACCTCGTCGACCAGCGGCTCGGCGATCTCACCGGGCGCGGCGGCGTTCCAGGTGGGGCGGCGGCCCTTGCGGGCGTCCCCGTAGAGGGTGAACTGCGAAATGACCAGAAGCGGTGCGTTCACGTCGGAACAGGACTTCTCGCCCTCCAGGATGCGCACCGACCAGAGCTTCCGGGCGAGCTGCGCCGCCTTCTCAGGGGTGTCCCCGTGAGTGACTCCGACCAGCACGCACAGGCCCTCGCCCATGATCTCGCCGACGACTCCGGTCTCCGGCGCGGCCTCGGTGCCCTCGGACACGGAGACGCTCGCGCCATCCACTCTCTGTACCACTGCACGCATACAGACCAACCTATCTTGGGCTGAACGGGTACAGAACCCCTGCGTCGGCCCGGGACGGGGTGGCACGATGCACGATGTCGGTGTGCCGACGCACCGGTCGAGGGGACGGAACAGCATGAGTACCTATGGAACGGGACAATCTCCCGGTGCCGTACCGACGACGCCCACCACCATGAGGCCGCCCGTGCAGCGGAGCGTACCGGGACCGGAGGGCGGGCCCGGGGCAGGGGCCGCGGTCGCTCCGGTGCGGGTGCCGTCCGCCGCTCCGGCCGGTTCCGTGCCCGAGCAGGGCGCCGCGCACCCGGGCACCGAGGGGCTGGGGGCGGTCCGCCCGCAGACCGGGTTCGGCGGGCTCCGGCTCCCCGCACTGCGGACGCTGCGCCGGGACGCCCAGCGGGACGAGGCCGACCTCAGCTACGTACGCCGGCTGGTCCAGGGGCGCATCGACATCCTGCGGGCCGAACTGGCGCGCCGGCAGGACCCGGAGTCCCCGGTCGTGGACCGGCTCTCGGAGATCCTCGCGGACACCCCGTCGCGGCACCGCACCTCCGCCCGCCACGTCACGCTCCGCACCCCGCGCGGCGACGAGTACGCCAGGCTGGCGGCGGAGACGCTCGCCGAGGTGGAGCTGTCCGACCTCGAAGCCCGTACGGACGAGGAGCTGCACACCGCGATGGGCAGGCTCGTCGGGTACGAGAAGCAGGTCTCGCGCCGCCGTCACCAGCTCCAGCGCACGGCGGACGAATGCGGGGCGGAGATCGCCCGCAGGTACCGTGACGGAGAAGCACAAGTAGACGATCTGCTCGCCTGAGGTGATCCTTCCGGGAGCGGGTCCAGCCCCCGGAAGGCCCTCATGACCAGCAACGACGCCCTCGCCTCCCCCTCCGGCCCCGGTACGCCGGACGTCCGTCCGGTACTCGCGGAGGTCGTGCGGTCCGGGTTCCTGGAGGGCCGCCACCGGGGCTCGCTGGTGCTGCTGGCTGCGGACGGCAGCGTGGAGTACGCGCTCGGCGATCCGTCGGCGCCCGTCTTCCCCCGCTCGTCGAACAAGCCGATGCAGGCCGCCGCGATCCTGCGGGCCGGTCTCGACCTGTCCGGCGAGCGGCTGGCGCTCGCCGCCGCGAGCCACTCCGGGGAGGACTTCCACCTCGCGCTCGTCGCGACGATGCTGGCCGAGCACGGGCTGAGCCCCGCCGACCTCCAGACCCCGCCCGACCTGCCGCTGGACCCGGTGGAGGCGGAGGCGTATCTCGCGTCCGGACGGGTCCGTGAGCCGATCACCATGAACTGCTCGGGGAAGCACGCGGCGATGCTCGCCGTCTGCGCGCTCAACGGCTGGGACACCGCGAGCTACCTCGACCCGGCGCACCCGCTCCAGCGGCTGGTGCACCAGGTGATCGAGGAGGCGGCGGGCGAACCGGTCGCTTCGGTCGGTACGGACGGCTGCGGGGCGCCGCTGATGGCGATCGGGCTGACCGGGCTGGCGCGGGCGTTCCGCTCCTTCGTCCTGGCGGAGCCCGGTACGGCGGAGCGGCGGGTCGCGGACGCGATGCGCGCCCACCCGGAGTACGTGGCGGGCACCCGGCGGCCGGACACCTGGCTGATGCGCGAACTGCCGGGCACACTCTCGAAGATGGGTGCCGAGGCCGTGCAGGCGCTGGCGCTGCCGGACGGCCGCGCGCTGGCCTTCAAGATCGAGGACGGCTCCACCCGGGCGCTCGGCCCGGTGCTGGCCCGTGCCCTGGAGCTCCTCGGCGTGGACGCCCCGGTCGTCGCCCGGGTCGGCCGGGCGCCGCTGATGGGCGGGGCGGTGGAGGTCGGCGAGGTCCGGGCGGCGTTCTGACGCCCCGCGGGGCCTGAGCGGCGTTCCGATGCCCTGCGGGCCGGGGCGGCGCTCCGGCGCCCTGCGGGGCCGGGCGGCGTTCCGGTGCCGGCGTCCCCGGGGCGGCGTTCCGATGCCCCTTCGGGCGCGTGGAAATGCGAGCGACACGGCGGGGGCGGCGGCTTAGCGTGGGCGTATGGGCCTGGACGTACGTGTGATCACCGCGACCGAGTTCCCCGCATGGCTGATGGCCGTCCGCCGGGGGTTCCTGCAGTCCTCGACGGAGGGCCTGGAGCGGGAGGCGGCGGCGAGGCTGCCGCAGATCGACGTCTCCCGGGTGCGGGGTGCGTTCGACGGAGGGCGGTGCGTGGCGACCTACCGGTCGTACGCCCAGGAGCTGACGGTGCCCGGCGGCGCCCGGGTCGCGGTGGACGCGATCAGCGCGGTGACGGTCGCGCCGACCCACCGCAGGCGGGGCCTGCTGAGCCGGATGGTGGCGGCGGACCTCGCGGCGGCGAGGGAGCGCGGCGAGGTCGCCGCCACCCTGATCGCGGCCGAGTACCCGATCTACGGGCGCTTCGGTTTCGGCCCCGCCACCTCGCACACCGAGTGGGAGGTGGACCTCACCCGCTCGGGGCTGGACCCGCACGGCCCGCTCGACGCCGGACTGGACGGCGGCCGGATCGACCTCGTGGACCCGGAGGACGTACGGAAGCTGGGCCCGGAGATCCATGCCCGGCTGGCCGCCCGGCAACACGGCGTCGTCAGCCGCCCGGAGGGCTGGTGGGACCGGCACACGGGGATCGGCGTACCGCCGCTGGACAAGTGGACCGAGCCCTTCTACGCCCTGTACCGCTCCGCCTCCGGCGAGCCCGAGGGCCTGGTCGTGTACCGCACCGACGACAACTGGGACGATCGCAAGCAGCCCCGGGACACCGCGACCGTGAGCCAGCTGATCGCAGCCGGCCCGGCGGCCGAGCGCGTCCTGTGGCGGTACGTCTGCGCGATCGACTGGGTCACCACGGTCCGCACCGGCTGCCGCGCCCCCGACGACCTGCTTCCCCAGCTGCTGCCCGACCCGCGCGCCGCCCGGGTGGTCACCCACGCCGACTGGCTCTGGCTGCGGGTGCTCGACACCGCGCGGCTGCTCGCCTCCCGTACGTACGCGCGGGAGGCCACGCTCGTCCTCGACGTCCGCGACCCCGCCGGGCTCGCCGGTGGGGTCTTCCGCCTGGACGCCTCGCCGCAGGGCGCGGCGTGCGTAGCGGATACCCGGAGCCCCGATCTGACCCTGGACGTGAGGGACTTGGCGTCCGTGTTCCTCGGCGACGAGTCGGTGGAGCGGCTGGTGGCCCTGGGCCGGATCGAGGAGAACCGGCCGGGCGCTGCGGCGCTGGCCGGCGGTGCCTTCCGTACGGCCCGCCGGCCGTGGTGCCCGGACATGTTCTGAACCGGCCGTTCTGAACCGGCCGTCCCGAACCGGCCCACGAGTCAGTCCCGGGCGGGGGCGGGCGGTGCGACGGTAGCCGCCGGCCGGCCGGGGAGCAGGAGCAGGGTGGCGACGAAGGCGACGGCGAGCAGGCCCGCCCCGACCGTGAAGGCGAGCCGGTATCCGTCCGTCAGTGCGTGGGCCGCGCCCTGCCCGGCGGCGAGCAGTCCGTCGGTGTGTCCTGCGGCCAGGGTGCTGAGGACGGCCACGCCCAGGGCCATGCCGACCTGCTGGGTGGTGTTGAAGAGACCGGAGGCGAGGCCCGCGTCCTCCTCGGCGGTCCCGGACATCCCCAGGGCGGTGAGGGCCGGGAGCACCAGGCCGAAGCTGCCCGCCAGCAGCATCACCGGCAGCAGGTCCGTGGCGTAGTCGGCGTGGTCGGGCAGCCGGCCGAGCAGCATCATCTGGACCGTCAGCAGGGCGATCCCGGCCAGCAGCACCGCACGCTCGCCGAACCGTGCGTTGAGCCGCGCCGAGACCAGCAGCGACACCCCTCCGATGGCCACGGCGGCCGGCAGCAGCGCGAGGCCCGTCCCCAGCGCCTCGTAGCCGAGCACCTTCTGGAGGTACAGGGCGATGAGGATCTGGAAGCTGAACATCACCCCCATGATGAGGACTTGGACCACATTGGCGCCGACCGTGGTGCGCGGGCGCAGCAGGCGGGGCGGGATCAGTGGGGTGCGCGAGGTGGCCTGGCGTACGACGAAGCCGGCGAGCAGTACGAGGGCGAGGGCACTCAGGCCCAGGGTGTGCCCGGACAGCCAGCCGTACCGCTCGGCCTGGACGACGGAGTAGATCCCCGCCACCAGGGCGGCGGTGACGAGCACGGCGCCGGTCACGTCCGCGCCGGAGGCGAGCCCGGGGCCCCGGTCGCCGGGCAGGACCCGGACGGCGAGGGCGAGGGAGGCGAGGCCGATCGGCAGATTGATGAAGAAGATCCAGTGCCAGTCGAGCACGTCGGTGAGCACCCCGCCGAGCACCTGGCCGAGCGAGGCGCCGACCGCCGAGGTGAACGAGAACACCGCGATGGCGCGGGCCCGTTCGCGCGGCTCGGCGAAGAGGGTGACCAGGATGCCGAGCCCGACCGCCGACGCCATCGCGCTGCCGGCCCCCTGGAGGGCCCGTGCGGTGATGAGCACCCCGGGCGAGGCCGCCACTCCCGCGAGGAGCGATGCGGCGGTGAAGACGGCGGTGCCGATGACGAACATCCGCTTCCGTCCGACGAGGTCCCCGAGCCGTCCGGCGAGCAGCAGCAGGCTGCCGAACGCGATCAGGTAGGCGTTTACGACCCAGCTGAGGCCGGCCGGGGTGAAGTCCAGGTCGCGCTGGATCACGGGCATCGCCACGGTGACGATCGACCCGTCGAGAATGATCATCAGCAGGCCGGAGGCGATCACGCCGAGCGCGAGCCGCTTCTGCCGGGGAGTGAGGGAGGGCGGGGACGGGGGCGCGGCCGGGGTGGACGCGGCGTGCGTGCCGGAGTCGGTGTCGGCGGGGCCGGGGCGGGCTGCGGTGGACATGGGCGTGCTCCTGCGGTGGGCAGTGGCTGGCTCGGCATGTGCGGAGGGTCGGACGCGGCGCGGTGTGGCTGCCCGACTGGATCGACCGTAGCAGAAGGTTTTGTTGCGGACTATCCATATCGGGACCTCTCGCGGGCGGGCCGCGCGGCGGCCCGCGCGGCGGGGCGTGTCCTCGGCCCTGGGAACGTCTGCTTCTGAACCATCCGCCACGGATCGAATTGCTAGCCTGGTGGCATGACCTCCTCGCTGCCCGCCCCTGCCGGCCCGGCCGGCTTCGACCTCTCGTACCTCCTCAACCACACCAGTCACGTCCTGCGCACCCGGATGGCGGCGGCCCTCGACGAGGTGGGTCTCACCCCCCGTATGCACTGCGTCCTGGTGCACGCGCTGGAGGAGGAGCGGACCCAGGCGCAGCTCGCGGAGATCGGCGACATGGACAAGACCACGATGGTGGTGACCGTCGACGCCCTGGAGAGCGCCGGTCTCGCGGAGCGGCGGCCCTCGCGGCTGGACCGGCGGGCGCGGATCATCTCCGTGACCGAGAAGGGCGCCGAGCTCGCCGCCCGGAGCCGGCGGATCGTCGACGGGGTGCACGCCGAGGCGCTGGGCGACCTTGCCGAAAGTGATCGCGCGCTCTTCGTACGGGCCCTGGAGCGACTGGCCCAGGGCCACCTGGCCGAACCGGTCGAGAGCCCCCGCCCCGCCCGGCGCGCCCGCCAGGCGGCTTAGGGCCTCTCGTTCGGATCGGGCGAAAGACCCTGGGTGGTGCCCGGCGGATCGAGGCCGGGGTCGCGCCCCGACCCGCCGGACACCACCCAGGGCTTCGCGCACGGCGCGGGTCCGGGCGGTTATCGTGCGGGCGTGAACGGTCCGGAGCCCCGCCCCCTGCTCTTCCTCGACGTCGACGGCCCTCTCATCCCCTTCGGGGCGTCGGCGCGGGAGCGCCCCGGCGGGTATCCGGTGTACCGCTCGGGCTCCGGGCGGCCGGAGGACCTCGACAACCCGTTGCTGGCCCGGATCAACCCCGCGTACGGGCCCCGACTCCTCGCGCTGGGCTGCGAGTTGGTGTGGGCGACGACCTGGATGGCGGACGCGAACCTCGTTCTGGCGCCCTGGCTCGGGCTGCCTCGCCTGCCCGTCGTGGACTGGCCGGAGGACGCGGACGGCGCGGACGAGCGGGGCGGCCTCCACTGGAAGACCCGCACGCTCGTGGAGCTGGCGGCCGGGCGCCCCTTCGTCTGGGTGGACGACGAGATCACCGGCATCGACCGGCGCTGGGTGGCGGACCACTGCCGGGGGCAGTGGCTCCTCCACCGCGTCGATCCCCGACTCGGCCTGACGGAAGCGGACTTCGCGGCACTGGTCGAATGGGTGCGGGCGCTCGGCGACGCAACCGGCGCCTGAGCACGTGCCGCCGGAGGTGCCGGAAGTGGCTTCCTGCCTGCGGAAACAGCGAAGGCAGGAAGATGGGACTCTTCCTGCCACTCTCAAGATATAGCGCACCGGGGGGCTTGCGGCAAGGCCCCCGGCATCCCGCACAATCGCCTCTCCCACCGCTCCGGTCCGTGCCCCTGCGTGCCCGCATGCCCGGTCGTCGGTGGCCCGGCCGGGAGACCGGCATCGCACTTTCTCGCTCACTGGGGTGTTCATGACGGACGTGATCGTGGTCGGCGGCGGACCGACCGGCCTGATGCTGGCCGCCGAGTTGCGGCTGCACGGTGTGGGGGTGGTGGTGCTGGAGAAGGAGACGGTGCCGACCAGGCAGTCCCGCTCGCAGGGTCTGCACGCGCGCAGCGTCGAGGTGATGGACCAGCGCGGCCTGCTGGAGCGGTTTCTCCGGCTCGGCAAGCAGGTCACGTCCGGCGGGTTCTTCGCCGGGCTCGGCAAGGTCTGGCCCGAGCACCTGGACACCGCGCACTCGTATGTACTCGCCATTCCGCAGGCCACCACGGAGCGCCTGCTGGCCGAGCGCGCCGTCGAGCTGGGAGCCGAGATCCGGCGGGGCCACGAGCTGGTCGGACTGGTCCAGGACGACCAGGGGGTGACCGCCCAACTCGCCGACGGCACCCGGCTGCGCGCGCGGTACCTCGTCGGCTGCGACGGCGGCCGAAGCGCCGTGCGCAAGCTGCTCGGAACCGGTTTCCCCGGCGAACCGGCCCGCGTCGAAACCCTCCTGGGAGAGCTGGAGTTGACGGCTCCGGCGGAGGAGGTGGGCCGAGTGGTCGCCGAAGTCCGCAAGACCCAGCTCCGGTTCGGGCTGATGCCGCTGGGTGACGGGGCGTTCCGCGTCATCGTGCCCGCCGAGGGCGTGGCCGAGGACCGTGCGTCCGGGCCCACCCTGGAGGAGTTCAAGGAGCGGCTCCGGCACTACGCGGGAACCGACTTCGGTGCGCACTCCGCGCGTTGGCTCTCCCGCTTCGGCGACGCGACCCGCCTCGCCGAGCGGTACCGGACCGGCCGGGTGCTGCTGGCGGGCGACGCGGCGCACATCCACCCCCCGACCGGCGGGCAGGGGCTCAACCTCGGCATCCAGGACGCGTTCAATCTCGGCTGGAAACTCGCCGCAGAGGTCAACGGCTGGGCGCCGGAGGGGCTGTTGGACAGTTACCACTCCGAGCGGCACCCGGTCGCCGCCGAGGTGCTCGACAACACCCGGGCGCAGATGGTGCTGCTGTCCACCGAACCCGGGCCCGTGGCGGTGCGCAGGCTGCTCTCGGAGCTGATGGACTTCGAAGAGGTGAACCACCGCCTGATCGAGAAGATCACCGCGATCGGGGTCCGTTACGACGTCGGCGAGGGCCACCCCCTCCTCGGCAAGCGGCTCCGTGACATGGGCCTGAGGCAGGGCCGCCTGTACGGCCTGATGCACGCCGGGCGCGGTCTCCTGCTCGACCGCACCGGCAGGCTCTCCGCGGACGGCTGGGCGGACCGCGTCGACCACGTCGTCGACGGCAGCGACGAACTCGACGCCCCCGCGGTCCTGGTGCGCCCGGACGGCCACGTGGTCTGGGCCGGCGACGACCAGCGGGAACTGGACGACCGGCTGGGCCGGTGGTTCGGGGCGGCCGCCGTTGCCGCCACCTCCACCGGGTGAGGGCGGCGGCCGGAGCAACGGGCCGCCACCGCCTCAGCCGCTGATCTCCGGGTTCGCGGCCATGACGGCCTCGGCGGTGCGCCAGAGGCGGGGCAGGGAACGGACGGTCTCGGCGGCCCGCCGGACGAGGTCGCCGCTGGACTCGATGCCGAGGAGGTCGGCGACGGCCGCCCGGAACGCCGGGAGCCGGGCTTCAGCCAGGTGGGGCGCGTCGGCGGCCAGGACGGTGTGGCAGCGGGCGAGGGTCGCGACGATCCAGAACACCGCCTCGCGGTGGTCGCCCGCGTCGATGAGGGCCTGGCTGCCGTCGATGGCGATCGGCCGGGCCTCGGGTGTGAGGTCGCTGCTGAAGAAGAACGGGGTCCTGGCCACCCGTGCGGTGGCGTCGAAGGTCCCGGCGAGCGCGTCCAGATGGTGCTGGACGCGCCCGGCGGACAGGTCCGCGCAGCCGAGGAGCCCGAGGAGCCCGGGGTAGACGTCGAGGTGCCCGTAGTCGGCGAGAACCGCGCGGGCGGCCGGGTAGCGCAGCCGGATGGTGGGGTTGCGCAGCGCGGCGGCGAGCAGCACGTGGCAGGTCACGCCGGTGGGGAACAGCCACGCCGGCACCTGCTCGTGGAACGGTGCCGAAACGTCGATCGCGGCGAGCCGGGTCTCCACCCGGCGGCGGGCGTCCTCGCACCGGCGGCGTACCCAGGGCGTGGTGGCGTAGAGCGGCGCGACCTCCGCGCGGAGTGTGCGCAGCCGGCCGGTGGGGTCGTCGATGAGGGTGTCGGTGCGGAAGCAGCCGGCCAGGTGGTAGGAGCCGAGCACCGCTTCGGCGGAGGCCAGTTCGGCCCAGGGGACGTAACTGATCTCCAGCAGGGCACCCCGGTGGCGGAGCTTGCCGGCCTTGGCGAGGTGGCTGTCCGCGGTGGTGGCGACGTGGACGTCGACGTCGGAGGTGGGCGGCAGCTCGGTCCCGTCCGGCAGGCCCACGACGGAGCCGCTGAAGTAGGCGCCCCGGTAGCCCGGTTGGGGGCGGGCGTACCGGTGGACCCAGTCGATCGCGGCGGAACGCGCCTGCCCGGCCCTCATGTTCCGCCCCCCTGTCAGGTGGCGCCCCAGTCCCACGCCCCGAGGTCGCCGTACCCGTACCGTACGCGCGCGGCCTGTGCCGCAGGCGGAGCGTCGCGAGACGTTCACGGCCGCCCTGCTGGACTGATCCGCACGTCACCGGGACACGGTCGCACGTGCCTACGGAGGAGCGGGACTGCCTGCACATCGCGGTGACAGGACAGCAGGCCGGCCACTTCTCATCAGTCGGCTACCGCTGACGACCAGAGACGGATACCGCTGCGAAGTGACAGCTGCCGCTGCGAGTCGCACCGGCCGTCACGCGACACGCACCACACTTTTGCAAGCAACCGCTTGCAATTGTTAGCACCACCGTCGCATCATCGAACCATGGCATCACTCAACGTCGGCAACCTGGGCGAGTACCTCCGAGAGCAGCGGCGCAGCGCGCAGCTCTCGCTGCGGCAGCTCGCGGATGCCGCCGGGGTGTCCAATCCGTATCTCAGCCAGATCGAACGCGGCCTGCGCAAGCCCAGTGCGGAGGTGCTCCAGCAGGTCGCCAAGGCGCTGCGGATCTCGGCCGAGACGCTGTACGTGCGCGCCGGGATCCTGGACGAGCGGGAGCGGGGCGAGCTGGAGACGCGGGCGGTCATCGTGGCCGACCCGTCGATCAACGAGCGGCAGAAGAACGTGCTGCTGCAGATCTACGACTCGTTCCGCCGGGAGAACGGCTACGTCCCCGATCCTGGCGTTTCTGCTGATACCGATACGGCAGACGGCGAAGGACCCGGCGATGCGGGTACGCCCGACGGCTCCGCCAGGAGCACCCGCGCACCCCGTACGTCCGGCGGCAGCGACGCCGCAGACTCCGCAGACCCTCACAACGAACTCTGATCCGGGAGGACCACAGTCATGGCCATCACCGATGACCTGCGCAAGACCCTCACCGACCCGACCCCCCTCTACTTCGCCGCCGGTACGGCCGAGCTCGCCGTGGAGCAGGCGCGCAAGGTGCCGGGACTGATCGAGCAGCTGCGGGCCGAGGCGCCCGAGCGGTTCGAGGCGGTACGCAGCACCGACCCGAAGGCCGTGCAGGAGAAGGTCTCCACGCAGGCCCGCGAGGCGCAGGCCAGTGTCCAGGCGAAGGTCACCGAGGTGATCGGCTCGTTCGACACCGACCTGCGCAAGCTCGGCGAGACGGCGCAGGACTTCGCGCTGCGCGGCCTGGGCGTGGCCGCCGAGTACGCGGTGCGGGCCCGGGAGGCGTACGAGAAGGTCGCCGAGCGCGGCGAGCAGAGCGTGAAGGCGTGGCGCGGGGACGCGGCCGACGAGATCGTCGAGATCGCCGCCGTGGTGGAGGCGGACCCCAAGGCCGCCGATCCCAAGGCCGCGCCCAGGGCCACCGGGCCGAAGCCGGCGGCGGCCAAGCCGGCCCCGGCCGTCGCGAAGCCGGCCGTCGCCAAGCCCGCTCCCACCGCCAAGCCCGTTCCCACCGCCAAGCCCGCCGAGGCGAAGGCCGCCCCGGCGAAGCAGCCGCCCGCGCCCCGCAAGGCGGCAGCGAAGAAGTCCACCCCGCCCGCGAAGTAGCGGAGCGGGCCGGGGCGGGCTGTCGCCGCGAAGGCGCGGTCCGCCCCGGCGCCGGTCGGCGACCGGTCGGCGACCGGACAGCACGGGCGATGGACGTCGACTGCATGGACGGTACAGAGGGCGCGGTACAGAGGGCGGTACCGGCGGCGCAGGCGTGTTCCGGCGTGGAGCGGGCATCGTGACCCCCGGCCCGTTCGCCGTCCCGGTACGGTTGCCACAGGGGCCGGAAGGCGCTCACCCACGACGAGGCGGTGCACATCATGTTGCTCAGCGGATTCAGCACATTCGTCCAGCTGCTGTACCTGCTCATGCTCGTTCTGGCCGTGCTGGCGCTGGTCTTCGCGTCCATCGCGCGCGAGGACGCCTACCGGGCGGCCGACAAGAAGACGAAGAAGTTCTGGGTGATCATCCTGGCCGTCGCGGTGGCCGTGAACCTCTTCGTACCGATGATGTTCCTGATCCTCGCCGGGACGGTCGCGTCCATCGTGTTCCTGGTGGACGTACGGCCCGCGCTCAAGGCGGTGTCCGGGGGCGGGAACCGTCGCGGCGGGTCCAGCAGCGACGGCCCGTACGGCCCCTACAACGGCGGGCGCTGAGCCGGTACGACCGGTACGGCGGTCGCGACGGCCGACGGCACGGGGTGGGTTCGCACGGCGAGCCTGCCCCGTTTGCGTGTCCGGTCCCGCTCACGGTCGCGGTCCTTGCTCCGGTCCCGGTCCTTGTCGCGGTCGCGGGAGAGGAGCAGGACGGCCACGTCGTCGGTGAGCTCGCCGCCGTTCAGCTCCCGCACCCGGGAGACGGCGGCGTCCAGCAGCTCCTCGCCGCGCAGGCCCCGGCCGAGCTGTTCGTCGACCATGGCGACCATGCCGTCCTGGCCGAGGCGCTGGTTGCCGTCGCCGATACGGCCTTCGATGAGCCCGTCCGTGTACATCATCAGGTGCCAGGCGCCGCCCAGCTCGACCTGGCGCCGGGGCCACCGGGCGCGCGGCAGCAGGCCGAGCGCCGGACCGCCGTCCTCGAAGGGCAGCAGGCGTGCGGCGCGTCCGGCCCGGGAGATCAGCGGCGCCGGGTGCCCGGCGAGGCAGAGCCCGGCGCGGCGGCCGTCCGGGGCGATGTCGACGGTGCAGAGCGTCGCGAAGATCTCCTCGCTCTGCCGCTCGTGCTCCAGGACCTGCTGGAGCGTGGAGAGCAGCTCGTCCCCGCAGAGCCCGGCCAGCGTGAGGGCCCGCCACGCTATGCGCAGCTCCACTCCGAGGGCCGCCTCGTCGGGACCGTGGCCGCAGACGTCGCCGATCATCGCGTGGACGGTGCCGTCCGGCGTACGGACGGTGTCGTAGAAGTCGCCGCCCAGCAGTGCGCGGCTGCGGCCGGGGCGGTAGCGCGCGGCGAAGCCGAGGCTGGAGCCGTCCAGCAGCGGGGTGGGCAGCAGGCCGCGCTCCAGGCGGGCGTTCTCCTGGGCGCGCAGCCGGGACTCGGTCAGCTGGTGCTGGGTCATGTCGGCGCGCTTGCGCTGGACGGCGTACCGGATGGCACGGCTCAGCAGCCGGGCGTCGAGCTCGTCGCGGAAGAGGTAGTCCTGGGCGCCGACGCGTACCGCCTCCGCCGCCAGCTCCGCGTCGTCCTCGGCGGTGAGCGCGAGCACGGCGTGCCGGGGCGCGATCCGCAGGACGTGCAGGAGCGCGGCGAGCTCGTCGGTGCGCTCGGAGCCTCCCCCGTCGTCCGCCGTGGCGCGTGCGCCGGAGCCGCCGGGCAGCGAGAGGTCGAGCAGGATGCAGTCGACGTCGTCGGTGAGCAGCCGCCCGGCCTCGGTGAGGTTGCGCGCGGTGCGGACCCGGACCCGGGTGCCCGCAGCCGCGGGGAGATCCGGGAGGGAGAAGGTGCCCGTGGGGTCGTCCTGGATCACCAACAGGGTGAGGTCGGCTCCAGCGGTGCTCTCCGCAGCGGGCACGGCACGCTGCTGAGGTACGGGTGCGGGCATCGGTTTCCGGGTTCCTTCCCTCCCCCCGAGGGCGCGGGCGGGACGACGGTCGACGACCTGCCAGACCGGGACCATAGCGTTCGGCGGGCCGGGAGCGGAATGGCGCCCGGGGACGCGCCGGAGTCATATGCGCAGTCATAAGCCGCGTCCTGGCACGGATCCGGCGCGATGCGCCCCTCCGCCGCGGGCCCGGACGTCATGACAAACATCACGCGGGCGCGTACGCGCGTGGGGAGTGGGTCACACGCCCGCGCACAGGCCGGATCGCACGCCCGGAGCGCGGTGGTCGTACACACCCCGGCGCGCGCTCACCACCGTCGAACCGGCGCGCGCGCCCACCAGTACCGAGCCGGTGCGCACCCACCACTACCGAACCGGTGAGCGGGCCTACGCGTCCGGGCGCACCACGCCGAGGATCTCCATCGAGCCCGCCCCGGTCAGAGTGACGTTTCGCCCGGGGCGCGGGGCGTGCACCACCATGCCGTCGCCGACGTACATCCCGACGTGGGTGGCGTCGCTGTGGTAGATGATCAGGTCGCCCGGGCGCATGTCCCCGATCGCGATGTGCTTGAGCTGCGCCCACTGCTCCTGCGAGGTGCGGGGTATCGGCCGCTTCGCCGCCGCCCACGCCTGGGAGGTCAGGCCGGAGCAGTCGTACGAGCCGGGGCCTTCGGCCCCCCAGACGTACGGTTTGCCGATCTGGGCCAGCGCGAACTCCACGGCGGCCTTGCCGCTCGGGCTCGCCTCGCGGTTGATGTCCTTCAGGGCGCCGGAGCTGAGCCAGGAGGACTGGGCGGCGGCCTGCGCCTGCTTCTCCAGTTCGAGGAGGCGGGCGCGCTCCTTCTTCTCCAGCTGCGCTTCGAGCTTCTTCGCCTCGTCGATCCGGGCGTTGATCTCCTTCTTCGCCCGGGCCTGCTGGAGGCGGCCGGCCTCCAGCTCGTCCCAGTTGTCCTGCGCGTCGTCGGTGTACAGCTCCAGGTCCGCCTGGGCCCGGGTCAGTTCGGAGAGCGCGGCGTCGGAGGCCTGCTGGCTCTGGCGTATCTGGTTGAGGCCGTACAGGAAGAGCCGGGGGTCGCTGCTGAGGGCGAGCTGCGTGCCCGGCGGCAGGCCGGCGTTGCGGTACTGCTCCCGGGCCTGGGCGCCGATCTGGTCCTTCAGCCGGGCGATCTTCTCGCGGCCCGCGTCGATGGCGCGGCCGAGTTCGCCCAGTTCGGCGGTCTGCTTCTTCACCTGCTCCTCGGCCAGGTTGTACGCGTCGGTCGCGGCCCCGGCCTTCTCGTAGAGCTGGTCGATCTCCTCGCGCACCTCGGCGAGGGACTTCGTGGCGGGGACCTGCTGGACCGAGGGGGGCGGTTCGGGTGCGGCCCATGCCTGGACCGGTGCGGAGAGCACGGCGAGTGCGCAGACCACGGTGATGGCGGCTGCGGCACAGTGACGTCGCTTCACGAACGAACTCCCCCTCCGGCACCCTGGAGCAAAGGCCCGATAGCGCTCATGTGACTTACTGTCAGTAACTTTTCGGCAACGTCGAGATCGTGCCATGCCGTCCCGAAAAGCAACAGGGGGACCGGGAGAAGGACGCGTCACACGTACGCAACACGGCGTGCCTTTCCTCCTCCTTTCCCTCTCGGCTCCGCGCCCGCCCCCTTCCGTGCGCCCTGCGCACATCTCCGGAGCACGCCGGACTGTTCGCCGACCTGTTCGCCGGGCTGTGCGCGGGAGTGCGCACCAGGCGGTACGCCCGCCGCTCTCAGCCCAGGGCCCGGCCGCGCCCGGTGCCGCCGCCCGGGCGCAGGGCCTCCCACGCCACGGTGAGTTCGCCCTGGCGCCAGCGGCGTACGCCGTCGCGGAGCGGCCAGTCGGTGGCGAGCGAGCGTGCGGCGGCGATCCAGCGCTGGCGTGCGCCGAGCGAGGCGTACGGGGCCGCGGTCGCCCAGGCCAGGTCGAAGTCGCGGAGGAAGGCGTGCACCGGCTCGCCGGGAACGTTCCGGTGGATCAGCGCCTTGGGGAGACGTTCGGCCAGGTCGGAGGGGCGGTCCAGCGAACCGAGCCGCGCGGCGAAGGTCACCGTGCGCGGGCCCTCGGGCCCCAGTGCCACCCACACGTGCCGGCGCCCGATCTCGTCGCAGGTGCCCTCCACCAGCAGCCCGTCCGGGGCGAGCCGCGCGCACAGCCGCTCCCAGACGGCGGCGACCTGGTCCTCGTCGTACTGGCGCAGCACGTTCGCCGCCCTGATCAGGGCGGGCGGCTCGGCCAGCGGCACCTCGAAGCCGCCGTGCCGGAAGGTGAGCCCCTCGCGGGCGTACGGCTGCGCCGCCGCGACCCGTTCCGGGTCGATCTCGACACCGACCACGCTGGTGTGCGGGGCGGCGCTGCGCAGCCGGGCGAGGAGCTCGACGGCGGTCCAGGGGGCCGCCCCGTAGCCGAGGTCCACCGCGACGGGGGAGTCCGCGCGCCGCAGCGCGGGGCCGTGAGTGGCGGCGATCCAGCGGTCCATGCGGCGGAGCCGGTTCGGGTTGGTGGTCCCGCGGGTCACGGTGCCGATGGGGCGCTGGTGCATGCGGTCGAGCGTACGCGGCGGGGTGCTGGAGTGTGCCGGGCGCTCGTATACAAGAGATGCGCGGGCGCGCGTACGGAACGTGCGCGCCCGCGCGCGATCGCGGGTACGCGACGGGGAAGCCCGCACGACGGGCGCGCGCCGGTCCGTACCCGTGGACGGGGCGGAGAACGGCCCGCGCGGGGCGGAGAACGACATCCACCGGGCGGAGAACGACGAAGGTTGACACGGCATGGCAATGATTTGGCAAAGGCGGAAATGAATCGGGCGCGTTTCGCTGTTTCGCGGACGAAGGGACGTCCGTCCCTTCCATGGCATGCCCTGAGCGAGGAGGTCCGGACGACGTGAGTCGTGACGTCTCCCGATTCGGCGGCAGCCGCGTGGCGCCGCGTCTGCGGTTCCCGGGCGGGCGTGGCAGCGGTCTGGCGGCCGGGTTCACCGGCGGGCACCGCAGGCCGCGCAGGATCGCGATGCTCTCGGTGCACACCTCGCCGCTCCACCAGCCCGGCACGGGCGACGCCGGCGGCATGAACGTATACATCGTGGAGCTGGCCAGGCGCCTCGCCGAGATCAACATCGAGGTGGAGATCTTCACCCGGGCCACCACCGGCTCCCTGCCCCCGGTGGTCGAGATGGCGCCCGGGGTGCTGGTCCGGCACGTAGACGCGGGACCGTACGAAGGGCTCTGCAAGGAGGACCTGCCCGCCCAGCTCTGCGCCTTCACCCACGGCGTGATGCAGGCCTGGGCCGGTCACCGGCCCGGCTACTACGACCTCGTGCACTCCCACTACTGGCTCTCCGGCCAGGTCGGCTGGCTGGCCGCGCAGCGGTGGGGCGTCCCGCTGGTCCACGCCATGCACACGATGGCGAAGGTCAAGAACGCCGCGCTGGCGGAGGGCGACACCCCCGAACCGGCCGCCCGGGTCATCGGGGAGACCCAGATCGTCGACGCGGCCGACCGGCTCATCGCCAACACGGCGGAGGAGGCCGACGAGCTCGTCCGCTTCTACGACGCCGACCCGGCCTCCGTCGCCGTCGTACACCCCGGCGTCAACCTGGAGCGTTTCTGCCCCGGCGACGGGAGGGCCGCCGCGCGCGCCCGCCTCGGGCTGCCGCAGGACGCGCTGATTCCGCTCTTCGCGGGGCGCATCCAGCCCCTGAAGGCGCCGGACGTGCTGCTGCGCGCCGTGGCGGTGCTCCTGGAGCGCGATCCGTCGCTCCGGTCGCGGATGGTCGTCCCGGTGGTGGGCGGCCCCAGCGGTACGGGGCTCGCCAAGCCGGAGGTCCTCCACAAGCTGGCGGCCAGGCTCGGCGTCGCCGATGTCGTACGGTTCCAGCCGCCGGTCGGGCAGGACCAGCTCGCCGACTGGTTCCGGGCCGCGTCCGTGCTGGTCATGCCGTCGTACAGCGAGTCCTTCGGGCTGGTCGCCATAGAGGCCCAGGCGGTCGGTACGCCGGTCGTCGCCGCCGCCGTGGGCGGACTGCCGGTCGCGGTGCGGGACGGCGTCAGCGGCTTCCTGATCCCGGGGCACGACCCCGAGTCGTACGCGCTGGCGCTCGAACGGTTCGCCCGCGCGCCGGAGCTCGTCGACCGGATGGGCACCGCCGCCGCCGAGCACGCGCAGTCCTTCGGCTGGGGCACCGCCGCCGCCGCGACCGCCGACGTCTACACCGGTGCGATGCAGGACCACCGCCGCCGGGTCCGCTCCCGCCAGGGCTGAGGCCCGGGAGCCGGACCGTACCGGCCGGTAGGTGCGCGGCGGCGCGCTGTCGTACGCTCGCACCATGGCTGAGGCAGTGGACGAGGCGGCAGTGGCGCGGATCATCGAGGCGGCCCTCGACGGCGCCGGCCTGGAATGGGAGAGCCCGGAGCCCGGCAACTACGTCGTCAAGCTGCCCGGCACCCACAAGCTCTCCACCACCTGCTCGCTCCTCGTCGGCAAGCACTCCCTCTCCCTCAACGCCTTCGTCATCCGGCACCCGGACGAGAACGACGCGGCGGTCCACCGCTGGCTGCTGGAGCGCAACCTCCGCCTCTTCGGCGTGAGTTGGGCGGTGGACCGGCTCGGCGACATCTACCTCGTCGGCAAGCTGCCGCTGAGCGTGGTCACCCCGGACGAGCTGGACCGGCTGCTCGGCACGGTGCTCGAAGCGGCCGACGGGTCGTTCAACACCCTGCTGGAGCTGGGCTTCGCGAGCGCCATCCGCAAGGAGTACGCCTGGCGGGTCTCGCGGGGCGAGTCCACCCGGAACCTCGACGCGTTCGCCCACCTGACCCGGCGTACGGACGCGGGGACGGAAACGGACGCGGGCACCGCGGGCACCGCCGCAGACTGACCGCCCGGGGCGCCTCCGGTGTCCGGACGGTGTGTCATCTCCCCTCCACGGGGCAGATGTCCGTGCGTCCGCCCCCACCTGCCCGGAGCCACCGCGTGCCCAGTCAGTCACGTCCTGCCGCGCCGCTCGGCTTCCACTGCGAGCACACCCCCGCCGAGAGCCGGGTCCTCGCACTCGTGGACCACCGCCCGGGTCCCGCCACCCTGCACGCCGTCCTGACCTGCCGCACCCCCGGACTCGCCGACGAGGCCGCCCGCGTGCTCCAGCTGGCCCTCCGCGTCCCGGCCGACGCGTGGGACTCCGGCCCACTGGAGGAGCTGTGCGCGCGGCTTCCGCACGGTACGGCGGGCAGCCTGCGCACCGCCGTCGGCCGAGCCCTCGCGGGCGCCTGGCCGGTGGACGGCGAACCTGTGGACGGCGCACCGGGCCACGGGGAACGCGGCCACGGGCGGGCCGCCCCGGACGCCCGGCTCGCCGAGCTCCCCGGCCCGGTCTTCCAGATCGCGCTGCTGCGGGAGTTCCACGTCCACGACCGGCAGGCGCTGCTCAAGGCCGCAGCCGACGAGGGCTGGGAACCTCTGCCGGCCGGACGACTGGGCGCGCACGACCGGCAGGACCTCATCGGCGCCACCCAGTGGCTCGCCGAGCACGGGGGAGACATCGCGGGAGCGGACACCCTCGCCGACCGCAGCCAGGCCTACCGGCTCACCGTCGACGAGGGCGACGAGCTCGCGGGCTGGAGCCGGGAAGCGGTGGTGGCGGACTTCGGATCCGGCTGGCTCCGTGGCGAGGAGGCCCACCGGGCCGCGGAGCCCGGAGGGATCGCGGAGCCCGAGGCGTTCGCCGGGCCCGGAGCGTTCGCGGAGTCGGCCGGCGTCCTCGGGGAGCCCGAACGGCCGGACTTCGCCGCGCTGTTCGAGGTGGAGGACCCGCACTGCGCGGACCCGGAGTGCGGGGAGGAGCGCTGCCGGTGGCAGCTCACGCCCCGTACCGCCGCGGCCCTCCACGAGGCGCTGCGGCTGCTGGCCCGCCGCGCCCGCGAGGACGCCGCGGCGCTCGGCGACCGCCCTCTCGCTCCGGGCGGGATCGGCGAGAAGTCCGGGGTCTTCACCCGGCTGCCCAGGGTGACGTTCGGTGTCGGCGCTGCCTGGAGGCTGCGCTTCGCGCGGGCGGTCGGGAGCATCGGGGACGACCTGCACAACGGCTGGTGGCCGGAGCCCACCTGCACGGCCGAGGAGGTGGCCCTGCACCTCGCCATCGAGGACGCGCGCGCCGCCGTGGAGGCCGGGGCCGCCGCCGGGACCGGGCCCCGCGGCGGCGGAGCCCTGCCGGCCCACCGGGACGACCACGACTTCGACGCGTGCGCCGAGATGTTCTTCCAGGACACCGATGTGCTGATGCTCTACGACGCCGGTCTGGACGGCATGGAGGACCCGGACGACGAGGTCAACCAGCGGCTCGGCATAGGCGACCTCCGCCCGGCCGCCTGGTTCGAACCCTTTCTCAACGTCACGCCCCGCGGCGAGGACGACGACGGCTGAAGGCTGTCCGGCTGTCTCGCTGTCCGGCTGTCCCGTCGTCGCGCTGTTTCGTCGTCGCGCTGTTTCGTCGTCCTGCTGTCCTGCTGTCCTGCTGTCCTGCTGTCCTGCTGTCCCGCCGTTCCCCGGTGCCGGCCCTGTGGCGAGGGTCACGGGAACCCCCTCACCGCGCCGGAGAGGTAGGGGTGTGAGATGTGATGAACAGGGAGACCGGGAGCAGCAGGAGCGCATGCGCGCACGGATCAGAGCGGGCGACCGTGATGCGTTCGCCGCGCTCTACGAGGAGTACGCGCGGGCGGTCTACAACCACGCCTACCGGCTGACGGGGGACTGGCCGACAGCCGAGGAGGTTCTGTCCGAGACCTTCCTGGCTGCCTGGCGCACCCGTCATGCCGTCGAGCCCGAGGGCGGCTCGCTGCGGCCGTGGCTGTTCGGGATCGCTACGAACAAGGCCCGCAACGCCACCCGCGGCACCAGGCGGCGTCTCGCCTTTCTGGCCCGCCGTCCCGCCCCGGAACCGGTGGCGGACATCGCGGACGCCACGGCCGGCCGTGTCGACGACAGCCGGCGGCTCGCCGCGGTCCGGCGCGCGCTGGTCGGGCTCCGACGCCAGGAACGCGAGGTGCTGGCCCTCTGTGTCTGGTCCGGCATGGACTACGCCGAGGCCGCCGAGGCGCTGGGCATTCCGGTGGGCACCGTACGTTCGCGGCTTTCCCGCGCGCGCGACCGGCTGCGACGGCTCAGCGAGGAGCAGCTCCGCCGGGCACCTGACGGGACCGGAAGGGAACCCGGCCCCCGCTGCGGAGAGGTAGGGAGCAGGGCCGCGTTCGTGGCCCTGCCCATCCAGGAGGAAGCCCGATGAACGACGCCCGTACCTCCGGCTCCGAGCGGGCCGAACGCGAGGAACTGGACCGGCTGTTGCCGGCTCCGGCCGAACAGGACCTGCCCCCCGGCCGTCATCTCCACCACAAGGACACCCTGATGCGTCTGATCGACCAGGACGGCGATCGCGCCACCGCACGCCCCGCCACCCCACGCCCCGGCACCGGCACCGGCTTCAGCAGTCGTCTCCGCCTCCTGCGCCCCGCCCTGCTGCTGCCCGCCACCGGACTCGCCGTGGGTGCGGTGCTGCTGACCACGCTCGGCGGTGCGACCGGCCAGGACCACTCTTCGGCGCCGTCCACGGCGGGCACGGGTGCGGGCTCCCGGGAGACGCCCGCGCGTGGCGCGACCGTACTGCTCGACCGGATCGCGACCGTGGCCGAGAAGAGCGACGAGCAGGCGGTCACCGGCGACCAGTTCGTGTACGTCAGGACAGTGCAGACCGAGAACGAGGGCACATTCGGCGGACCGGTGAGGCTGTCCGCGATCCGTGAGCGTGAGGTCTGGATGTCACAGAAGGCGGGGCCGGTGATCGATGTCGGCCTGATCCACGAGGACGGCTCGTACTTCCCGATCACCGTCGGCGTCCCGGACGGCGAGCCCGCCGTCGGTGAACCCGCCGGCCTCAGCCGGCCGACGTACACGTGGCTGGCCTCGCTGCCCACCGACCCCGGCGCCCTGCTCCGGCGGCTCGCCGCCGAGATCACCCGCGACCAGGACGCGCGCGACACCCCGGCCGACGAGCGGGACCAGGCCCAGGACGCCTTCGACGCCATCGGCGAACTGCTGCGGGAGACGCTGATGCCGCCCAGGACCGCGGCCGCCCTCTACAAGGCCGCCGCGCGCATCCCCGGCGTGACCGTGGACTCCGACGCGGTGGACGCGGCCGGGCGGCACGGGATCGGCGTGGCCCGCGACGACACTCGCGACGGGGACCGCACCACCTGGATCTTCGACTCGGCCACCCTGCGGTACCTGGGTGAACGGAGTTACCTCATCAGAGACACCTCCATGGGCAAGAAGGGCACCCTGACCGGCCAGACCGCCGTACTGGAACGCGCGGTCGTCGACGCCCTCCGCGCGACGCCACCGGCCAAGAAGCCGTCAGCGACGGCCTGATCCTGGCAGCGTGGCGTGTGGCCGGCCGGCCGGGCAGCCCGGACCGGCCGGAATGGGACGTGGCGCGCCTCGCGGCTGCCTGCGTCGGCGCCTCGCCGGACGTCCGGTCATCGCTGTGCCGACCCTGACCGGAGTGGTGACGCGGAGCGGGCTGCCCTGCCCCGGCGCCGTCACAGCCCCCGGGCCTCCTCCGGGCCGTCCCCGGGCCGCCTCCTCCGCCTCCGCGAGCGCCGCCACGGGCCGGGGGCCGGTCTCCGCCCGCCCGCCCGAGGACGTCCTGCGCGGTGACTCCTGCGGCGGCGAGGCCGGCGGTGATGCGGTCCCCGGCCTCGGCGCGGTCGGACTCGGACTCGGCCTCCGCAGGCTCTTCAGTGGGAAAACCCGCTGTTCCAAGGGGTTCTGAGGCGTGAATACTCCGGAAACGGCCGATGAATTCACAGAATGATCACAGTGGAATCACGATCATGCGCGAGGGGGAAGCGAAACCATGTTCGAGCAAAAGTTCGATCATAAAGTGGGCTTCTCTGCGACGATCCTGCTGTGGCCGGTCCGAACTGGTGGCCGAGAAAAGGGTTGTTGCTCCCTAAACAGGAGAAATGAACCATGCGCGCTTCCCTCGTCCGCCGATCCGCCCTCGCCACGTCCGTGGCCTCCCTGGTCCTGCTGGCCACCGCGTGCGGCGGTTCGTCGGACGGCTCGGACACCAAGAGCACCGCGGTGGACACGTCGAAGTCCGCCTCCGCTTCGGCCGAGCCCGAGCAGAGCGCCGTCAAGGCCCTGACCGCGGCGGAGCTGGAGAAGGTCTCGCTGGTCGAGGGCGATGTCGCGGACCTCAAGGTCGAGAAGGCCGGTGCCGGGGACATCGTCAAGGCGTCGGACGTCACCGCCGACAAGGCAGAGTGCCTCCCCTTCGCGCAGGCGCTGTTCGTGGCGCCGCAGGGCAAGCCGGTCGCCACGAGCGCCCGCTCCGCCAAGGAGGAGCTGAGCGCGGACGAGAACGCCGCCGACCTGGGCGGCGACCTGACGATGGTCGGCCTGGCGTCGTACGAGGACAAGGGCGCGGCCGACGTGGTCGCCGCCGTCCGCACGGCCGCCACCGCGTGCGCCTCGGGCTTCACCGCCTCGGTGCAGGGTGAGGCGCAGAAGGTCTCCGCGATCACGGAGGACAAGGTGTCCGGCGGCGAGGAGTCGGCCGCGTGGAGCCTGCTCGTGGATCAGGAGGGCACAAAGGTCCCGTTCGATCTCGCACTGATCCGCCAGGGCGGCACGGTGGCCACCTTCTCCACCTTCAACCTGGCCTCGTTCATGGGCAAGGAGATCAAGCTGGAGCAGCCGACGGCGGTCATCGACGCGCAGGCGAAGAAGCTCTCCTGACGTCGCGGCGGACGGCGGAGGGCTGACGTCCAGTGGCCTTTCGGCCTGTCGGCCTGTCGGCCTGTCGGCCTGTCGGCCTGTCGGCCTGTCGGCCGGGTGGCCCGGTGGCGACGCGCGAGGCGTCGCGTCCGGGCCGTCCGGCCCCGGCCCTGACCGCCAACCGGCCCAGGCCCTGCGGCGCCCTGGGCACCTGACTCCCATGCTCCCCCGGCGTACGGGGCAACCTCCTGCCGGCAGCGGTCCTGCCTCCAGGTCCGGGCCCCCGGACCTGCGTACTCGGGGAACATCAGGGCAGCGGTACGAGACGGACCACGGTGACGGTGAGCACCGAACCGGAAACGTAATACAGAACGATCGCGCCCGCGACCGTCGCCTCGCGGCGGTCGCGTTCGCCCTTCACGGCCGTGGAGCCATGGCCGTACGGCGCCCGCCCCAGGGTGCGGGCCATCTCGTCGCGGAACGGTTCGACGTCCCGCATCTTGGTCAGGGTGTCGTCGGCCGGCGGGGCGTAGGAGATACGGAAACTCAAGCCACGCTCCGCCTCTCGGCCTCGTCCCGCGCCAGCCGGTCCAGGATGCGTTCGGCCTCGGGATCGGGGACAGCCTCCAGCATCCAGTGCCGCATCACGGCGTGGATCTGGTGCACCCCCGCCTCGTTGACGGCGCGGTCGAACTCGTCGCGTCTCTCGTCGGGGAGTGCGGCGCGGATGGCCGGGATGCTGTTGGGCACCTCCACCTCGGTACCACCGACGAAAGTCTTCAGAGACTCGCCCACTGTGCTCTCCCCGATCTCCTAGGTGGTGTCCGGGCGCGCGTCCGCGCGAGGGGCGCCGGGACGGGCGCCCCCCACGGTAGTGGGTGGAGAACCCAAGTACACGGGCGCGTCCTCTCCTTCGGCGGTACCCGGTGGGTGTACGGACAGCGCGGAACGCCGGCCGGGAAGGATCAGCCGGCCGTGACCTCCACCGACAGCTCGTTGTCCAGCGTGTAATAGGTGCGCCCCGTAAGGCCGTTGAAGCCCACCTCCGGATACACGTACACCTTCTTGCGGTCCGCCATGTCGTCCAGCAGCCTCCCCACCCGGATCGGCCGCGCGCCCGTCCTTGTCCGTACGAGCACGTCCCACACCCCCGCGCCGCCCCCGGGCGTGTCCACCAACTGCCGCTGGGATAAGGCGAACCACACGCCGTCGCCGCCGTCCGTGTGCAGCTCGGTCTCGCGCACCTCCCCGGCCGCTCCCCGCAGCCGCAGCAGGGCCGCCGCGCCGGTGCCGGGCCGGGGCCCGAAGAGCTTCGCGCGCACGGTGGTCGATTCCGTGCCCACCTCGATGCGGTCGACTTCGACGTGCGCCGACCGCAGCCAGGTCCGTACGGCGAGGGTCCCGTCCGGCGTGGCGAACGGCACCCGTACCGCGAGCGGCAACGGCGTCCGGGCGGGGTCCCGCTCGGTCAGCAGTGCCCTCAGGTCGCGGGCGCCCGCGAGCAGCGGGGTACGCTCCGCGTCCGGCTCGGGCAGTACGAAGAGGTCCCACCGCCCCTCCGCCAGCGCCGGCACCGGTTCGAGCACGGCCCGCCAGGAGTGCTCCGGCCCACCCGCCTGTGCGCCGGCCGGTCCGTCCGGCTCCAGGGCGACCAGCCGGGTGATCGACTCCGGCTTCCCCTTCGGTGGCCGCAACCGCAGCAGCAGCTGGGGGCATCCGGTCGTACGGGGCCCGAACCCGAACCGCACCACCATGCGCCCTTCCCCGTCCACCGAGCAGGTCGCGCGCGGGAGTTGACCCGATACGGGGGCAGTGCCGCCGCCCCGCGCCGGCCCGGTGTCCTCGGTGCCCTCCATCGCCTTGGTCTCCGTCATCGCCGTTTCACCTTCCGTACGGTCCTCACCAGGGTGCGTGCCGCCGTTTCCAGGGTGTCCCGGGCCGCGTACCCGCGTGGTCCGAGCGCGAGAGCCGTGCCGGTGTCCGGTGCGGCGGGGCGCCCGGCGGCCCGGGCGGTGGTCAGCTCCTCGAACAGGGCCTCCGCCCGTGCGACGACCGGACCCGGCGCGTACCGGCGGGAGTTGTCCAGCGCGGCTCGGCCCATCCGGCGGCGGAGCTCGTCGTCGCGGACGAGGTCGAGCAGCGCGGCGGCCAGCGCGTCCCGGTCCCCGACCGGGACCAGCCGGCCGTCCTCGCCGGGCCGGATGATCTCGGCGGGCCCGTGCGGGCAGTCGGTACTCACCACGGGGAGCCCGCAGCGCATCGCTTCCACGATCGTCATGCCGAACGGCTCGAAGCTCGAAGTCGCGGCGGCGATCGAGCCCTTGACCCACTCGGCCTCCATCGGGGCCGCGGCGCCCATCAGGAACACGTTGTTGTGCAGGGCGAGTTCGTCCACCAGGCGCCGCAGCCGGTCGTGCTCCTCGCCGCGTCCGTAGATCCGCAGCTGCCAGTCGGGGCGCTCGGCGGCCACCTTCGCGAACGCCTCGATGAGCAAGTCGTACCGCTTCACCCGCACCAGCCGCCCGGCCGCGACCACGATGCGCGCGTTCCCGTCGGCGGGCGGGAGTACGGGGTCCGGCACGCTGTTGGGCAGCGCCTCGACGCGTACGCCCGGCAGCCGCATCGTCCGCCGGTAGGCGTCCGCGTCCGCGTCCGTGACGGTGGTCAGCGCGTCCAGCCGCCGGTACGCCCGGCGCAGAACCCGGCGCAGCGCGGGCGGGTGGCTCTCCACCGTGAGGTGCTCCTGCCCGACTCGCACGGTGCGGTCGGGGGCCTGGAGCGCGAGGTGCACGTTGAGCCCGGCGCGCGTACCGATGGCGACGTCCGCGTC
Organism: Streptomyces sp. NPDC001770; assembly: GCF_053596135.1. Classification (NCBI taxonomy): domain Bacteria; kingdom Bacillati; phylum Actinomycetota; class Actinomycetes; order Kitasatosporales; family Streptomycetaceae; genus Streptomyces; species Streptomyces sp. NPDC001770. The sequence goes on along the minus strand of NZ_JBSFFN010000033.1, from coordinate 18,787 downwards.
CGTCCCCGCCAGGAACTCCGCGATCCGGCGGTCCGTCAGCGCGTTGTACTGCCCGTACCGGTTCTCCGCACGCGGGAACGCCTTCGACGGCTGCCCGAACAGCGGGTGGTCCTTCTCCCTCCGCAGGTCGATCAGCGGGCGCAGCCGGATGCGCGGGTCGAGCGTGAACGCGGGCGTGTCCCGGTGCCGGTTGACCGAGACGATCTCCACCTCGTGCCGCTCTGCCAGTGCGTGGGCCAGGTTGAACGTGGTGGAGATCGTCCCCCCGATCCCGTACGCGTTGTGGATGAGGAAGGAAATCTTCATGAACGGCAAGACAGCGCCGGAGGGCCGGTAGTTGCGGCCGTTACTCCTTCGTGAGGGGCGGATGCCGCCGAGTGGCCCCTCGTGCGGGGCGTGCCCGGGGCGGCGGTCGCCCAGCCGAGTCCTGCCCGGAAGGCGTGCGTCGGGCGGCGCTCAGACGCGCCGAAGGTGCCGCGTGAAGAGCGCGCGGGCCCGGACCAGGTCCTCGGGGGAACGCGCGCCGCGCTTGGGTACGACGAAGAAGTACTCCGCGCTACCCGTGAGGACGAACAGGTCGGGCGTCTCGAACCACCACGGGTAGATGTTCCAGCTGGTGGTGCCGCTGCTCTCCCCGGACGAGCCGGTGGTGGTCAGCCCGTCGGCGGTGAGCGTCGTGCGGCAGTGCCCGAGAGCCGCGTGCTCCTCGTGCTGGGTCCGTGTCCGGGTCCTGCGGACCCGCTGCCGTGTGCAGAAGAGGGTGATGGCGCCGATCACGCTGACGCCGATCGTCTGGGCTGTGCCGAAGTGCCAGGACAGTGTCCGTGTGGTGATCACCGCGGCCCCGAACAACGCGGGAAGCCACAGACCACCGGTGAGGCCGTGCCGGGTCCTGAGGGAGAACCTCTTCAGGGCCTTGTCGTAGTCAGCGACGGTCGGGAGGTAGTCGAACAGGGCGGTGTCCGATGCCGCGGACTCGGCCGGCCCGGCTTGATCCATCTTCATGGCGGCTGAGAGTAGGGCAGTTCGCGTGTACGGCGCAGCCACTCATGAGGCACCTGACCGGCCCCATTCGTGGGGCGGCGGAAGCCGGCGGGACGGTCGCAGCCTCCCGGGGACTCGGACACACGTCCGTGGCCTGCGGCGGGGCAGGTTCTGCCACGAAAATGCCCCCGCCCCGCGCTGTACGCGCGGACCGGGGGCACGATCGCGGAATTTACTTCTTCTTGCCCTGGTTCTTCACGGCCTCGATGGCGGCCTTGGCCGCGTCCGGGTCGAGGTACGTGCCGCCCGGCTTGAGCGGCTTGAAGTCGGCGTCGAGCTCGTAGACGAGCGGGATGCCGGTCGGGATGTTGAGGCCCGAGATCTCCTCGTCGGAGATGCCGTCCAAGTGCTTGACCAGGCCGCGGAGGCTGTTGCCGTGGGCGGCGACGAGGACGGTCTTGCCGTCCAGCAGGTCCGGGACGATGCCGTCGTACCAGTACGGCAGCATGCGGACGACGACGTCCTTGAGGCACTCGGTGCGCGGGCGCAGCTCGGTCGGGATCGTCGCATAGCGCGGGTCGTCGCTCTGCGAGAACTCCGTGCCGTCATCGAGGACCGGCGGCGGGGTGTCGTAGGAGCGGCGCCACAGCATGAACTGCTCCTCGCCGAACTCTGCGAGGGTCTGCGCCTTGTCCTTGCCCTGGAGCGCGCCGTAGTGGCGCTCGTTCAGCCGCCAGGAGCGGTGGACGGGGATCCAGTGGCGGTCGGCGGCCTCCAGCGCGAGCTGCGCCGTGCGGATGGCGCGCTTCTGGAGGGAGGTGTGCAGGACGTCCGGGAGCAGCCCGGCGTCCTTGAGCAGCTCACCGCCGCGCACCGCTTCCTTCTCGCCCTTTTCGGTGAGGTTCACGTCCACCCAACCGGTGAACAGGTTCTTCGCGTTCCATTCGCTCTCGCCGTGGCGGAGGAGGATCAGCTTGTACGTCGCGTCGGCCATGAGCCCGAGCGTAATCGAACCTGTACCCCCTTCGCGCGTCCGGCCACTGGACGGACAAACAGGTACACAGGCGAGCGGTGCGGGGCCCACATGAGGGGTGCCGGGAGGGCGGTCCGAAGGCCTCCGACCGGGCCCCGCCCCGCACCCCACCGGGGCTCGGGCCGTACTCCGCCGGGCTGACGATTGACAGCTGCCGTCAATCGAGTGGCGATCTGGAAGCCGTCCTTCGTAATGTTCGATCAGCTGCCCTGTTGCTTACCGGGCGTGTCCGTGCGGCACTCGTCCCGCACCTGTTCCCGTTCGCGCCACCTGGGGGTACCCGCATGTCTGTCGACGGTCTACGGAGAGCCGTGCGCGGCTCGGTGTCCGGGATGCCCCGGGAGTTCTGGTGGCTGTGGACCAGCACACTGGTCAACCGGCTCGGGGCGTTCGTCGCCACTTTCATGGCGCTCTACCTGACGCTGGACCGGGGCTACTCCGCCTCGTACGCGGGTCTGGTCGCCTCGCTGCACGGCCTCGGCGGGGTCATCTCCTCGCTCGGCGCCGGGGTGATGACCGACCGGCTCGGGCGGCGGCCGACCATGCTGATCGCACAGGTCTCGACGGCCGTGTCGGTGGCGGTGCTCGGGTTCATGGAGAACCCGGTCGCCATCGCGGGCGTCGCGTTCGTCGTCGGCATGGCGAGCAACGCCTCGCGCCCCGCCGTCCAGGCGATGATGGCGGACATCGTGCCGCCGAAGGACCGGGTACGGGCCTTCTCCCTGAACTACTGGGCCATCAACCTCGGCTTCGCCGTCTCCTCGACCGGCGCCGGGTTCATCGCCGAGTACAGCTACCGGATCGGCTTCTTCGTCGAGGCGCTGCTGACCCTGTGCTGTGCCGTCGTCGTGTTCCTGAAGGTGCCCGAATCCCGGCCGGACCTTGCCCCGGTGACCTCCGCGTCCGGCGGGCGGACCGCCGAGCCCGGCGCGGTCCGGCTCACGGACGTGCTGCGGGACGGGCGGTTCATGGGGGTGGTCGGCCTGTCGTTCCTGGTCGCGCTGATCACCCAGCAGGGGTACGTGGGACTGCCGGTGGCCATGGGTGCGGACGGGCTCACCAGCTCCGACTTCGGTAGCGCGATCGCCGTCAACGGCCTGCTGATCGTCGTACTCCAGATGCCCCTCTCACGGTTCATCGACAACCGGGACCCGCGTCAGCTCCTCGTCTTCTCGACGCTCTTCGCCGGATACGGGTTCGGGCTGACGGCCTTCGCCGGCTCGGTCGCCGCGTACGCGCTGACGGTGTGCGTCTGGACCCTGGGTGAGATCGTCAACGCCCCGACCCAGTCCAGCCTGGTCGTGAAGCTGTCGCCCGCCCAGGGCCGGGGCCGCTATCAGGGGATGTACACGATGTCCTGGTCGGTGGCGGCGCTGGTCGCTCCGCTGATGTCCGGCGTGGTGATAGACAACTGGGGCGCGCCCTGGCTCTGGATGACCTGCGCCCTGCTCGGTACGGTGACCGCCCTCGGCTACTGGCTGCTGATGCGGAACCTGTCGATCGACGAGGAACCGGAAGGCCGGGAGGCGGAAGGCCGGGAGACGGAAGGCCGCGTCCTGGAGACCGCCGAGCCGGCCGTACCGGCCCCCGTCGTCGAGCCTGCCGTGCCGGTGACCGCTGTCGAGCCGGCCGTGCGCCTCGACATCGCGGAGAAGCCTCTTCAGGCACAGGCGTGACGGGCAGCGGGCCGGAGGTCCCCGCGGAACCGCGGCCTCCTTCGCCCCGGCAGCTCCGGGTGATGGCCGACTACTTCTGCCACCCGCTCTGGATACCGGACGTGTCCGGCAACCCCTCACCGCACGATCCGGCCCTCGGTCTGACGGCCGGTCTGGCGCGAGGGCTGGACGCCTGGGCCGAGGAGTTCGAGGCGATTCTGCGCCTGGATGATCCGGCGTCGTCGGCCTTCCCCTCGCCCGAGGCGGAAGCGGCGTTCTGCCGGACCGGTGAGGAGCTGGCCCGGCAGGTGGCCTCGGAGCTGGGCCCGGCCTGGCGGGTGACCTACCGGGACACGCGCACCGGAACGCACCGGGACGTGCTCCCGACAGTGGGCGGGCCGGGCACCGCCTGAGCGGCGTCGCCGTACCGGCCACCGCTCGACCGCGCCGCTCGACCCCGCCCCCGACTCCACTGCCCGACCGCGCGACGGCGTCCGCGCGCCGGAGCCCGGCGGCTCCCCGCACGGACGCCGTCGCGCCGTCACACAGCCGTCGCGCCGTCGTACCGACGGCCGTCGCGCAGCCGGTGTCCGTCCCCGGAACGGGGCCGGTCAGCCGCCGCACTGACAGGGCGAACCGGACTGGCAGCCGCAGCCGCAGCCGGAGCCGCAGCCACAGGCGCCGAGCACGGTCAGGCGCACCACTTCGGTCGGGGTCTCCTGCTCGGGGTCGGGCAGGGGGGAATCGGCCGCATGTGCCATGAGGTCCTCCTCAACGCGTACCACCGGCCGGGGCGGGCGAGCCGCCGCGCCGGTGTCGTACGCCCGGTGCGCACGACAGGGGCGTACGGGATCGGTCCCGGCCCCCGTCCATTGCATGCCCAGCCGGGCGGGCGCATCAACGGCGCACACGCGCAGAGATTCCGTGCCCCTCCCCACGGCCCGCCGGCACCGTCGCGCGCCGGATCGCGCTGCGCGGCGGTACGGGAGCGTGTGCCCGGCCCCCGCCCGCCCCGGCCCGCGCAGGTTACGCGCCCTCGACCGAGGTCGGGGACTGGAGCTCGTCGGCGTGCTCGCCCGTCACCAGGTAGACGACCCGCTTGGCGACCGAGACCGCGTGGTCGGCGAAGCGCTCGTAGTAGCGGCCGAGCAGGGTCACGTCGACCGCCGTCTCGATGCCGTGCTTCCAGCGGTCGTCCATCAGGTGCTGGAAGAGCGCGCGGTGCAGCAGGTCCATCTCGTCGTCGTCCTGCTCCAGCTGGAGGGCGAGGTCGACGTCCTTGGTGATGATCACCTCGGCGGCCTTCGCCATCAGCCGCTGGGCCAGCTGCCCCATCTCCAGGATCGTGGCGTGCAGGTCGTGCGGGACGGCCTTGTCCGGGAAGCGGAGCCGGGCCAGCTTGGCGACGTGCTGGGCGAGGTCGCCCGAGCGCTCCAGGTCGGCGCTCATACGGAGCGAGGTGACCACGATCCGCAGATCGGTCGCGACCGGCTGCTGCCGGGCGAGGAGGGCGATGGCACGTGCCTCCAGTTCGTGCTGGAGGTCGTCGACCCTCTGGTCCGCGGCGATGACGGTCTCCGCGAGAGTGAGGTCGGCGTCGAGCATGGCCGTGGTGGCCCGCCCGATCGCCGACCCGACGAGCCGGGCCATCTCGACCAGGTCCTCGCCGATCGAGTCGAGTTCCTCGTGGTAGGCGTCGCGCATGGAAGTCCCTCTCCAGTCCTGTGGGCCGGGGTCTCTGGGTCGAACCCCACGCTCCCACGGTGCGCCCGGAACGCGTCGGAATCCGACCGCAGAAGTGAACCGGGACCATACCCTCGGTGAACTCTGGGCGACGAGTGTTCGAGATGGCACTCGTATGGCTGTGAGGCCGTGCGCATCGACGCATAACCTGGACGACATGGACGTGAACGCGGCGGTCGCCGCAGCAGCCGGGACCGCCGGGTTGTGCACCGGTGTGATCGCGATGCTGGCGTTTCGCTGGAGCGAGCGCGATCTCAAGAAACCGACGCGCGCTTCCGTGCGGCCGGAGACCGCCGCCACGCTGCCTCCCGGGGTGGACACCGTCCTCTCCGTCCTCAGTTCGTCCGCCGTCGTGCTCGACGAGAGCGACGGAGTGGTGAAGGCCAGCTCCGCCGCGTACGCGCTGGGCCTGGTCCGCGGCGGCCGGCTGGCCGTCGACCAGATGCTCCAGATGACCCGGGACACCCGCCGGGACGGCGAGATACGGCAGGTCGAGCTGGAGCTGCCCCGCCGCGGTACGGGCCGGGGCGACGCGCTCGCCGTCTCCGCCCGGGTCGCCCCGCTGGGCTCCCGGCTGGTGCTGCTGCTGGTCGAGGACCTGACCGAGTCGCGGCGGATCGAGGCGGTACGGCGCGACTTCGTCGCCAACGTCAGCCACGAGCTGAAGACGCCGACCGGCGCCCTCTCCCTGCTGTCGGAGGCGGTCCTGGAGGCGTCCGACGACCGGGAGGCCGTCGAGCGCTTCGCCGGCCGCATGCAGATCGAGGCCACCCGGCTGACCAACCTCGTCCAGGAGCTGATCGACCTCTCCCGGGTCCAGAACGACGACCCGCTGGAGGACGCCGAGGCCGTCCGGGTGGACGAACTCGTCGCCGAGGCCATCGACCGCTGCCGCCAGCCGGCCATGTCGAAGGAGATCACCATGGCCTCCGGCGGGACCAGCGACCTCTCCGTCTGGGGCAACCGCGGACAGCTCGCGGCAGCCCTCGGCAATCTGGTCGAGAACGCCGTCAACTACAGCCCCGCCCGTACCCGTGTCGGCATCGCCGTCCGGCGGGTGCCCGGACAGGGCCGGCCCCTGATCGAGCTCTCCGTGACCGACCAGGGCATCGGCATCTCCGAGAAGGACCGGGACCGGGTCTTCGAGCGGTTCTACCGCGTCGACCCCGCCCGCTCACGAGCCACCGGTGGCACCGGCCTCGGGCTCGCCATCGTCAAGCACGTGGCCGCCTCGCACGGCGGGGAGGTCACCGTCTGGAGCTCCGAGGGACAGGGCTCCACCTTCACCCTGCGGCTGCCCGAGACGGGCACCGTACGGGAACGCACCACCGGCGGACCGCTCTTCGTCAACGGTGACGACGAGGGACCGTTCGACACCGCTGCTTTTGAACCCTTTCCTGCCCCGGAGGCCCTTCCGTGACCCGAGTGCTTGTCGTCGAGGATGAGGAATCCTTCAGCGACGTCCTGTCCTACATGCTGCGCAAGGAGGGTTTCGAGGTCGCCGTGGCGGCGACGGGTCCCGACGGCCTCGACGAGTTCGACCGCAACGGCGCCGACCTCGTCCTGCTCGACCTCATGCTGCCGGGCCTGCCCGGCACCGAGGTCTGCCGTCAGCTGCGCAACCGCTCCAACGTCCCGGTGATCATGGTGACCGCCAAGGACAGCGAGATCGACAAGGTGGTCGGTCTGGAGATAGGAGCCGACGACTACGTCACCAAGCCGTTCTCCTCGCGCGAGCTGGTGGCGCGCATCCGCGCGGTGCTGCGCCGCCGCGGCGAGCCGGAGGAGATCACGCCGGCGGCCCTGGAGGCCGGTCCGGTCCGGATGGACGTCGACCGCCACGTGGTCACCGTCTCCGGCGGCAAGGTGGACCTCCCGCTGAAGGAGTTCGACCTGCTGGAGATGCTGCTGCGCAACGCGGGCCGCGTACTGACCCGCATGCAGCTCATCGACCGGGTGTGGGGCGCCGACTACGTGGGCGACACCAAGACCCTCGACGTGCACGTGAAGAGGCTGCGCGCCAAGATCGAGCCCGACCCGGGCGCGCCGCGCTACCTGGTGACGGTCCGCGGCCTGGGCTACAAGTTCGAGCCGTAAACCGGTGGCCGGCCACCGGGCACGCGGATGAGTGAAGGGCGCCTCCCCCGAGGGGAAGGCGCCCTTCACTCGTGTACGCGGCCGGCCCCCGGGTACGAGGCCGGACCGGGCTCACCCGGCGGCCGGGGACTCGCTGTCCGTCGGGGTCGCGGAGGCGTCGGCGCCCGCGGAGGCGTCCGGCGAGGCGGAGGCGTCCGGGGAGGCCGAGGCGTCGGGGCTCGCGGCGGAGGTCGGCAGCGCGCTCGGCCCGAAGCCCTTGAAGAAGGAGACGGAGGGCACGACGGTGGCGCCCAGCGCGATGTCGCCGCTGTCGCTGAGGCGGAAGACGACCTGCTCGACGTTGCCGTTCCGGGTGGCCTGGCGGCCGTTCTCGATGACGGCGGAGGCATTGCCCTCGCCACCGAGGACGACCTTGCCGCCGGCGGGGACCACGAGCGGCCCGTCGCCCTTGGCGGCGTGCAGCTTCACCTCGCTGCCGGACCGGGGCAGTGTGATGGCCTCCAGCGTCTCGTCCTCGGTGCCCTGGTTGAAGAGGGCGCCGGTGACCACGGCGGGGCCCTCGGCGTCGTGTTCGGGCTGCGTGACGACGTTCACGTTCTGGATCTTGATGTCGCCGACCGAGGTGGCCGCGTTGTCCGGCCTGACCTGGAGCGTTGCTGCGTCGTTGCCCGCGGCGCACGCGGACAGCGAGGCGATGGAGATCACGAGGGCAGTGGCGGCGAGAGCGCCGTGTCGAAGGCTGCGGCTCACGGCGGCGGCAACTCCTTGAACGTTCGGACTGCGGACTACGGACGTGGTGCGCAGGTGCACTGCACGACCGCGCAGGGCGGCGAGACCGAGTGACGTAAAGCCGCCCTAAGGGTGTGTCAGCGGCCTTAGGCTACCGAGCCGCCGCTCACGCCTCGCACCCGACCCGCCCCTTTGCCCCACGGCTCTTCGCCGGGACCGGGGCGGCCCGCCCGGCTCCCGGCCCGGCACCGCGCCCGGATCGTCCCGCCCGGGGGGCGGCACCTGCGCTCCGGTCACCGCCCGACATCCCCCGTTCACAAAACGCGAATGATCAATTTTCCCGCCGGTGGCGCATTCGTCGGCGGAAAAGCGCGGGGAGCGGTTGTCAGGGGGCGCTTGATCAATTTCAATGGGCTACGAAACTTACGTCGATCATGTGATCGATCTCCGAACGCATGGAAGAAACTGCCGCTTCGCGAATCCGGCAAAACGGGATCTTTAACCCGTTCGGACAGGGTTCCCGGGCGCGGGGGCGACGCGTTTCCGGCCGGTCGCACAACGGCTCCGACCTGCGAATACCCTCTCCGCGAAGCCCCGCGCAGCACGTTCCGGATGCTGTTGTCAAGCCCCGAGATATGCCCTGACCTGCGAAAACGCCATTCAGGAGTAGCCGTTCTCGTGTTACCCTGGATAGCCACGGAAGGGGTACCTGTCACATGACGTTCAAGGTTGGCGACACCGTGGTCTATCCCCATCACGGGGCCGCGCTGATCGAGGCTATCGAAACTCGCCAGATCAAAGGCGTGGACAAGACCTACTTGGTGCTCAAGGTCGCTCAGGGCGACTTGACGGTTCGTGTGCCGGCGGACAATGCGGAGTTCGTGGGCGTGCGCGACGTGGTCGGGCAGGACGGGCTGGACCGGGTCTTCGAGGTGCTGCGCGCACCGTATGCCGAAGAGCCGACGAACTGGTCCCGTCGCTACAAGGCAAATCTGGAGAAGCTCGCCTCTGGCGATGTCATCAAGGTCGCCGAAGTGGTGCGCGACCTGTGGCGTCGTGAGCGCGAGCGCGGACTCTCCGCCGGAGAAAAGCGCATGCTCGCCAAGGCCCGCCAGATCCTGGTGAGTGAGCTCGCTCTCGCGGAAAACACGAACGAGGACAAGGCCGAAGCCCTGCTCGACGAGGTTCTCGCGTCCTGAACCGGATCACACCGGTCGTACGAATATGCCGTGGTCCCCGCTGACCTGCCGTTTTCCAACGGTACGTCTCCGGGCACCGCGGCACGTTCGCGTTCTGGGCATGTCCGTGTTCAGGACACGTCCGTGAGCACGGTCGGCCCTTCGTGCCTCGGCCCCGCCGCCTCACCGGTCCCGGTGCGGCGGGTTTCCGATGCGGCGGAACCCACCGCACCGGATTCACCGCATGCGGGGAGCCGGACACCTGGGCACCCGGCGCTTTTTCAAGATTCTTTTTCGGCCACCCGGATGCGGCTGAATTCGGCCGGATACCAGGTGGTGGTCGCGCCGGCCCTTGTGCGGCTAGCGTCCCCCTCGGCCGGTCAACGCACCGGCCGCCCCGCGCCGCCGCCACGACTCGCTCGACCGGGTCACGGAAGGGGTCCGGACCGAGGCGGGCCGTTGTACGGCGGCTCGCTTGGGGCCCTACCCACGTCGGCCGTGGCAACAAACCTGCCGAAGCTTCGGAGTGCAACCGATGTCACCCATGTCACCGCCCGACATGTCGCCGCCCGACGGGCTGCCGGGTCCGTCGGGCGCGCAGGCGCCCGCCGTACCCCCCGCGACCGGCGGTTCCGCCAGGACGCCCCGCACCGCCGCCGTCATCCCGGCGGCCGGCCGGGGGGTCCGGCTCGGCCCCGGCGCGCCCAAGGCGCTGCGCACCCTGAGCGGCACGCCCATGCTGGTCCACGCCGTGCGGGCGATGGCCGCCTCGCGGGCCGTCTCGCTCGTCGTGGTGGTCGCCCCGCCGGACGGCGCGCCCGAGGTGAAGAACCTCCTCGACACGCACGCCCTGCCCGAGCGCACCGACTACGTGGTGGTGCCCGGCGGCGAGACCCGCCAGGAGTCCGTCCGCCTCGGCCTTCAGGCGCTGCCCGAGGACGTGGCCACGGTCCTGGTGCACGACGCGGCCCGCCCGCTGGTGCCGGTCGACACCGTGGACGCGGTCATCGAGGCGGTACGCGGCGGAGCCCCGGCCGTGGTGCCCGCCGTACCGCTCGCCGACACCGTCAAGGAGGTCGAGCCCTCGGCGGTCCCGGGCGGACCGGAGCCGGTGCTCTCGACCCCCGTACGGGCCAGGCTGCGCGCGGTGCAGACCCCGCAGGGCTTCGACCGGGACACCCTGGTGCGGGCGCACGCGACCGCGGTGTTCGGCGGCGAGGGCGCCACCGACGACGCGGGCATGGTGGAACGTCTCGGCGAGCCCGTCGTCGTGGTGCCCGGCCACGAAGAGGCGTTCAAGGTGACCCGGCCGCTCGATCTCGTGCTGGCCGAAGCGGTACTGGCACGCCGGAGGGCGAACGATGGCTTCTGAAACCCGCCCCGTGATCCCGCTCGTCGGGATCGGGACCGACATCCACGCCTTCGAGGAGGGTCGCGAGCTCTGGTGCGCGGGCCTCAAGTGGGAGGGCGAGGGCCCCGGCCTGGCCGGGCACTCCGACGCGGACGTCGTCGCGCACGCCGCCTGCAACGCCCTCTTCTCCGCCGCCGGCCTCGGTGACCTGGGGCAGCACTTCGGCACCGGCCGCCCCGAGTGGTCCGGCGCCTCCGGCGTGACGCTGCTGGCCGAGGCGGCCCGGATCGTGCGGGCGGCCGGATTCGGGATCGGCAACGTCGCCGTCCAGGTCGTCGGGATACGGCCCAAGATCGGCAAGCGGCGCGAGGAGGCCCAGCAGGTCCTCTCGGACGTGGTCGGCGCCCCCGTCTCGCTCTCCGCCGCCACCTCGGACGGCCTCGGCTTCACCGGCCGGGGCGAGGGCATCGCGGGGATCGCGACCGCGCTGGTGTACCGCGCCCCCTGAGGCCGCGCCCGGGCCCGCCGCCGTACGGCCGCGGGCCCGGGCGGTCCGCGCGACGGCTGCGCGCGCTTTCATCCGTTCGGCGGGGCCGTACGGGAAGGAACGGGTCGGCCGCGTGGTTGGGGGGTAGGAGACGCGGGTCACTCACCGTCACAGCCCGTAACCGCCACGCGCAGGAGGATGTAGGTCATGACCGCCGCACTTTCCGATGAGCTCAAGAACCTGCTGGACAAGCCCGTCTTCGTCAACGTCGCGACCATCCAGCCGGACGGCAGCCCGCAGGTGTCGCCCGTATGGGTGGCGCGGGACGGGGACGACGTGCTGATCTCCACCACGGTCGGCCGCCGCAAGGAGAAGAACCTGCGCCGCGACCCCCGGGTGACCGTTCTGCTCCAGCCGTTCGACGCGCCGTACTCGTACGCCGAGATCCGCGGCGAGGCGACCCTGTCCACCGAGGGAGGCCAGGAGCTGATCGACCAGCTGTCGCGGAAGTACACCGGCAAGGGGTACGCCGACTTCAACCCTGACTCGGTGAACGACGCCGAGCGGGTGGTCGTGCGGATCACCCCGCGCAAGGTGGTCGGCCGCATCTGAGGGGGCGGGCCGCGAGGGCGGTCCGGGGGTGTCGCCTCCGCCCGTGCCGGAAGGTCTTTTTCCGCGCGGGCGGGCGGCTCAGTACCACCCGCCACACCCGTCCCACACGCCCCACCTGCACCCTGTGCCCCGTAACGGGGCCGTGAAAGTGCCCTCCCGGGGGCCGTATAGCAGAAAAGTTACCCCGCGACTGCGCAGAGGTCGCGGGGCACTGGTGTCGGCCTACTACCCTTGAGGCGTGACTATTCGCCTGTACGACACCAGCGCCCGGCAGATCCGTGACTTCGTCCCGCTCACCGCGGGCTGTGTCTCGATCTACCTCTGTGGCGCTACCGTCCAGGCCGCACCGCACATCGGGCACATCCGTTCCGGCCTGAACTTCGACATCATGCGCCGCTGGTTCGCGTACCGCGGCTACGACGTGACGTTCGTCCGGAACGTCACGGACATCGACGACAAGATCATCCGGAAGTCCGAGGAGCAGGGCCGCCCCTGGTGGTCGATCGGGTACGAGAACGAGCGCGCGTTCAACGACGGTTACGACGCGCTCGGCTGCCTGCCGCCCACCTACGAGCCCCGCGCCACCGGCCACATCACCGAGATGATCGAGATGATGCGCGGCCTCATCGAGCGGGGCCACGCGTACGCGTCGGACGGCAACGTCTACTTCGACGTGCGCTCGTTCCCCGGCTACCTGGAACTCTCCAACCAGAACCTGGACGATCTGCGCCAGCCGTCCGGCGAGGGCGAGACCGGCAAGCGCGACCAGCGCGACTTCGCCATGTGGAAGTCCGCGAAGCCGGGCGAGCCGAGCTGGGAGACCCCCTGGGGCCGCGGCCGGCCGGGCTGGCACCTGGAGTGCTCCGCGATGGCGCACAAGTACCTCGGCACCGAGTTCGACATCCACGGCGGGGGCATCGATCTGATCTTCCCGCACCACGAGAACGAGATCGCCCAGTCCAAGGCGTACGGCGACACCTTCGCCAAGTACTGGGTGCACAACGGCTGGGTCACCATGGCCGGCGAGAAGATGTCGAAGTCGCTGGGCAACTCCGTGCTGGTCAGCGAGATGGTCAAGGCGTGGCGCCCGATCGTGCTCCGCTACTACCTCGGCAGCGCGCACTACCGCTCGATGATCGAGTACAGCGAGGCGTCCCTGCGCGAGGCGGAGTCCGCGTTCGCGCGGATCGAGGGCTTCGCGCAGCGGGTCACCGAGAAGACGGGCAAGACGGTCGAGCCCGCCCCCGAGGTGCCGCCGGCCTTCGCCGAGGCGATGGACGACGACCTGGGCGTCCCGCAGGCGCTCGCGATCGTCCACACCACCGTCCGGCAGGGCAACTCCGCGCTCGCCGCCGACGACAAGGAAGCCGCGATCGCCCGCCTCGCCGAGGTCCGGGCCATGCTCGGCGTCCTCGGCCTGGACCCGCTCGACCCGCACTGGGCGGGCGAGAGCGACCGGGGCGAGGACCTGCACGGCGTCGTCGACACGCTCGTACGGCTCGTGCTGGACCAGCGGCAGGGCGCCCGCGAGCGCAAGGACTGGGCGGCGGCGGACGCGATCCGCGACCAGCTGAACCAGTCCGGGCTGGTCATCGAGGACAGCGCGAGCGGTCCCCGGTGGTCGCTGGGACCGCGCTGAGCACCGCTCCTCGCACCGCGTCCAGAGGCGCGAATGTGCCGCCCGGCCGTCCGGGCGGCACACTTTCACTTGTAGAAGCATTTCTGAAGCAACGAAACAGGTAGGTCATGGCCGGGAACAGCCAGCGCAGGAACCGCCGCACGTCCAACAAGAAGGGCGCGCAGGTCGGCAGCGGTGGGCAGCGACGCCGTGGCCTCGAAGGCAAGGGCCCGACGCCGCCCGCCTCCGCCCGCAAGGGACACAAGAAGAACCGCATCGCGAACGCCGCGGCCAAGCAGGCCGCGGCCCGTCGCCCCGCCCCGCGGCGCGGCGGCGTCAAGGGCACCTCGGAGATGGTCGTCGGCCGTAACCCGGTCTTCGAGGCGCTGCGCGACGGCGTCCCCGCGGTGACGCTCTACGTCCAGCAGTTCATCGACAACGACGAGCGGGTCCGTGACGCGCTCAAGCTCGCCGCCGACCGGGGCAACATCAACCTCATGGAGGCCCCGCGCCCCGAGCTGGACCGGATGACGAACGGCCTGAACCACCAGGGCCTCGTCCTCCAGGTCCCGCCGTACGAGTACGCGCACCCGGAGGACCTGACCGCCGCCGCGTACGACAACGGCGAGGACCCGCTGATCGTGGCGCTCGACGGGGTCACCGACCCGCGCAACCTGGGTGCAATCGTCCGGTCCGTGTCGGCGTTCGGCGGCCACGGCGTGGTCGTCCCCGAGCGGCGTGCGGCCGGTATGACGGCGGGTGCCTGGAAGTCCTCGGCCGGTACGGCCGCGCGCACCCCGGTCTCCCGGGTCACCAACCTGACCCGCGCGCTGGAGGGCTACCAGAAGGCGGGCCTCACGGTCGTCGGTCTGGCCGCCGACGGTGAGCACACGGTGGAGGACCTGGAGCAGCTGTCCGGTCCGGTCGTCATCGTGATCGGCAGCGAGGGCAAGGGCCTCGGCCGCCTCGTGGGCGAGACCTGTGACTACCGTGTCCGCATCTCGATGCCGGGTGGCGCCGAGTCGCTGAACGCCGGTGTCGCGGCCGGCATCGTGCTGTACGAGGTGGCCCGCCGCCGCGCGTAAGCACCGCTGACCACCGGCCCGGTACCACGCGCCCGGGTCGGTACGTACGACGAACGGCCCCAGGAGGACATCTCCTGGGGCCGTTCTCGCGTTCTCCCGGGCTTCTCTCAGACCAGCGCGCGCAGCCGGGCCAGCAGGGCGGCGGCCCGGCGCCGGGCCGCCCGCTTCAGGCGGAGCACGGTGACGGGGCGTGCGGGAGGGGTGGTGAGCACGGGCGGGGCACCGTCCGTGGCGATGAGGAGGCTGAGCGGCAGCGGGGCGTCGCGCTGCCAGCCGCAGCTGCTGATGCGCACCTTGAGGTCCCAGGTGCCGGCGTTGCGGCCCGAGTTGAGGGTGTCGGGAGCGAGGCGGGCGACGGTGGTGTGGACGGTCCGGAAGCCGCCGGGGGTGCCCGGGGCCGGGACCCGGGTGAGGCTGGTCTCCGAGGGGACGAAGAACTCCTCGGCGCCGCCCCTGCGCCGGGCCAGCACGTCCATCCTGGCGTTCCGCAGTGCCTTGGTGACGTCCAGCGCCTCGGCCGGGATGCCGGGGACGGGCACGGTCAGTGCGTCGGTCCCGTCCGCGCGGTGAGTGAAGGTGAGCGGGGAGCCGCCGCAGAGCAGCTCGCCGGTGGCGGTGATCTCCTCGGCGGACGGGGCGGAGACGGTGGCCCCGGCGCGGACCGCCCGCTCCCAGGCGGCGAGTTCGCGTACGGCGTCGATCCGGTCCTGGACGAGGAGCTCGGCCGCCGCGCGCTGGCGGGCGGGCAGCCCGGCGGCGACCCCGGGACCGAACCGCTCGGCGACGAGGGCGCGGGCCTCGCGGAAGAAGTCCGCGCGCCACTCCTCGGGGGCGTCCAGGAACCGCTTTCCGCTGAGCCGCTCCACCGTCTCGACCCGGAGCCACCGCCGGTGGAGCCGGTCGCGTACGGCGCCGGGTCCGGTGTTCGCGTCGACGATGTCGAGCGCCTCGCGGAGGTTGCCGAAGTACCCGGTGGGGTCGAAGGCGCGGAACCCGGCGTTGGAGTGGTCGGGGCGGGCCACGTGGTAGTAGCAGACGTAGTCGGAGAGGACCGAGATCCGCCGGGCCGCGAAGTAGGCGGCCATCACGAAGACGTGGTCCTCCAGCCGGCGTCTGCCCTCGGGGAAGCGCAGCCCGTGGTCCAGCAGGAAGGACCGGCGGAACATCTTGTGCGGGGTGAGGCTGTCGACGAGCGCGCTCTTCTCGGGGCGGGCGTCGGGGAGGTTCTTGCGGAACAGCTCCCGGGGGACGCCTCGCCCCCGGCCGGCCATCCGGCCCACCACGACGTCGGAACCGTTCTCCTCGGCGTAGGCGTACAGCCGTTGCAGCGCCTCGGTGCCGAACCAGTCGTCGTTGTCGGCGAATTGGACGTACGTCCCCCGGGCGCGTTCGATCCCCAGGTTGCGGGGGCGCGAGGGCCAGCCGGAGTTGGGTATGTGCACCACCTCGAAGTGCGGGTGCTCCGCCGCGAGCCGGTCGAGCCGCGCTCCGGTGCCGTCGGTCGAACCGTCGTCCACGAAGATCACCTCGAACTCGCGCGGGGACATCGTCTGGTGCAGCAGCGAGTCGATCAGCTCGTCCATGTGCGGGCCCGGGTTGTACACGGGGACGACGACGCTGACCTTCGGCGGTGGGGAGGAGGCCGTGCTCATGGGAGTGCCTTTCGGGGCGTGCGGAGGTACGCGGAGGGGAAGTTCGGGTTCAGGGCCGGGCGGGGAGCAGGCCGCGGGCGCGCAGCACCCGCCGTTCCACCGGGGTGAAGAGGGCGGACTCCATGACGATGCCGACGGTGAGGACGAGGAGAACGGCGGCGAGCACGAGCGCGGTGTCGTCGTTCTCCTTGCCGGAGTTGAGGAGTCGGCCGACGCCGGGCAGCGGGGTCGCGGTGATCAGCTCCGCCGTCATCAGCGCCCGCCAGCCGAAGGTCCAGCCCTGCCGCAGCGCGGCCACCAGGCCCGGCAGTGCGGCCGGCAGCAGGATGTGCCGGACGAGGGAGGGCCCGGTGGCGCCCAGCGACCGCCCGGCCCGCAGCAGCGGCGGCGGGATCTGGCCGAGCGCCCCGGCCACACCGACCGCCACGGACGGTACGGCCCCGAGCAGTACCACCGCGTACACCGCCGCCTCGGACTCGCCGAAGACGATGACCCCGAGCGGGACGAGACCGGCGGCCGGGAGCGACTGGAGCGCCGAGAGGACCGGGGCGAGCGCGCCGCGTGCCGCGCGCACCCGGTGGATCAACAGCCCGAGGAGGGTGCCGAGCACCACGGAGACCACGAACCCCGCCACCGTACGGAGCAGGCTGTGGCCGAGCGCCGGCCACAGCGTGCCGTCCCGCCGCGCGTCGTCCAGGGACGAGGCGACGGCGGCGGGTGAGGGGAGGGTGGCGGAGAGGCCGAGTGCGTACGCGGCCTGCCAGAGCAGCAGCAGTACGAGGACGGAGAGGGCCGGGGCGGTCACCGTGGTGCGGAGGCGGGCGGCGTACCGCCGGACGGGGCCACCGGGCGCCGGGGGGTCCGCCGGGGCGGCGGTCTCCAGCCGGTCCAGGCCCTCGGCGAGCGCGGCGGTTCCGGTCGTCCGCTCCTTCCGGTCCGCCTGCTCTCTCCGGTCCGTCCGCTCTCTGTGGTCAGTGGGTGGCGGCATGGCGGCGGACCTCCTCCCGCAGCCGGGCGGTGATGGTCGCGCTGTCGGCCCCGGGCTCACCGGCCCGCCACCTGTGGGCGATGCGGCCGGGGCGCGAGGAGAGCAGCACGATGCGGGTGGCGAGCCGGACGGCCTCGGACACCTGGTGGGTGACGAACACGACGGTGAGCCCGCGCGCCTCCCGGACGTCGAGCAGGACCTCGTGGAGCACCTCGCGGGTGATCGCGTCGAGCGCGGCGAAGGGCTCGTCCATCAGGAGGACCCGGCTGCCCTGCGCGAGCGCGCGGGCCAGGGCGACGCGTTGCCGCATGCCGCCGGAGAGCTCGTGCACCGGCCGGTCGTACGCGTCCGGGAGCCGCACCAGGGCGAGCAGGCGCCGGGCCTCGGCCTCGCGGTCGTTCTTCGGCGATCCGCCGAAGCGCAGAGCGAGTTCGACGTTCCCGCCGGCGGTGAGCCAGGGGAAGAGCGCATGCTCCTGGAACATCAGCGCGGGGCGCGGCGAGGACAGCGACACCGTGCCCGAAGTGGGGTGCTCCAGCCCGCCGAAGAGGCTCAGCAGGGTGGATTTCCCGGAGCCGGACGCGCCCAGCACGCAGAGGAACTCGCCCTGCTCGACGGTGAGATCGAGCCGGTCGAGCACCGGTGGTTCG
Source organism: Streptomyces sp. NPDC001770 (assembly GCF_053596135.1). Taxonomy (NCBI): domain Bacteria; kingdom Bacillati; phylum Actinomycetota; class Actinomycetes; order Kitasatosporales; family Streptomycetaceae; genus Streptomyces; species Streptomyces sp. NPDC001770. The sequence continues at coordinate 925 of NZ_JBSFFN010000033.1, read as the reverse complement.
CCGGGCCGGTAGGTGTGCGTGACCTGTTTCAGGGCGAGGGCAGGGGCGCGGCCCGGGGTCGGCACGCGATCACCGGACCATGCCCGCGGTCAGCGTGGCGCCGTCAGCGGGGTCGATGAGGAGGAAGGAGCCGGTGCGGCGGGAGGCGGCGTAGGCGTCGGCGGCGAGCGGCTCGGCCGTACGGAGCCGTATCCGCCCCAGCTCGTTGGTGGTGAGGCTGCCGTCGGGCCGGCCGGGCAGGTCCTGGACGATCGCCTTGACCGTACGGGTGGTGTGCCGGAGCAGCACCCGGTCGCCGACGCGCAGGGTGCGGTCGTGCAGATGGCAGACGTCGGCGTCGACGCTCCGGGTGAGCGCGGGCGCCCCGGCCACCGGGGCGATGAGGTCGCCCCGGCCGATGTCGAGGTCGTCGGCGAGGCGCACGGAGACCGAGTCCAGGGCGTACGCGGCGTCGACGGGCTCGCCGAGCCGGTCGACGCCGGCGACGGTGGAGGTGACGCCGGAGGGGAGCACCACCACCGCGTCACCGGTGCGCAGCTCGCCGGTGGCCAACTGGCCCGCGTAGTGGCGGTCGTCGCCGTGCCGGATGACGTACTGCACGGGGAGCCGGGCCGGGAGGTCCGCCTCCCCGTCGTCGGTACGGACGGTCTCCAGGTGGTCGAGGAGCGTGGGGCCGGTGTACCAGTCCATGTGCGCGGAGCGGTCCACGACGTTGTCGCCGGTCAGCGCGGATACCGGGATGGCGGTGAACCCGCCCGGGGAGTGGTCGAGTTCGGCGGCGTACCGGCCGAAGTCCTCGGTGATCCGCAGGAATCCCTTCTCCGACCAGTCGACGAGGTCCATCTTGTTGACGGCGAGGACGACGTGGGGGACGCGCAGGAGGGCGGCGACGGCGGCGTGGCGGCGGGTCTGTTCGACGACGCCG